>JBKQKK010000364.1:0-30226 GCA_052147535.1 Solirubrobacteraceae bacterium | reverse complement strand
GCGCAAGGCGTCCCGGCGCTAGGCGTCCCGACGCAAGGCGTCCCGACGCATGGCGTCCCGACTCAAGGCGCCCCGTCGCAAGGTGCCCCGACGCAAGGCGTCCCGGAGCATGCGACCCGTGACCGCGAGGTGCTCGTCGCGGCCTGCGTCGATCTGGCGGATGTGGTGTCCAGCGAGTCACTGCGGCGGCGGCTACGCGATGCGCTGAGGCAGGCAGGCGTGCGGACGATCGAGGTTGAGGCGGGCTGCGCGTTCGATCCGAGCAGCTCCCGTGTCGTGGACCGGGTGCGCACCGAGGATCCCGGGCTCAACAACCGGGTTGCCGGCACCGAGCGCCCCGGCTACATTGATCGCGGTCAGCGGCTGCGGATGCCGGAAGTGACGGTCTATAGGCTGGAAGGTGATTCTGGTGGCTAGCGACCAGGGCTGGATATTGGCGATTGACTTTGGGACGACGGCCACAGCCGCGGCGACGGTCTCCGGGGGTGAGGTGCGTTTGGTCCGCATCGAGGCCGACGACCGGATGCCGTCGATGGTGTTCTGGCGAGAAGGTGAGAAGGGTCGGGAAGGTGAGCTGTACCTGGGTGAGCTGGCCGACCGCTGGGCGGCACTCGCTCCCGAATGCCTGGAGCGCGCGCCGAAGCGCCGCATCGGTGATCAATATCTGGTGCTCGGCACCGCGCGGATCCCGGTCGCACACGCCGTCAGCGCGGTCCTGGCGAAGGTCAGAGATGCAGCCGTGCGTGAGCGGGGCGGCGCTCCCAGCCAGCTGTATCTGACCCACCCGGCGCGCTGGGCGGTAGACGGACCCGAGGTTGAGCAACTGCGCGAAGCGGCTCGCATGGCCGGGCTTCCCGAGCCGGTGCTGGTGGCGGAGCCGGTCGCCGCTGCCATCTATTTCGCCAGCGAAGAGCTGTCGGTGGGGCAATTTGTGGCCGTTTACGACTTCGGCGGAGGCACGTTTGACACGGCTGTGCTGCAGCGCGTGGCGGACGGGTTCGAGGTCGTCGGCGAGCCGGGCGGCGATGAGGATCTCGGCGGCGAGGACTTCGACGACCGGCTGTATCGCTGGCTGGGCTCGCAACTGCCGGCCGAGGACTGGCAGAACCTGCGCACCTCCCGCACCGGCGGCTGGCCGCAGACCAACCGGCAGCTGCTGCGGGAGGCGCGCAAGGCGAAGGAGCATCTGTCGCGCAATCCGGACGCCCCCGTGTACGTACCAGCACCGGTTGATCGCGACATCCTCGTGAACGTCGCGGAGCTGCGGACCTTGATCGCCGATGACATCGAGGCAACGGTCGAGGAGCTCGCGCGCACGATTCAGGGAGCGGGCCTGGCGCCCGATCAGCTCGAGGCGATCTATCTCGCCGGCGGCTCGAGCGCGATCCCGCTCGTCGGCTCGCTGATCAGCGAGCGGCTCGGCAAGGTCCCGCGCACACTCGACGATCCAAAGACCGTGGTGGCACGCGGCGCCGCCCTCGCCGCGTTGCACGCGCAGGCCCAGGAACCGCCGCGGCAGGCGGCGCCACCCGTGACCGGCACGGCGACACCCACACCGGGCTCAGCGACACCGGCGCCCGACCTGGAGAAACCGGCCCTCGGCTCGGCTACCCCGCCACCGGCGGGTGCCGTGGACGACAGGACCGAACTGGACCTGGGAGAGGAGCAGGCGCCCGAGCCGGACTGGGTTCCCGCGCCCACACGTACGCCTGAGCCCGAGCCCGTGCGGGCAGCCGAGGCCGAGCCTGAGCGCACAGCCAAGCCCGAGCCCGAGCGGACACCCAAGCGCGACCAGACGCCCAAGCGGGAGCCCGCCGCGGTGATCGCGTTGCTTTCCCGCCTGACAGCGCAGCAGAAGCTGATCGGCGGGTTGCTCCTCGCCGTGATCATCGTGGGGGGATACGCGCTGTTCAGTGGCGGTAGCGGTCCCGGACCCACGCCACCGCCCACGAACAGTGGCAATGGCGGCGGCGGCGGCAGCACTAGCACCGTTTCGAATGTCTCGACGTACTCCGCCACGATGACCAGCGAGATCGACGACAGCTGCCTAGCGGACTCCCCCTCGAGCTATTGCACCTGCATCACGCAAGGCACCGAGAACGCGGTTCCCTACTCGACCTTTGAGGCTGACCTCCCCGACATCCGCGATCAGAACTATCCTTCGTGGTACGTGGGCGTCGTCGACACATGCAGGAGCTCCGCTTCCAGCTCGAGTTCAGGCTCTGGCACCTGATCCCGCCGACTGACCGGTACTTTGCGCGCGGGCCTCACGGACGCCGGTACCGACCAATGGGCGCACCGCGCCGTCAGCCCGGGCGCGAATAGCGGCGACCGTATTCGGTCAGTAACTCTCGATTTGTCTTTACTCCGAGGGCCTTGCGGGCCGCCGCGAGCCGCCGATGCGCGGTACGCAGCGAGATCAGCACGTCGGCAGCCGCGTCGGCGACCGATTTACCCGCCGACAGCTCCCGGAGCAGGTCGACCGTCTCGGCGTCAAACACCTCGCCGCGGGCGGCGCGACGCTCGACGGCTCCGATTCGTGCCAGATCCTCCAGGAACGCATCCGGCGGCTCGGGCGGCGTGAGGATGATCAGGCCGGCTCCCCGGGCACCGGCTAGCAGCGCGGCCTGGAGGGCCGCAGAATCGACCACGGCGCCCGCACACACGATCCTCAATGCGCTCACGTCCCAGTCGCGCGCCGGCAGTGCCCAGCCTGCCTGAGTGCGCCAACCGGAGCGCTCGAGCTTGGCGCGCAAGCCCGCGAGCCCGCTTGCGTCATCGAGCACGATCAGCGGTGGACGCTCATCCGAACGCAAGGATCGCCGCCTGTGTCCGGTTCGCTGCCCCGAGCTTCTCGCGAGCTGATTCGATGTGCGTCTCAACCGTCGCTCCCTCGAGTCCCAGACGGCGGGCGATGGCCACCGTACTGAGGCCCTGTGCGACGAGCTTGAGAACCTCGCGCTCGCGCGCCGTCAAGCCGCGCTCGTCAGCCGAGCGTCCGCTCGCCTCGCGTACGCCCGCCTCTCGCAGCGACCGGTTGACGCGGCTCACGATCGCTGTGATCCCAGCGGCGATCATCTCTGACCTCACGTTCTGGAGCGAGGAGACGGCGACATCTCGTTCGCCGGCGCGCCGCGCAGCCTCGGCGCCGGCCCACGCGCACCGCAGCGCACCGCGCCGTTCGATCCCCGCCCAAGCGTCTCGGGCGAGCACGAACGCCTCACGTGCGCCGGCAGGATCCTGGACGAGACGCTCGATCCCGGCAAGCTCTTCCGCGGAGCCGCCGCACACCTGGGCGGCGACAGCCTCCCCGTGGGGGACAGCCTCTCCGGCATCGTCGCCGACGGCCTGGCCGCCGGCGTCGCTCGCGGCCCAAGCAGCGGTCACGGCAGCGAGCGCCCCGACCGGAAACGCCGCCAGCGGATCCTCGCGACAGTCGCGCGCCAGATTCGCGGCGCCTACGGCCTCGCCGGCGAGCCACATCACCTCGGCGCGCGTCCACGACAGGAACCGCCCGCGGTCGGCTGGTGCTCGACCAAGCGCGTGCTCGAGCAACAGCTCCGCCTCACGCAACTCGCCGGCGTCAGCGAGCGCCAGCGCCATCAACCCTTGCAGCTGACCCGCGACCGGTTCCGGGACCGGATCGGCGAGCAACGCACGGCAAGCTGCGGCCACCTCGGCGCAGGCGCCTCGCCCGTGCAGGTCCAGCCACAGGCGGCTGGCGGCGAATTGGAGCTGCGCGCCGCGCAGGAGCCGGGCCGCGCAGCGATCCTCCATCTCCCGCGCCAAGCCGCGCGCGCCGTCCCCGTCGCCATTGAGCAGGTGTCCCAGCACGATCGTCGCCGCCGCGCCGCACTCGACGTCGAATTCGTCCGCGAGCCTCGCGAGCGCCACCGCCTGCTGGAGCGTCTCGAGCCATCCGCCCGCCCCGACGGCAAGCTGGATCGAACCCAGCATCGCGACCGCGCGCGCCTCGGCGACGCTCGCCAGCTCGCACAGCCCAGCCACCTCCGCGGCCTCCTCCAGCAGCGTTGCCGCCCGCCGGCCGATCGCCAGCTCGGCGCGCAGCCGCTCAACTCGCAGTTGCAGCTGCAACGGGCCGGGGTCTCGGATCAGCGCAAGCCCTTGTATGGCGGCCGCGTGCGCCTCCCGCCGGGCGCCGAGCGCGAGCAGCGCGCGCGCGCGCCGGAGCGCGGCCTCCGCGGCGCGTGGCCCTTCGCGGGCCTCGATCCGCGAGAGCACCCGCTCCGCGAGTGCATGCTCGCCGGCGTCCGCGAACAGCTCCGCGGCGGCAAGGCGCAGACGATCGGCTTCCGCACCTGACGCACACTGCGCGGCGAGCTCGAGATGTCGCGCGCGCGCTCCCATGTGGCGAGCCGTGCGGGCGGCCTCGAGCGCCGCGACACCGGCGGCTTGCAGGTCGCCGGCGGCAGCCAGGTGGCGGGCGCGCTCGCCTGGATCGGCGAGCCGCTGGGCGAGATGAGCGTGCAGCCGCCGACGTGACTGCGGGTCGAGCTGCCCGATCGCCAGCTCTCCGAACACCGGATGACGCAGGCTCAGCGACTTACCGGACTGCTCGACGAGCGCCGCGTCGAGCAGCTCGCGAGCCGACTCGCCGAGCAGCTCCGCCGGGGCGGCGCGACCAAGCAGGCCGAGCACCGCGACCGCTTCCCGGGCCGCCGGAGAAAGCCGCGCCATGCGTCGCTTGACGACGGCCGCAGCGGAGCTCGCGCCTGCTTCACCGCGCGCGGACTCCTCGAGCAGCAGCGGGTTGCCGCCGCACGACGAGGCGATCGACCGTGCCTCGAGCTCGTTGAGCGTAGAACTGCGCGCGCGGGCGAGCGCCGTCGCCGACTCCTGGTCGAGCCCAGCCAGCCGAAGGAGCTCGCAGCCGCAGGCGCGGGCGACCGCGAGTGCCCGCTCGGAGCCCGGCTCCCCATCGCGCCATGCGAGCAGCAGGCAGACGCGTGCGGCGATCGCCGGCAGCACCGCGAGCGTGTCCCCGTCCGCGTACTGGAGGTCGTCGAGCAGCAGCAGGCTGTCGCGTACGCGGTGGGCGACGTAAGCCGCAACCACGGCCCGATCGCCCGCCGGCAGCGGCACGCGGATCGCGCGCACGAGCGGCAGATAGGGCGACCAGACGAGGTTCGCAAGACCGCCGCCGGTCAGCGTCCGCCGGCCGTCGGCACCTGCAGCGGCGCGCAGCAGAGCACTCTTGCCGATCCCCAGCTCGCCATGCACGGCGATCGAGCGTCCTGCTCCGATCTGCCCCGTCAGCCACTTCATCTCCGCCTCGCGCCCGAGGAGCATGCGCGCGATCGTACTCCGCGCGCCCGAGAAGCATGCGCGCGATCTACTCCGAGCGCCCGAGGAGTACGCGTGCGATCAACTCCCCGCGCGACGAATCGGCCACGGTGGCACGAATTCGGGATGACATCGCCGGCCGCCCTGGCTAGCATCTGCGGGGCAGCTGTCCCGCGGCTGGCGAAAGCTAGGTTTCTTGAGATGACGGAGCACGCAGGCGAACATGGGACGGATCCACCCGACGATCGCGAGCGTTCGGGCGCGTATGAGCCCGAGCTGGAAGGCGACCACGGCGCAGACGCTCCCAGCGCGGCACACGAGCTCGGCACGGAGGGCGTCGGGCATGGGCACGGCGACGACCCCCTGTTCCACGACCTGGCGGGGCAAGCAGAGACCGAAGCCGCCCATGGCCATGACACCGACAGCAGTGGCGGCGAAGCACAGCAGGCACCGCCGCAGTACGCGACAACGCCCGCCGAGACCGCGCTCGCCGCTCCGGGCGGGACCGTTTTCGACGTTGTCGCCGAGCCCGTGCCCGCCTGGATCGCTGTCGATGACGGCGCGCCCGCGCTCGCCGCGGGAGCGGACACGCACTACGCGGCCTCATGGGCGGCCGAAGACGGCACCGGACTGACGCCAGCGCTCCTGCCATACGACGGGCTCCCCGGCGACGTTCGCTGGGAGTCGGAGGGGATGCTGGCGGACGCGATTCCTGCGCATCTGGACGAGCTCGTATACGGTGGCGCAGAGGGCGTCAGAGAGATCGCGGCGAGGCTGTGGGAGGAGCTGGCGCCTGGAGTCGAGCCACCCGCCGCCGCGGACGGCGAGCCGCTGGCGGGAGATGCGCTGCTGGGCGCGCTGTCGCTCCAGCTTCACGATCCGGTCTCGCGCAGCGTTGTCGACGCCGCGATGGCATACAGTCGCAGCGAGGGCGCCCAGCAGTGAGCGCTGCGGGCAATCCACCGGTGAGCGGTGGCAGCGGCACGCTGAGCGAGCAGGTGCACGCGCTTGCGGCCGAAGCCCAGCAGCTGCTCGACACCGCAGGCCGCGCCGATCTGGCCAAGAGCATCCGCGACGAAGCTGGGCGCCGCGGCTCGGGACCGGCAACGGTCGTCGTCGTCGGCGAGGCCAACCGCGGCAAGAGCGCGCTCGTCAATGCCCTGCTCGAGCACCCGGGACTCTCGCCGGTCGATTCTGACGTGGCGACCAACTGCTTCGTGGAGATCAAGCATTCCGATCAGGACTTCGCGCGCGTGCAGCTCGCCGGCCAGTCCGAGCCGGTTGCGATCACGATCGAGGAGATTGCCGAGTGGGCGACCGTCACCGGCAACCCCGGCAACCACAAAGGTGTGCGCTCGGTCGAGGTCGGCCTGAGGAATCCGTTCCTGGAGGGCATGCGCCTGATCGACACCCCGGGTGTCGGCGGGCTCGAGGCCGCCCACGGTGCGCTGACCCTGGAGGTGCTTCGCGAAGCCGATGCGCTGCTGTTCGTGATCGACACCGACGGCCCGCTCGCGGCGCCGGAGCTGGGCTTTCTGGAGCGCGCCTCGGAGCGGATCGACACTGTGATCATCGCCCTGAGCAAGATCGACAACGAGCGCCGCTGGGAGGAACTGCGCAGCGAGGACGCTTCGCTGCTGCGCCAGCACGCGTTGCGGTTCGCCGGTGCGCCGATCGTCCCGGTGTCGAGCGCGCGGTTCGAGCAGTCGCTGTCACTGGCGCCGGAGCAGGCGCACAAGCGGCGCGCGTCGTCGGGGATCGACGAGCTCAAGCAGGTGCTCGAGCAGCGCGTCGTACGCCGGGCCGCGGTGCTTCACCTCGCCAACACCACGCGCGTTTGCCAGGGAGCGCTCTCGATCGTTGCGGGGAGCATCGCCGAGCGGGTCACGGCCGTCGACCAGGATCCCTCGTTCGAGGCCCAGCTGCGCGAGAAGCAGGAGCGGCTGGCGAGGCTCGAAGAGGATCTCGCGGGCTGGCAGGACGACTTGAGCGCGAAGATCCAGCTGATGCAGCACGCGCGCAACACGGAGCTGACCAGTGCGATCCGTGAGCTGCAGCGGACCTACCTCGGGCGCATCGACAAGATCAAGCTCGACGACCAGCATGAGCTGGTCGCCGACCTCGAGTCGGAACTGAGCGCGCTCGCGCGCAGGCTGGCCTACGAGAGCGCGGATCGGCTCGAGCAGACGCTCGAGGAGATGCTCGGGCTCACCGACGACGAGCGCGCGCTGGCCGGGACCGTCGGCAGGTTGAAGGACGAGCTCAGCGGCATCGCGCCGATCTCCGAGCCACAGGTAGGTGGCCAGGGGTCCGGCGACCCGATGGCGACGGCCGGCGGCTTCCTGATGGGCTCGCGAATCCCAACGCTGGCGCACATGGTGTTGCCGTCGCTGGCGATCCCCGGAGGTGGCATCGTGGCGGTGGCCGGCATCGCCTGGATGGTGCTCGGGCGCCGCTCGCGAAAGCTCGCGATGGGGCGCAACGAGCTGCGCGGCTGGATCAGGGACCAGCTCGGGGCGGCGGCCGCAGCGATGCGCGACGATTTCAGCGTTCGCATGATCTCGGTCAATCAGGAGATCAAGCGGGTCATCCGCCGTCAGGTGTCCGAGCGCAGGAAAGAGCTGGCTGCGGCTCAGAAGGAGTACCGGGACGCAGCCGCCGCGACCGTTTCTCAGCGCGAGCGTCGTAAGCGGGAGCTGACCGAGCAGTCGACACGGGTCAAGCGGCTGCTATCGAACGCCGAGCGGCTGCAGGCCGGGCTCGCGAGCGCCGGGGCGCCTGCAAAAGGCGCCACCCCGGTCCAAAGCGGCGCCACCCCGGTCCAAAGCGGCGCCACGCCGGTCCGAAGCGGCGCCGCCGGCAGTACAGGCGCCCAGGCCGCGGACGCACACGCCTAGGCGCCTTCGCGGCGGCTGGGCAGCGCGCTGGCCTTGGCTGCTGGTCGGCGCGGCGGTCATCTGGAACCTCGCGAGCCTCAGCGCGCAGACGCTGGGCGTGTCGTATGCCGACGACAGCGCTGTGCACGAGCAGATGGTGCGGTTCGCGACCCTCCAGTTCCAGGCCGGGCAGCTCCCGCTGACGAGCTGGTTCCCGTACATCGGCCTTGGCTCGCCACAGTTCCTGCACTACCAGAGCCTGCCGGCGATGATCACGGGACTGATCGGTGTGATCACCGGCCCCGACAGCGCATTTCGCTGGACACTGTACGTGCTCCTGTCCGCGTGGCCGCTGAGCGTATACGTGTCCGCCCGACTGTTCGGCGCGAGGCGCCCCGGCGCCGCCATGGCAGCGGCGATGTCCCCGTTCGTGGTCAGCGCCACCGGTCTGGGTTACGAGCAGCATGCGTACGTGTGGCTCGGGCTCGGGCTGTGGACGCAGCTGTGGGCTTCACTGACGCTGCCGTTGGCGTGGGGGTTCAGCTGGCGCGCGATTCGCGACGGACGCGGGTTCGGGGTGGCGGTCGCGAGCGTCTCGCTCACGGCGGCCCTGCATTTCGAGACCGGCTACCTGGCGATCATCCCGCTCGTGCTCTGGCCGCTGGTTGGGAGCGCTCGGCCGATCGTGCGCCTGCGCCGCGGCGGCGTGCTGATCGGCGGTTCGCTGCTGGCATCGGCTTGGGTGATCGTGCCGCTGGTCGATCAGCGGGAGTGGGCTGCCAGGAACGAGATCCTGAGCGCAACCCCGCTCGTCAACGGCTACGGGGCACATCGCGTGCTCGTCTGGCTGTTCTCAGGTCAGCTCCTCGACTACGGGCGGATCCCCGTCCTGACGGTGTTCGTCGTGGTCGGCTTCGGTCTCGCCGTTGCCCGATGGCGCAGCGACGTCAACGCCCGGGCGCTGGTCGTCGCGTTCGTCGCGTGCTTGCTGCTGTCGTTCGGCAGGACCACTTGGGGAGCACTGATCGACGTGATCCCGGGCGCCGGTGACATCTTCTTTCGTCGCTTCATGATGGGAATTCAGCTCGCCGGCCTGCTGCTGGCGGGCCTCGCCGCCGAAGCCTGTGCGCGCGCGATCGAGCACGAGCTCTCAGCATGGTTACGGCGGCGCCGGGGAGACTGGTCGCGCCGCCGGGGAGACTCAATGCATCGTCGCGGAGGCGCGAGGATCCTCACGGCTCCGCGGCGGCGAGCGCTCCGCCTGACCGTCGCCTGCGGGACTG
The DNA here is from genome assembly GCA_052147535.1 of Solirubrobacteraceae bacterium. GTDB lineage: Bacteria > Actinomycetota > Thermoleophilia > Solirubrobacterales > Solirubrobacteraceae > Palsa-465. Next base: position 20,763 of record JBKQKK010000364.1, on the reverse strand, counting down.
CGATCGTGATGCTCGCGCCGGCATGGACGCAATTCGACGCCTATGACAGCGGCAACGCCGCCGAGATCGCCAAGCAGCGGCGCGCGGACGCCACCCAGGGCGCGCAGGTCGACCGGCTGATCGACTTCGTGAGGCGCGCAGCCGGCGGGCGCGTGTATGCGGGAATGCCGTCCAACTGGGGAGCGGCCTTCGGCGTCGGCGCGGTGCCTGTCTACAAGTATCTGGAGAGCCGGGATGTGGACGAGGTCGGCGACACGTTGCGCACAGCCTCGCTGATGACCGATCCCGAGTACTACTTTGATGAGGACGACCCGAGCGATTACTCACTGTTCGGGATCGGTTACCTGATCCTCCCGCTCGGGCGCCCGGCGCCGGTGCCTGCGCGCCTGATCATGCGTGCAGGCATCTACTGCCTTTGGAAAACCGGTACCCCCGGCTACGTTCGCGTTGGTCGCCTCGTCGGTGCAATGACCGCTGACCGGACCGATGTGGGTGCTCGCAGCATCCCCCTGCTGCAGTCGCATCTCGCCCAGAGCGGTGGTTACCTGAGGGTCGCGTTCGGTGGTGGGCCGACGACGGTGAGGCCGGTGACACGAATGACGCCGGTGAGACTGCCCGCAGCGCCCGGCGGGCCCCCCGCCGGGACCGTGCTCGCGGAGCGCGACCGGCTGGAGCACGGCGAGGTCACGGCCACGGTCACGATGCACCGGGCGGGAGTCGCGGTGCTCAGCGCCTCGTTTGACCCGGGCTGGACGGCCACGGTCGATGGTCGCTCGCGGGCGACGCTGATGGTGGCGCCGGCGCTGGTCGCGACGGCCGTACCCGCCGGCACCCACACGGTGAGCTTCCGCTATCACGGCTTCGGTGATTACGCCGCCCTATTCGCGCTGGGTGCCGTGTGCCTGGGGGCCCTGCTGGTCATCGACCTGAGGCTCAGGCACCGCTGAGCGGACCCGTTCCACGGTTCCACGACCAGCGGGCGGACTCGGATGTCGTTTGCCGTAAACAGCCGGCGAAACCACATCCGAGTCCGCCGTGGGGCGCCCTACATCCTGAAGATGCCGTACCCCAGGTCCCCCAGCGGAGCGTTCGCGCACGCGCACAGTGCTTCGATCAGGACGGCGCGCGTCTGGCGGGGATCGATGATCCCGTCGTCCCAGAGACGCGCCGTCGAGTAGAAGGCGCGGCTCTGGTCCTCGTATTGCTCGCGTAACCGTTCGCCGGCTTCGAACTGCCCGACCTCACGCATCACGGTGGCGGCCTGCTCGCCGCCCATCACGCTGATCCGGGCGTTCGGCCACATGAACAGCAGGCGCGGCGAGTAGGCGCGCCCGCACATGCCGTAGTTGCCGGCACCGAACGAGCCGCCGATCACGACCGTCAGCTTCGGGACCCGCGCGCACGCGACCGCGGTGACGAGCTTGGCGCCGTCCTTCGCGATCCCACCGGCTTCGTAGTCGCGCCCGACCATGAACCCGGTGATGTTCTGGATGAACAGCAGCGGGATCCCGCGCCGGTCGCACAGCTCGATGAAGTGCGCCGCCTTCAGCGAGGACTCGCTGAACAGGATCCCGTTGTTGGCGATGATCCCGACCGGGTGCCCGCCGATATGCGCGAACGCGCACACGATCGTCGTGCCGTAAAGCTCCTTGAACTCCTTCAGCTCGGAGGCATCGACGATCCGCCGCAGCGCCACGCGGACGTCGTAGGGGGTGCGGGTGTCGAGCGGCACGACCTCGAGGATCGAGGCTGGATCCTCGAGCGGAGGCCGCACAGCCCGCACCTCCCACGGTGCCGGCGGCGGGGACGGCAGCGTCGAGGCGATCCCGCGCACGATCTCCAGGGCGTGCTCGTCGTCACCGGCGAGATGGTCCACGACGCCGGAGGTGCGGGCATGCAGCTCTCCCCCGCCGAGCTCCTCAGCGCTCACTTGCTCGCCGGTGGCGGCCTTCACCAGCGGCGGCCCGCCGAGGAAGATCGTGCCCTGCTCGCGCACGATCACCGTCTCGTCGCTGATCGCCGGCACGTACGCGCCGCCTGCCGTGCAGGAGCCCATCACGCAGGCGATCTGGGGAATCGCCTGCTTGGACATCGTCGCCTGGTTGTAGAAGATGCGGCCGAAGTGATCACGGTCGGGAAACACCTCGTCCTGCATCGGCAGGAAGGCGCCGCCGGAGTCGACCAGGTAGACGCACGGCAGCCGGTTGTGCAGCGCCACCTCCTGCGCGCGCAGGTGCTTCTTGACCGTCATCGGGTAGTAGGTACCACCCTTCACGGTCGCGTCGTTGGCGACCACGACCACGCGACGGCCGGCGACGATCCCGATCCCGGTGACGATCCCGGCGCCGGGCGCGTCGCCGTCATATAACCCGTCGGCGGCCAGCGCGGACAGCTCCAGAAACGCCGTCCCCGGATCCGACAGCCGCTCGACGCGGTCACGCACGAGCAGCTTGCCACGGCTCGTGTGGCGCTTGCGGGCGCGCTCGCCGCCGCCCTCGCGAACCGTCCGCAGGCGGCTCTCGAGCTCGGCGATCAGCGCCAGGTGGCCTTCGCGGTTGCTGCTCGCCACGGCGCTCATGCGTCCTCCACGGAGTCGTCCGCCGCCACCACCGCCGCGTGCGCAGGATCAGCGTGCACGGCCAGCAGCGCCTGGCGCAGCGCGACGCGGTCGCCGACCCGCAGGCTCAGCCCGTCGACCGTACCGGCGTGCGGCGCGGTGATCGCCAGCTCCATCTTCATCGACTCGAGCACGATCAGCAGATCCCCGCGCGCGACCGCGTCGCCGTCGCGCACGTGCACCAGCAGCACCGTGCCCGGCATCGGCGCCTGCAGCGAATCGAGCAGGTCGGCCTCCGCCTCGGTGCTGAAGCGCTTGGTGCACAGCTCCAGATGGTGGCCCTCGCGAGCGATCCAGATGACGTCGTCGGTGACGCGCACGGCGTAGCGACGCTCGACGCCGTCGAGCCGAGCGCGCGCCGTCCCATCCGTGTCGAAGCGGATCGCCGCGTCCTCCCAGGCCCGCCCGCCGGCGATCACGCGGCCGTCGCGGACGCTCACCTCGCCATGATCGATCAGCTTGCGGCGCCACGGGCCGCCAGGCCGCGCCGTGCCGCACGCTGCCAGTGCGGCGGCGGCGATCAGGTCTGGCGGCTGGCCCGCGGGCCAGCCGGACAGGACGCGCTCCAGCAAGCCGGTGTCCTGCTCGCCGCTGCGGACCTCGGCGCGCGCCAGCAGCGTGCGCGTGAAGGCCGCGTTGGTCGCGACGCCGAGCAGGTCGAAGCTCGCCAGGGCGCGGTCCAGGCGCCGCAGCGCGGTCCGGCGGTCGGGACCGTGGGCGATCACCTTCGCGAGCATCGGGTCGTAGCTGGTGCCGATCTCGCTGCCGCAGCGCACGCCGGAGTCGACGCGGATCCCCTCGCCGGAGGGCTCGCGATAGGCCCTGATCGTGCCCGTCGAGGGCAGGAAGCCGCTCGTCGGGTCCTCGGCGTACAGGCGCGCCTCGACCGCGTGCCCGCGCGGGATCAGCTGCTCCTGCGTGTATGAAAGCTGTTCGCCGGCGGCCACGCGCAGCTGCTGCTCGACCAGATCGACGCCGTACACGAGCTCGGTCACGGGATGCTCGACCTGCAGGCGCGTGTTCATCTCCAGGAAGTAGCACTCGGTTACGTCGGCGGTCGCGATGAACTCCACGGTGCCGGCACCCTCGTAGCCACACGCGCGCGTGAGCGCGACCGCGGCGGCACCGATGCGGGTGCGCAGGTCGTGGTCGATGACCGGCGAGGGGGCCTCCTCGATCACCTTCTGATGGCGGCGCTGCAGCGAGCATTCGCGCTCGCCTAGGTGCACGACGTTGCCGTGGCGGTCGGCGAGCACCTGGATCTCGATGTGGCGCGGTCGCTCGAGGTAGCGCTCGACCATCACGCGCTGATCGCCGAACGCAGCCAGCGCCTCGCGCCGCGCGGCAGCCGTTGCCGCTTCCAGCTCGGCCGCGCTGCGTACAACGCGCATGCCCTTGCCGCCGCCCCCAGCCAGCGCCTTGACGACCACCGGAAAGCCGGCGTCATCACCCGCCTGCACAGCCGGCACGACCGGAACGCCGGCCGCGGACGCGGCCGTCTTGGCCCGCGCCTTGTCGCCCATCAGCTCGATCGCCGCGGGTGGAGGACCGATCCAGATCAGCCCAGCCGCTCGCACTGCCCGCGCGAAGCCGGCATTCTCGGACAGGAAGCCGTAGCCCGGGTGCACCGAGCGGGCACCGGCGAGGCGCGCGGCGCGCAGCAGCTCGCCGGCGTCGAGGTAGGAGCCGATCGGGACCGCGATGTCGACCGCGTCGGCATGCAATGCACTCCTGTCGGGCGCGGTCAGCACACCGATGCTCTCGAGTCCCTGCTCGCGCACGGTCCGTGCGATGCGAACCGCGATCTCGCCGCGGTTGGCGATCAGGACCGGCGAAAGCTCATCCATCCCGGTGCCAGTCCACAGGTCCCGCGATCAGCGTGTGCGAGCCGAGCGGGCGTCCGAGCACGTCCCGCACCGCAGCCGAGGCCGCCAGCAGCTCCTGCAGGTCGATGCCGGTGCGGACCCCCATCTCGTGCAGCATGCAGACCAGGTCCTCGGTGGCGATGTTGCCGGTCGCGCCGGCCGGAACCGGGCAGCCACCGAGCTCGCCGAAGCTCGACTCGAAGCTGACGGCGCCGGCCTGCAAAGCCGCGTAGACGTTCGCGAGGCCCTGCCCGCGCGTGTTGTGGAAGTGAGCGGTGAGCTCCACCTGATCGCCGAGCGCCGCGCGCGCGCGCTCGAAGAACTCGTGCACCTGCAGCGGGTTCGCCATCCCGGTGGTGTCGCCGAAGCCGATCTCGGCGGCGCCCGCCGCGACCAGCCGCCGCGCGATTGCGAACACGCGCTCGGGCGGAACGTGGCCCTCGTAGGGGCAGCCGAAGCTGACGCTGATCACGCCTTCGGCGCGCAAGCCCTCGTCGCCGGCGCGGGCGATCACGCGCTCGATCCCCTGCAGCGACTCCTCGATCGAGCGGTTGACGTTGGCGCGGTTGTGTGATTCCGAGGCGCTCATGAAGCAGTTGATCTCGCTGAAGTGCTCGCGCAAAGCGAGCGCGTTGTCAAGACCGCGCTCGTTCGGGATCAGCACGGTTACGGCGACGTCGTCGGGTAGCGCGATCCCGCGCAGCACATCCGGGCCGTCGGCGAGTTGCGGGATCACGTCGGCGCGCACGAACGAAGTGACCTCGAGGCGCTTGAGGCCGGCCCTCGCGAGCATCTCGATGAGGCGAATCTTCGCGGCGGTCGCGATCACCTCGGGCTCGTTCTGGAAGCCGTCGCGAGGGCCGACCTCGCGGATCCGGACGGCTCGCGGCAGGGCGCTCATGCTGCCTTCCCCTGATCGGAGGCGGGATCGTTCACCGACGGGCTGCCTACGCGCCGATCGCACGGGCGATGATCATCTGCTGGACCTCATCGGTGCCCTCGCCGATCGTCAGGATCTTGGCGTCCCGGTAGAAGCGGCAGACCGGGTACTCCTCGATGTAGCCGTAGCCGCCGTGGATCTGCACCGCCTCCTCGGTCGCGCGCACCGCCAGCCGACCGGTCTTCAGCTTGGCCTGCGCGGCGGTCAAGCTGAAGTTGCGCCGCTGGTCCTTGAGCCAGGCTGCCTTGTAGGTCAGCAGCCGCGCCGCCTCGATCTCGGTGACGAGATCGGCGAGCTTTGCCTGGATCGTCTGGAAGCGGCTGATCGGCCGTCCGAACGCGTGACGCTGCTTGGCGTACGCGAGCGCCTCGTCGAGCGCGCCCTGCGCGAGGCCGACGCCCATCGCGGCGACGCCGATGCGGCCGATGTCGAGAATCTGCAGGAATTGCTTGAACCCGTTCCCGCGCGGGCCCAACAGGTTCTCCTGCGGGACGCGGCAGTCGGCGAAGCTCAGCGGCCGCGTATCGGATGCGTTCCAGCCCATCTTGCGATACGGCTCGCCCTGCTCGTAGCCGGGCGTGCCGTTCTCGACGATGATGTTGGAGATCTCGCGCTCGCCGGTGCGGGCGGTGATCGCGACGTGGCCGGAGATGCTCGTGCCGGCGTTGGTGATGAACTGCTTGGCGCCGTCGATCACCCATTCGTCGCCGTCCAGCTTGGCACGCGTGCGGACGTTGCCCGCGTCGCTGCCGGCCTCGGGCTCGGTCAGCCCGAAAGCGCCGAGCGTGCGGCCCGCGCACAGGTCCGGCAGGTAGCGCTGCTGCTGCTCGGACGACCCGAACAGGTAGATCGGCTGGGTGCCGAGCGAGGTGTGCGCGCACATCGTGATCGCCAGCGAGGAGTCGACCCGGGTCAGCTCCTCGACCGCGATCGCATACTGCAGTGTGGTGCCGCCGGCCCCGCCGACGTCCTCGGGAAATGGGATGCCCATCCAACCGAGCTCACCGATCTTCGCCACCAGCTCGTAGGGAAATGCCTTGGTGCGATCCAGCTCGCCGGCGATTGGCGCCACCTCCGCGGTGGCAAACTCGCGCACGGTCCGCTGGAGGAGCTGCGTGGCGTCATCGAGATCGAACAGCATGCGCCGGACGCTAGCGAATAATCACTCGACTGATTCCCTGACGAAAGGCGCTGCTGTGAGCTTTGCGTGCAGCGTGTGGCCACGGCGCCGCTCGTATTCCTCGAGGAACTTCAGCCACAGCTCGCTGCGGGTGGGGAACGGCGCGACCGCGTGCGCCAACGCCCGCAGAGGAACCTGCGCGACGATCGCGATCGTCGCGGCCTGCAGGAAGTCGGCGACCTCGGGACCCACGAACGTCGCGCCGAGCAGCAGCTCGCGCTGCACGTCGACCACGAACCGCGTCGTGCCGCCGGCGCCACGGCCGATGAAGCTCCCGCCGGCGGTCCCGTCCGTCGGCAGGTCGATCGCCTCCGCGGCGACGCCCGCCGCCAGCGCGGCCTCGAGCGTTGCACCGGCCGCCGCGACCTGCGGATCGGTGAACACGACACGCGGCGTGGCCGGACCTTCGACCATCACCACCGCCTCCTGACCGAGGATGTTGTCGGCTGCGATCCGCCCCTGGTACTTGCCGGCATGGGTCAGCAGCGCGCAGCCGTTGACATCGCCGATCGCGTACAACCAAGGCAGGCCAGGTACCCGTAGGTGATCGTCGACCTCGATGTAGCGTCCTTCCGGGAGGCCGACCGTCTCCAGCCCGAGCCCGAACGAGTGCGGCTTGCGTCCGATCGCGACCAGCAGCCGCTCGCCGGTGACCGAGTCGCCGCCCTCGAGGCTGACCGTGATCGACTCGCCCTCGCGCTTGACCGCCCCGGCGCGCGCGCCGATCTGCAGGCGCACGCCCTGCTCTCGCAGCGACGCGGCGACCTGCTCGCCCGCGAATGGCTCCTCCCGCGAGAGGAGCCTTGGCAACGCTTCGATCACCGTAACGTTCGACCCGAGCGTTACCCATGCCTGCGCCATCTCGACGCCGACCACGCCGCCGCCGAGCACCACCAGCCGCTCGGGCACCTCGCGCGCGGTGGTGATCTCACGGTTTGACCATGCGCCCGCGTCCGCCAGACCCGGGATCGGCGGCATCAGCGGACCGCTGCCGACGGCGAGCACCACCGCGTCACGCGCCACCAGCACTTCATCGCCGACGCGGACCCGCCGCTCGCCGTCGAGCCGCGCCTCGCCCCGGAGCAGCTCGATCCCGCGCTCGGTCAGCCACGTCACCTGAGCCGTGTCATCGAGGTTGTTGACGATCTCGTCGCGGCGCCCGAGCACCGCCTCGACATCGAGCCGTCCGCTGGCCGCCTGCGCCGCCCCGGGAACCCGCGCGACCTCGCGTAGCAGCTCGCCCGGTCGAAGCAGAGCCTTGGACGGCATGCAGGCGTAGTACGAGCATTCGCCACCGACGAGATCGCGCTCCACGACCGCGACGCGCTTGCCGCCGCGGTCGGCCAAGCGGCCGGCCACCACCTCGCCCGCCGGCCCTGCGCCGATCACGACAACATCACATCCGCGCTCCATACCGGCCCCTTCTGATTCGGCTGTCAGTGGCCGAGATCGAACACGTAGGAGGGTGTCGGACGTGCCGGCGGCTGCTCGGAGCGGACCACCGCGGTGCCGAGCGCGAAGAACTCGATCACGTGCCCACCCCAGATGAAGCTTCCCTGATTGATCCGCACGCCGACGACTCCGCGCGCTTCGAGGGCCTGAGCCTCCGCCTGCATCCGCTGCACGGCCAGCTCGCGTGAGTCGTACAGAGCCTGCGTGAACAGTCCCAGTTCCACGTTCTGGCCGGCGTTGCGCATCATCTGGCGCATCGACTGGTGCGCGATGTGGTAAACGCAGTTGCCCATCACCATCCCGACCGGGCGGTAGCCGAACTGGATCAGCGTCGCGAACTGCTGACCGGTGAGCGCGCTCGTGAACGGCCGGCCGTTCGGCGCGCGGTGCATGACGCCGTCGCGGTGCTTGACGGCTGTGCCGATCGCGGAGAACTCGGCCATGTCCGCGCCCCACTCGTAGTACCCGACCGTCAGACGAACTCCGACGACGCCGTCAGAGCCGAGCTGATCAGCTTCCTCCTCCATCCGCGTCATCGCCAGCTGCCGCGCGTTGTACATCGCCTGCGTGAGAGTCGTCAATTCCTGGCTGGTCTTGAAGCCAGCCGTCTGAAAGCCGATGTGGTAGATCGAGCTGCCCATCACCATCCCGAGCGGCTCAAAGCCAGCCTCGTCGACCGCCACAAACTCGTTTACCGCAAGATCGCTGGTGAACAGACCCTCCTGGTTCTGCGCCAGGCGCGCGCGGGCGTGCTCGGTCAGGCCCTCGGTCGAACCAGCAGCGTAGTTCGCAGCGGTCACGGTGGGTTGTGCCGGCATCGGGGCATCAGCCTGAAAGGACGCCTGCACCTCCGCGGGGCCCGCTGCTGACTGCTCGTCGTCGGACCCGTGCTTGCGAAACCCCATGTGGAGACCTTTCCTGTGCAGCTGCGTGGATTGGCGAGGAAGGATCGCACGTATCGCCGGCGGGTTGATCGCTCGCCGCTACGATGGCTTCGGTGGGTCCCCTACACGACGTGCGGGTGGTCGAGATCGGCAGCATCGGGCCGGGGCCGTTCGCGGCGATGATGCTCGCCGACATGGGCGCCGATGTGATCCGATTGCAGCGGCCCGGACCGCCGGGGCTGATGGGGATGCTCGGCCCCGACCTCGTCGGCCGCGGGCGGCCGACGGTCACAGCCGACCTGAAGGACGCCGCCGGCCGAGAGCTGACGCTCGCGCTGATCGAGCGCGCCGACGCGCTGATCGAAGGTTTCCGGCCCGGCGTAATGGAGCGGCTCGGTCTCGGCCCCGATGTGGCGCTGGCGCGCAACCCGCGACTCATCTACGGGCGGATGACCGGCTACGGACAGACCGGACCGCTTGCGGACGTCCCCGGGCACGACATCAACTACATCTCGGTCGCCGGCGTCCTCGGCGCGATCGCGCGCCGCGGCGAACGCCCACTGTTCCCGCTCAACCTCGTGGCTGACTACGGGGGCGGCGGGATGCTGCTCGCATTCGGAGTCGCGTGCGGCGTGATCGCAGCGCGCAGCTCGGGCGAAGGTCAGGTCGTCGACGCAGCGATGGTCGACGGCGCAGCGCTGCTGAGCATGCTGATCCACGGCATGCGTGCCGGCGGCGTCTGGTCGGGGGAGCCTGGCACCAACGTGCTGGACTCGGGCGCCCACTTCTACGAGGTCTATGAAACAGCCGACGGGCGCCACGTCGCAGTCGGCGCGCTCGAGCCGCAATTCTACGGCGCGCTGCTGGCGGTCCTGGAGGTCGACCCCGCCTCCGCCCCGCAGTGGGACGCCTCACGCTGGCCAGAGCTCAAGCTGCGCTTCGCGGAGATCTTCCGCACTCGCACGGCGGCGCAGTGGGGCTCGGTGCTCGAGCACGCAGACGCATGCGCGAGCGTGGTTCTCGGCCTCGGCGAAGCCCCCGCTCACCCGCACAACGTCGCCCGCGGCACGTTCGTCGAGCACGACGGCGTGCTGGCACCGGCACCGGCGCCGCGCTTCAGCCGCACCCCGGCAAGGATCCGCGATGTCCGCCTCAGCGAGCGGGAAGCGCTCGAAGCGTGGGGGCTCAGCAGCTGACCAAGGCACGTGGACGGCGGACGGCCGGATGGGCGAGTCCTCGACACGCAGCGGCTCGACATTTCGTCCACAGCTCAGCGACTTTGTAGGGATCCGCCGTATCGGGGCCAATAACACCAGTGGAGCCGCTGAGTCGCTGGGCGGGAATCGGGACGAAACCTCGAGGTGCTTTGTGAGGACAAGAGCCTCCGATACGAAGTGCACGATTGCAAACGTGGAGCTCAGGCGCTCCAGCGTTGATGAGCTGGCCCAGTTTCTCGAGTGCGACCTCGAAGCGGTCATCGACGGCCTCGCGGCGGCAGCCGCGCATGAAGCGCTGCTGCTGCAAGCAGCGCCGTTCGCGCCAGGGCCCTTCGAGGACCCGCCGAGCGATCAGGCTGAAACCGGCGAGCACCAGCTCGCGCAGTTCGCGGACCCGGCGAAGATCTTCGCGTACGAGCAGGATCTCTCGAGGAGCGAGCGGCTAGTGCTGTACCTCAGGTTCCAGGAGACGCGCTCGCAGTCGGACATCGCAAAGCGCCTGGGCGTTTCCGAGGTGTGCGTTTCGCGCATGATCCGCGATGCGCTGCCGCGCTTGCGCGCACGCAGCGGCGACTGCGCCGTCGCCTAAGCACCTCAGCCACCCCTGACCACTTAAGCCACCCCTCACCACCTCACCCACCGCCTGACCACCTCACCCGCCGCCTGATTCGATCCCGCGCCGCCGGCGACGCCGGTTCAGCTCCACCGCGATCCCGGCGAGCACCAGCGCCGCGATCGCGATCGGCCCGATCAGGCCGACGTCGTCCACCGCATCAATCACGGGTGGCCCCACGAAGTAGGCGCCGACGCCGATCCCGCATGCCCACAATGCCGCGCCGACGGCGTTCCACGGCAGGTAGATCGCAGCGCGGACGTTGTGGATCCCCGCAACCCACGTCGGCGTGAGCACGACCGCAGTTCGGGGGAAGCGGTTGAACAGCTCCTCACCGCGCGCCAGCGTCCGCTGGCGGAAGCCGAACAGCGGACCGCGCCCGAGCAGCAGTCCGCGGCCCGCCTTGAGGCCGATCAGCCAACCGCCGATGCCGCCGATCGTGGCGCCCACCCATGCCACGACGAGTACCTCGGTGAGGTCCAGCTTGTGCCTGGCGGCGAGGACGCCGGCGGCGATCAGCAGCGGCTCACCCGGACCCGGTACCCCGACCCAACTCGCGAACGCGGCTGCCGCGAGCGTCACGTAGTCAAGCGGCGGCCCGTGGAAATGGTGGCGCAGCCGTAGCGCCAGCGCCAGCACGAGCAGCGCCTTGATCGATCCGCTCACGCGCAAGTCCGCACCTCGTCGCGAGTCCATTCGGCGGGCTCCATGCCATCGATCCTGGCAAACCAGCGCAAGCTCCAGGCGCGCGATCTCCCGCCTTCAACGGACCGGTTCCAGCTCTCAGCGCCTGTGGCTTATCCCAATGTCGATGCCTCGGAAGCGTTTGCTGGACCCCCGGCCATGTCGGATCGAGCGCCCTGGCAGCAACCTTGTCCTCAAATCTGGCCAACCAGCTGCTTCGAGCTGGCCGAATGGCCCCAAACCAGATCGTTCGCAGAAGGAGAACTGCTTTGTTCCCATCCCCAACCTGGCTCAACACAGGAGACACCACCTGGCAGTTGACCGCCGCGACGCTCGTCGGATTGATGAGCGTCCCCGGCCTCGTAGTTCTTTACGGCGGCGTCATGCAGAAGCGCTGGTCGATCAACAGCATGATGCTCACGTTCGCCGCGTTCGCTGTCGTCCTCGTCGTTTGGGTCCTATGGGCCTTCAAGATGGGCTTCGGCCATCCGATCGGGTCCGGCACCGGCTTCCTTTCGACCTTCATCGGACAGCCGGGGAACGTCTTGAACCCCTCGCAGCTTGAAGGCCAGGCGAACATACCGCTGCTGCACGGGGCGATGCCGACATTCCGGTTCCCGGAGTCCTCGCTCGTGTACTTCCAGTTCGTGTTCGCTGCGATCACCCCGATCCTGATGCTGGGCTCGGTGCTCGGGCGCGTGAACTTCAAGGCGTGGATCCCATTCGTGGCCCTCTGGACGACGGTCGTCTACAGCATCGACGCGTTCCTGCTGTGGGGTGGGGGCTGGCTGGCCCACAAGGGCGCGATCGACTTCTCCGGTGGTTACGTGATCCACCTCTCGGCCGGCGTCTCGGGCTTCGTGGCCGCGGCGGTGATCGGTCCAAGGCTCCAGCGGGATCGTGAGATCGACGCGCCCAACAACGTCGCGATGGTCGCGGTCGGCGCCGGTTTGCTGTGGCTCGGCTGGAACGGATTCAACGGTGGAGACCCTTACTTCGCCGCCAACGCGGCCTCCGCGGCAGTGCTCAACACGAACCTCTGCACCGCCGTGGCATTCCTCATGTGGGTCGCCTGGGACTACATCACCGGCCGCAAGCCGAGCCTCATAGGCGGCGTCAACGGCATGATCACCGGCCTCGTGGCAATCACCCCCGCCGCTGGCTACGTGAACGGCTGGGGCGCGATCGCGCTCGGCGTGATCGCCGCGACGATCGTGTACTTCGCGCTGAACTACCTGAGCCGCCTGCGGCCGTTTCGCAACGTGGACGACACGCTCGGCGTGATCTACACGCACGGCTTCGCCGGCCTCGCCGGCGGTCTGCTGGTCGGGATCTTCGCCGACCCGGGAATGCTTACCTACTACGGTAAGGGCATCACCGGCGCCCAGGGCCTCTGGTACACAGGCAGCTTCACGCTGCTCAAGTGGCAGGCGATCGCCGCGTTGTGGGTGATTTGTTTCTCCGCGATCGCGACGTTCATCCTGCTCAAGCTGGTCGGCCTCGTCATTCCGCTGCGAATGTCGCAGGAGAACATGGAGATCGGCGACACCGCCGAGCACGGTCACGAGGTGTACCCGTCCGACGTGCCGTCCCTCGGCTTCCCGAATGGGATGCCAGACATGTCGGGTTCCCCGAGCGCGACGGCGCTCGCGTGAGCTAGCGGCGTCTCGCAGCCGCTAGACGGGTCTGCGGGCGACTTCTCCCGGGGCTGGGGCCTAAGAGCCCCGGGAGAAGCGCTTGCGCAGCCACGCCAAGCCGCCGGCGCGGCGCGGCTGTGATCGCTCCCACTCGCCCCTTGTTGGCAACCGGCCCGCACGACGCGCCTGCAGCACGCAGGCAGTGTGGGCATGGCGGCGGCGACTGGCGTCGCCCTCCGGCACGATCAGCATGTGTTCGCTGAGCGCCGGCAGCAGCCCACCGCACAGCGGGCACCGGTAGGTCGACGGCTTCAGGTTCCGGGCTCGGCGGACTCCCCACCACCGCGGGGCCGCGGGTGACGTCATGTCTGCGATCCTAGCTCGCCGGAGTGGCTCGGCCGGGGCCCTCCGAGCAATGGCAGCGCGTCGGGTGGCTGACGCGCTGAGCGGCCGCTACTAAACCGTCCGGGCCCGTCCGGGCGGGGGCGCTATATTCTCGGCTATGGCTTCGTCTCGGACCGAGGATCTTGCGGAAATGAGCCGCAGCGAGTACATGCGGGCGTCACCGCCGATGTTCAAGAGCCCCCTGCTCGACAAGTTCTCGCGCGTGCATCCGGCGGTACCGCCGATTCTGTTCGGCCCAGTGATCATCGCGGGCCTCGTGCTCGGCTTCGCAAACGGAGTCGGCCTGGCTGCGGTCTGGCTGGTTCCCGGCGGTTACCTGTGCTGGACGCTGAGCGAGTACTGGATCCACCGGATCGTGTTCCACTGGGAGCCCGAGCGCGGCATCGGTGCCCGCTTCCACTACATCGCCCACGGGGTGCATCACGATCACCCCAACGATCCGATGCGCCTGGTCATGCCTCCTTCCGTAAGCGTCCCGCTGGCGACGATCTTAGTGTTCGTCTTCTACCTCGTGCTGGGCAGCCCGGACTTCTACATCTTCGGTGCGAGCTTCCTGGCCGGCTATCTGATTTACGACATGACGCACTACTACTTGCACCATTTCAAGCCGAGGTCGGCTTTGGGTCACCGGTTGCGGGAACTGCACATGCGCCATCACTTCCAGGACGACACCACCGCTTACGGGATCAGCGCCCCTTACTGGGACACGATCTTCGGCACATCAGTCGCTAATCGCGCGAAGACCGACGACGTCAAGCGCACCGGCGACCTCGCCGGCGCAATGCGAGCCGACGACGTCGCCGGCGCGATGCAAGTCGACGACCTCGCCGGCGCGAGGCGAGCCGACGACCTCGCCGGCGCGCCTCGTTAGAGCGCCAGTCAGATAGTGGGCGTCAGCTGCGTTCAACAACCTTCAGCAGTAGGTCGGCACAGTAGGCTCTACACTGCCCCAACTCCTGTGGAGAGGTGGCCGAGTGGCTGAAGGCGCTCGCCTGCTAAGCGAGTATGGGGTTTAGAACTCCATCGCGGGTTCGAATCCCGCCCTCTCCGTTTCATCGAGGCACCAGATCGGACGACACCGCCGCGCAGACGGTGCCGAACTGGTGGCTGCGGAAAGCCGCACCGATCGAACCCGCGACCGCCCTGCAGGGCGCCCGGCGGGCGGATGTCTGCATCGTCGGCGGCGGCTTCACGGGACTCTGGACCGCGCTGCGGATCAAGCAGCTCGAGCCCGCGACGGAGGTCGTCGTGCTCGAAGCCGGTCTGTGCGGCTCCGGCGCAAGCGGCCGCAACGGCGGCTTCGCGCTCAGCTTCTGGCACCACTTCATCGCGCTCGAGCGGATCTGCGGCACCGCCGAGGCAGCACGGCTGGCGCGCGCCTCAGCGCAGGCAGTCGGCGAGATCGGCAGCTTCTGCGCCGAGCACGAGATCGACGCGCACTTCCACGCCGCGGGCTGGATGTGGACGGCGACGAGCCGCTCGCAGCTCGGGGCTTGGGAGTCGACGCTCGCAGCGATCCAGCGCGCCGGTGAAACGCCGCTTCGCCACCTCGACGCCATTGAGGTGGCTGCCCGCACCGGCTCGCCCCGGCACCTGGACGGCGTCCACGAGGCGACCTCGGCGACGGTCCAGCCGGCGCTGCTGGCGCGTGGCCTGCTGCGCGTCGCGCGCGAACAGGGCGTGAGCGTCTACGAGCACTCGCCGATGGTCGGGCTGCGACGCTCGACGCCGCTCGAGGTGCGCACCGCGCAGGGGCGGGTCGACGCCAGGCGCGTCGTGATCGCGACGGGTGCCTGGGCACTGCAAATGCGCGAGCTACGGCGCGCGTTCGTGATCGTCGCCAGTGACATCGTGCTCACCGAGCCCGTGCCCGGGAAGCTGCAGCGCTGCGGCTGGGACGATGGCATGAGCATCTCCGACTCGCGACTAATGGTCCACTACTACCGGACCACCCGCGACGGCCGGATCGCGTTCGGCAAGGGCGGCGGGCGGCTTGCCTACGGTGGCCGCATCGGTCGCTCGCTGAACGGTCGCTCTCCGATCGAGCGCGAGGTCAGCGCCGAGCTGCGCAAGACCTACCCCTGGCTGGCGGACACGCCGATCGAAGCGAGCTGGGCGGGGCCGATCGACCGCACGATCGACGGCTTCCCGTTCTTCTACGAGCTCGGTCGCCCCGATCTGATCTGCGGCGCCGGGTACTCTGGCAACGGCGTCGTGCCGACCGTGCTCGGGGGGCGCATCCTCGCCTCGATGGCGCTCGGGCGCGAGGACGAATGGTCGCGTTGCGGCCTGGTTCGAGAACCCGCGCGCGGGATGCCCGGGGAGCCTTGGCGCTACGCCGGCGGCAGCCTCGTGCGGGCCGCCGTCGCCCGCAGGGAGCGCGCCGAGGACGTGGGGCTGGCGGCTGGCCGCGTCGACCGCGCGCTCAGCCGGCTTGCACCGGCCGGGCTTGTGCCGCTCGAGTGACCGCAGGCCAGTGCGCCGCCGGGCTCGTCGCGGCCCGGCTTGGCGGTCGAGTGACCAGCCGGGCAACGCGACGGTTAGATTTGTTAGTCGGAGAGCGCTTGTTCGATCGCCGCGAGGATCTTCGGGTCCTCTGGTTGAACCGTGGAGGACCAGCGAGCGATCAGGTGGCCGTCACCGCCGACCAGGTACTTCGTGAAGTTCCAGTTGGGCGGACCGGAGCCCGGCTGGCGGGCGAGATCCTCCCACAGCGGAGCCGGTTCCATCCGCACGGACATCAGCTCCGTCATCGGGAACTGCACGCCGTAGTTGCGCCTGCAGAATTCGCCGATCTCTTCGGGCGCGTCGAACTCCTGGCCGGCGAAGTCGCCCGATGGCGACCCAATAATCTGCAGCCCGCGCTCCTCATAGCGCTCGTGCAGTGACTCCAGGCCGGCATACTGGGGCGTGAAACCGCATTTGCTGGCGGTGTTGACGATCAGCGTCGGATGGCCCCGCAGCGTCTCGAGGTCCAGCGGTGTGCCGTCGAGCAGAGCCACCTTGTGCGCATATAGGTCGCTGGGCTCCGCGAATTTCCGGGGGCGGCGAAGGTGCATACGTAGCGTTGACAGCATCCCGAAAGCTTAGTGTCGCGCCGATCACAGCGCGCCGAACGCCCGACTCCCAAAGCGAATCGATGCGCTGAGTGTTGGCGCACTCCGAGCAGGTGTTATGGTCGCGACCACCCGAGGAGTGAGAGAGCATGCAAACGGTCGAAGAACTGATCGCCGAAGCGCCCGTGTTCGCGGGCCTGAAACCTGAGTACCTCGAGCTGATCTCCGGCTGGGGAAAGCTGATCGACCTCAATGCCGACGAGTACGTGCTACGCGAGGGCGACCGCGCCCAGACGTTCTACATCATCCGCCGTGGCGCGATCGCGCTAGAAGTGCGCGGCGCCGGTCACGCCGTGCTGGTAGTCGACACCAAGCACGATGGCGACATCGTCGGCTGGTCGTGGCTGTTCGCACCATACCGCTGGCAGTTCGACGGGCGCACGACGGAGCCGTGCAGCCTGGTGGCGATCGAAGGCGAGCGTCTGCGCGACATGTGCGAAGACGACCACGAGTTCGGATATCAGCTGATGCGCCGGTTCGCCTCAGTCGTGCAACAGATGCTGCAGCACACACGCACGCAACTGCTGGACGTTCACGGCATGGCTCGCACAAGCCGCTGAGGCCGAGGCGACGTGGCGGCGAGGGCGTAGTTCGAGACCGCCCGTTCTTCAGAGGATCCCCTGTGTTCTCCGGCGCTACCATGCCTCCGGGCGGCTCCGGGAGGGGTGGCAGAGTGGTCGAATGCGCTGGTCTTGAAAACCAGAGTCCGTGTAAGCGGACCGCGGGTTCGAATCCCGCCCCCTCCGTTGCGTAGGCGATCGTGGCCGGAGGCGGCGGGGCGTACCAACTTCCCGCTCTCCGGTAGAGAAGGCCCTGTAGAGCCCGTAGCCTGAAGCCATGGCCAAAGCATTGCTCGACACACCAGCCCGCGCCGGCCCCGCAGCGTACGGTGGCGTCGACCTCGGCGGCACCAAGATACAGGCGCTGATCACGGATGCGAACTACAGCATCCTGGGCGAATGCCGCAGTCCTACGCCAACAACCGGCGGACCGCGGGACATCGCCGAAGCGATCGCGCTCACCGTGAGGCAGTCCGCTCAGCGAGCCGATGCCGACCTGGCGGAACTGGTCGGGATTGGAATCGGCTCGCCAGGGACGATCGAAGGCGGCACAGTCACCGCCGCGCACAACCTGCCTGGGTGGGAGGCTTCATTTCCCCTCGCCGCCGTTCTGCAGGACGTACTAGGCTGCGCCGTCAGCGTCGACAACGATGTGACGGTCGCCACCAACGCTGAATTCCGTCTTGGCGCCGGAAAGCCCTACGATTCGCTGCTCGGGGTGTTCTGGGGTACCGGCGTCGGCGGCGGCATCATTCTAGACGGCAAACCGTGGGTAGGACGCGGCGCCGCGGGAGAGATCGGGCACATGGTGGTCGAGCGAGATGGGGAGCGGTGCCCATGCGGGCGCAAAGGTTGCATGGAGGCTTACGCGGGGCGCGGTCCGATGGAGGAGTACGTCCGCGCGCGAGTAAAGAAAGGGGCCAAGACAAACCTGTACAAGCTGATGAAAGAACAGCAGCGCAGCCGCTTGACCAGCAGCATCTGGGCTAGGGCACTGAGAAGCGGCGACATGCTGGCTTTGGAGACGGTGAATCGCGCGACCGACGCGATCGGGATCGCGATCGCTTCCGCCCTGAACCTCCTTGACGTGCAGGGCGTGGTCATCGGCGGAGGCCTCGGCGTCCGACTCGGGCAGCCTTACGCGCAAAAGATCGCCGACGCGATGATGCCGCATCTGTTCGCCTCCGCCCGCCCGCCCAAGGTGCATGTCGCGAGCCTGGGGGACTACGGAGGCGCGCTCGGAGGCGCGCTACTGGTAAGCCGGTGATCAGAGCGTCTGCACGTGATCTACCGGTAACTGACGTGTGCTCGCGGTGTTACTTAAGTGCGTGCGAACATATGTTCTGAGCAGCGCACCAAATCCAGAACGAGCCAAACCAGCGGCTGTTCTCCAACTGAGCCTTGATCGCACCCCGCCAGGCCCTGGAACGACATGCGCCAGAACACCACTTTTCCCGAGCAGAGCAACACCTTCCAAGGAGATGAATGATGAGCCCCCAAATCGCAATCACTTGCCCCATGACGCACACCAGCGACGAGCGGCTGTCGTTCGCCGAGGTTCGCGCTAACCGTGACCGCCATGACTGCGAACCGCAGGAGCGCGAGCTCCCCTCCGAGAACCACGACTGATCTCGAGTGCTCGAATGAATGAACGGCCCCGAGCCCGGGAGCCCGGGGCCCGACGGTCACAGGTCGCGGGCGCTTGGCGGGGACTCGTTGACCACCACCTTGCTAGCCACGGCCGGATTGCGCATTTCCGCCGGGAAGCAGAACCTTGGACCCAGGATGCGATAGTTTTCATCAGTCCATTGCTTCTGCTTGCGGGAGAGAGTTTGTGCCATCGGGCGCGCTCGATGGCTCATACTTGCCGCAATTGCCCGGGCATCTAGCGCGGGCAAGGGAACCCGTGTCGCCCGCCGCAGATGGGGCGAAAGATGCGTATTTGCAGTCAACAAACATATAGCGCCCGTAGCTCAGCTGGATAGAGCGTCGGTCTACGGAACCGAAGGTCGGGAGTTCGAATCTCTCCGGGCGCGCTACGAAAGACCCGCTAATACGGGGTTTTTGTTTGATCGGAGCAGGGGCGCCGCAGCGAAGATGTCCCGAATATGTCCCGGGACAAGCGTAGCATTTGCGGCGTGAGCGGGTCTCTGAAACCTCCGAGTGGTCACGTGTTCCGCGTCGAGCGCACGCGCGGACCGGTCTGGTACATGAAGTACCGCCTGCCTGACGGGCGCCAGGTCCAGAAGAAGCTCGGCCCGGCATGGACCGATCGCGGCCGTCCCGCCGCCGGCTACTTCACCAAGCGGCTGGCCGAGGAAGCCCTGCGGACGGTGCTGCACGAGGCGCGCCGCGGGACGCACCCCGGAATGATTCGGAGCGGCGCCACGTTCGCCGATGCCGCGGCCGAGTACCTGCGCTACTGCGAGCAGGACCGTGGCTGCAAGCCTTCGACGCTCCGCGACTACCGCTCCAACCTCGACGCCCACCTCCTCCCCGCCTTCGGCGAGCAGTCGCTCGAGGGGATTACGTCCGACGCGATCGACGCGTGGCGCAGCTCGCTCATGGGTTTGTCGAGCCGGACGAAGAACAAGCTTCTAGTCGTGATGGGCGGGGTCATGCGCCGGGCGCAGCACGTCTGGGGCCTGCCGGTGAACCCGGTCACCTCAGTCGAGAAGTACCGCCAGCGCGCAAGCGGCGACATCGACGTGTTCTCCCCCGAGGAGGTGATGGCTCTGGTCCGCGCCGCCGGATCCGAGCAGGACGCGGCGATCTTCCTGATGGCGGCGTTCACCGGTCTGCGCCGCGGCGAGCTGCTCGCGCTGCGCTGGCGCGACGTCGACTTCGCAGGCTCCACGATTCGCGTCCGCGCCAGCTACGCCGCCGGGCACGTGACGACACCGAAGTCGGGGAAGCTCCGCTCGGTGCCGATGGCCCCGGACGTCAGCGAAGCCCTGGCCCGGCTCGGGCAGCGTGAGCACTGGATCGGCGACGACGATCTCGTCTTCGTCGGCGAGGCGGGCGGCTATCTCGATGGCTCGGCGCTTCGCCGGCGCTATGGAGTTGCTCTGGAGCGCGCCGGCCTCCGAGCCCTCCGGCTCCACGACCTCCGCCACACCTTTGGCACCCGCATGATCGCGAAGGCCGACATCCGCCGCGTCCAGGAGTGGATGGGCCACGCGGATGTGCAGACCACGATGCGCTACCTGCACTACGCGCCCCGGGCAGATGACGCGACGCTGGTTGCCGAGGCGTTCAAGATCGAGACGCTCGCGAACGTTTCCGCGGAGACGCGTACTTGATGCCCAAGATCAGCTTCTTCTATGGGATCCTGATCCACATGTATTGGAACGAGGGTCACCACATGACTCCTCATTTCCACGCTGAGTACGGCGATCACGACGCTTCGATCGCCTTCGACGGGACCGTCTTGGGTGGCTCGCTGCCGCCCCGATCGCTGCGGTTCGTGCGCCAGTGGGCGTCCGACCATCAGGCCGAACTCACCTCCAACTGGGAACGGGCCCGCCGCCGCGAGCCACTCGAAGCCATCGATCCGCTCCTCTAAGATCAGAAGGCATGGAGTACGAGGTCCT
>JBKQKK010000363.1:0-21741 GCA_052147535.1 Solirubrobacteraceae bacterium | reverse complement strand
GGCCATCGCGGTGGATCTCCTGGAGCTCGACGACGGTGTCGTCGGCAAGGATCGCACTGACGGAGCCGGCAGCCGGGCGCAGCGCGCGGATCACTACCCCATCATCAGTCGGGTGGGCCCCGAGCACGTTGTGTGGATCCGCGTGCTCGCAGTGAATAATGGCCTTAACCGTCCTAGCTTCGACGCTCATCTGTACTCCAATAGACGCGTGATTGCAGACACCGGAATCGACAGCCAATCCGGTCTGTGTTCGAGCTCGTACTGCAGCTCGTAGATTGCTCGTTCGAGCTCAAAGATCGCCAACAGGTTCCTGGCGGCCGCCTCACCCGCGGGCAGAAGGGTCGGTTCGATCCGGCTGAAGTATGCGTCCAGGAAGACCCGGCGCGCACGCTCCTCAAAGTCCTCGGGCGCCGGCGCTCCGCGCTGCGAGGACGCGGCGCTCAGGTAGGCAAAGGAGCGCAGCATGCCGGCCACGTCGCGCAGCGCGGAATGCTTGCGGCGGCGCTCGGACAGGGATCGAGCCGGTTCGCCTTCGAAGTCGATCACCACCCAGCCGTCGGCGGTATGCAGCGTCTGGCCGAGATGGTAATCGCCGTGGGTGCGGATCAGGCGTCCGCCGAGGGCGAGCTGCCCGAGCGTCGCGAGCCGCCCACGGATCTCCTGGGCGCGTCCGCTGAGGGGCGCAAGTCGCTCGTCTCGCCCGAGACGCGAGAACATGTCCTCGATGTCCTCGTCGAGCGTGGCGGTGACCAGTGACATCCACTCCTGACTCGGCTCCGTCGGTGCGAACGCCGGGTCATCATTGTCGCTGGCCAGCGTCGCGTGCAGCGCGGCCGTGACATCACCGAGCTCGGCGAGGCGCGTCAGCAGCGTTTCGGGGTCCGAGCGTGCCTCCTGCAGCCCCAGCTCCCAGCCGCCGACAGCGCCGGCCAGAAACTCCTGCGCGACCCCCAGCGTGGCGACCAGCGCGGGCCCCTCGTACTCGTACCAGCCGTGCAGCGCCGCGATGTTCTCGAACGAGTGCGAAGCGAGGAAGCGTAGGAGCTCGAGCTCGGGGTTGATCCCGGACTCGAGTCTGCGGAACACTTTCAGCACGACCCGATCGCCGAACACCACAGACGTATTCGACTGCTCCACGTTGATCGCGCGCACGCCCTCTGCGCGCGCGACAGCCGCGCCGGCGTCGGCCCGGTGGAACAGGTAGCGCCCGTGGCTGGTCGCAAGCCCGCCGCCCGCGTCGATCCGCGCCATCAGCGCGAACGCCAGGGTCGGATCGCTGAGCGCGTCGTATACGCCCCAGCCGCCGGTGTGAGCGATCACCGCCTGCTCGCTGCAGTCCGCGCCGCTGCGCAGACCCAGTGGCAGCTGATAGAGATGGTGCATGCCGGTCGCAAGCCGCGCCTGCGCGATCGCGAGCAGCAGGATCGGATCCTCCCCGAGCGCCGCACTCTCGACCAGTTCGAGCGCGTTCACGGCGCGAGTCTTCGACGCGTACCAGCGCTTGGACGACAGCCAGTCACGGAACTCGGGAGCATCGAGCAGGCGACCGACCGAGTCGACCGGCGCTGGCGGCGGATCAGCCATCCCCGCCGCCGTCTACGCGTCCGTGCCGCGGGCCGCGTTCGCGCGCGCCACCGGGCACGCGATCGGACCTGTCCCTGCCCTCAGCGGCCTGACCATCGACCAGCGCGAACCAGAAGAAGCCGCGCGGAGCGAGCGTCAATAGGTATGGCAGGCTCCCAATCCGCGGAAAGCGCGAGCCGCCGAGCAGTTCAACCGGATAGCGGCCCTCGTAGGCACCGAGGTTCAGCTCAACCGCCTGAGCGGAGCGCGCAAGATTGTGAACGCACAGCACCAGATCATCCTCCAGGCGCCGGATATGGGCGAAGATCCGCGGATTTGAGGGCTCGATCGGCTGGTAGCTCCCGAGGCCGAACACGTGGTGGTCCTTGCGCAGCGCGATGAACCGGTGCACCCAGCGCAGCAGCGAGGTGGGGCTGCGCAACTGGGCTTCGACGTTGACGGCCTGGAAGCCGAATACCGGATCCATCAGCGGCGGCGCATACAGCTGGGCGAAGTCCGCCCGCGAGAAGCCGCCGTTGCGGTCACCGGTCCACTGCATCGGCGTGCGAACGCCGTCGCGGTCACCGAGAAACACGTTGTCGCCCATCCCGATCTCGTCACCGTAGTACAGCACGGGCGAGCCCGGCAACGAGAACAGGATCGCGGTGACCAGCTGGATCTCGTCGCGCCCGTTGTCCAGCAGCGGCGCCAGGCGCCGGCGGATCCCGAGGTTGAGCTTCATGCGCGGGTCCTTGGCGTACTCGGCGTACATGTAGTCGCGCTCCTCGTTGGTGACCATCTCGAGCGTCAGCTCGTCGTGGTTGCGCAAGAACAGCCCCCATTGACAGCTGCTGGGGATCGCCGGCGTACTGTCGAGGATCTCGTAGATCGGAGCGGCCTGCTCGCGCCTGATCGACATGAAGATCCGTGGCATCACGGGGAAGTGGAACGCCATCTGGCACTCGTGGCCATCGCCGAAGTACTGCACGACGTCGGCGGGCCATTGGTTGGCCTCGGCCAGCAACACGCGGTCCGGGTAGCGCTCGTCGACCTCGCGCCGCACGCGCTTGAGGTAGTCGTGCGTCTCCGGCAGGTTCTCGCAGTTGGTGCCCTCGCGCTCGAACAGGTACGGCACGGCGTCGAGCCGAAAGCCGTCGAGCCCCAGGTCCAGCCAGAAGCGCAGGACATCTAGCATCGCCTCCTGCACCTCGGGGTTGTCGTAGTTGAGGTCGGGCTGATGCGAGAAGAACCGGTGCCAGTAGTAGGCGCCGGCGTCCGTATCCCAGGTCCAGTTCGACGTTTCGGTGTCGATGAATATGATCCGCGCGTCGGGATAACGGAGCTTGGTGTCCGACCACACGTACCAGTCGCGCTTGGGTGAGTCGGGGCTCGCGCGCGATTCCTGAAACCACGGGTGCTCGCTCGAGGTGTGGTTCATCACCAGGTCAGCGATCACGCGGATCCGTCGCGCGTGGGCGCCGTCGATCAGCCGCTTGACGTCATCGACGGTGCCGTAGTCCGGGTGCACGATGCGAAAGTCGGCGATGTCGTAGCCACCGTCGCGCAGCGGCGAGCTGTAGAACGGCAACAGCCAGATGCAGTCGATCCCCAGCCACTCGAGGTAGTCGAGCTTCTCGGTCAGGCCCCGCACGTCGCCGACGCCGTCGCCGTTGGCGTCGAAAAAGCCTCGGATGTGGATCTCGTAGAAGACCGCATGCTTGAACCACAGCGGCTCCCCCTCGAACCAGTGCCGGGTCTGCGCCGGCGACGGGACGGCCATGCTGGATTGCGCGGTGACCCCTACCGTGCCTGTGATCAGATCGGCGATCGCGGTCAAGCCGCTCGTCATCGCATGACCGCCAACACGTGAGCCTGACGCTCGCCCGGCGCGAGGCGCACGTAGTTGCGACCGACCTGCCACTGAAAGTGATCTCCGGTAAGCAGGTCGGTGACGACGAACCACGCCGGCAGGCCAAGGCCGCCGGGAACGTTCGCGACGCCCGCCTGCGGCCGATCGGGGTCGATGTTGACGACGACGATCACCGCGCTGGCGCCGGTCCGCTTCGCATACGCGATCATCGCGTCGTTCTCGGTTTCGAGGAAGGTGACGTTCGAGAACTGCTGGAGCGCCGGGTTCTCGCGCCTGATCGAGTTCAGCTGCGCGATCATCGGCAGCAACTCACCATCGAGCGCACGCTCCTTGAGCTGGAACTTCTCGGAGTCCAGGTACTCCTCAGAGCCGGGGTGGACCGGTACGTTCTCGATCGATTCGAAGCCCGAGTAGATCCCGTAGGTCGGACTCAGCGTCGCTGCCAGCACGAGCCGCGCTTCGAACGCCGGGCGGCCGCCATGCACCAGGTACTCGTTGAGAATGTCGGGCGTGTTGACGAAGAAGTTCGGCCGGAAGTATTCCTGCTCACCAGAGTAGGCGAGCTCCGACACGTACTCGGTCAGCTCCTGGCGGGAGTTCTTCCAGGTGAAGTACGTGTAAGACTGGCTGAAGCCGAGCTTCGCCAGATGCCGCATCACCGAGCGCTTCGTGAACGCCTCCGCCAGGAACACGACATCACGGTCGCGCGAGCGGACGCGTTCGATCAGCCACCCCCAGAATGAAAACGGCTTGGTGTGCGGATTGTCGACGCGGAATACCTTCACGCCGCAGTCGACCCAGACCAGCACGACTTCGAGCAGAGCGTTCCACAGCTTGCGCCAATCCTGGCAATCCCAGTTGACGTTGTAGATGTCCTGGTAGCGCTTGGGTGGATTCTCAGCGTACTTGAGCGTCCCATCGGGGCGATGATGGAACCACTCCGGGTGCTCTTTGAGCCATGGATGGTCGCCCGAGCACTGAATCGCGAAGTCGAGCGCGATGTCGATGTCGAGCGCAGCCGCCGCCTGCGTGAGGTTGCGCAGATCCTTGATCGTCCCGAGCTCGGGGTGAACCGCGTCGTGACCGCCGTCGTCGCCGCCGATCGCCCACGGCGAGCCGGGATCGCCGGGGGCGGCCACCAGCGCGTTGTTGCTCCCCTTGCGATTGGTCAGCCCGATCGGATGGATCGGCGGCAAGTAGAGGACGTCGAAGCCGAGCTCGGCGAAGCGCGGAAGCTGCTCCTGCACACCGCGCAATCCACCCCAGGAACGCGGGAACAACTCGTACCAGGAGCCGAACTGCGCGCGCAGGCGATCGACCTGGATCCGTAGCGGCTCGTGCAGCAAGACGGCGTCAGTTCGCTCCTGGTCGCGCTCGACCGCGAGGTGCAGCTCGGTGCCGAGCGCGACCCCGTGCTTGACGCGCTCCGGGATCTCGGGATCGGCGAGCGTGCTCAGCGCATGCTCGATCAGCAGCTGGTCGTGGCGGTCATGCGCTCGATCAACAGCCTTGCGCAGCAGCAGCACCGCTTCGGACAGCTCGCTCGCAAGCTCGCGCTGGCCGGCGTCGAGCTTGCGGGCAAGCTCATCGCGCCACGTGCCGAAGCGGTCGGTCCATGCCTCGAGCGTGTAGACCCAGCGCCCGACCTGGTCGAGCAGCAGCTCAGCCTCCCAGCGGACCCCGCCAAGGTGCGCGTCCGACGGACGCATCTCGATCTCTCGCCACCCGCGCGCGAGCGGGGCCCGGTAGCGGACCACCGCGACCAGCGAATCGTGCCCGTCACGGAACACGTCAGCGGAGATCCTCACCCGGTCACCGATCACGCGCTTGACCGAGTACGCGCCCCCATCGACCGCAGGGGCCGGAAGCTGGATCACGATTCGGTCTCTGGTTGAGTTGGCCAATCTCCCCGGGACAGTATCGAGACGCGGGCGCGAGCAGTATCGAGACTGAGCCGCTGCAGAACGAGACCCGATGCCGACCACGCCGCCGGCCCGCAGGCCGGCCGCGCGGCTGCGTCCGATCGGGTAAAACCCTCGCATGGCTGGAGATCGAAGTCAGGCCGCTGACGCTGCCGGCGGCCGGCAGGCCGCAGCAGCCGCCGGCGCGCCGGCGGGCGCAGGATCCCCGAGCACCGCGCTGCCCCGCTCGAGCGGGGTGCTGCTGCACATCACCTCCCTGCCGGGCGGAAGGCTCGGCGCGGGCGCGTACGAGATGGTCGATTGGCTCGCGGCGGCGGGACAGACGTGGTGGCAGATGCTGCCGCTCGGACCGCCCAGCGCAAGCCGCTCGCCGTATACGGCCCGGTCGGCGTTCGCGGCCTGGCCAGGCCTGCTGGCGGGGCCGGGCGCCCCCGTCTCGGCGAGCGAGATCAGCGAGTTCCGCGAGCGTCACCCCTATTGGATCGCGGAATGGGAGCGGTTCGGCGGCCGTGGCGCAATCGGCGACCAGGTCCGCTTCGAGCGCGAGTGGACGGCGCTGCGCAGCTATGCGCGAGAGCGCGGCGTGCGCTTGATCGGCGACATCGCGATCTACGTCGCGCCGCACAGCGTCGACCACCGCGCTCACGCGGAGCTGTTCCAAGAGGGATTCGTAGCCGGCGTTCCGCCTGACCTGTTCAGCGACGCGGGGCAGCTGTGGGGCAACCCGCTGTACGACTGGCAGGCGTTACGACGGGAGGGATACCGCTGGTGGGTGGAGCGCCTGCGGCGGTCGCTATCGATGTTCGATCTCGTGCGAATCGACCACTTCCGCGGGTTCGTCGCGTACTGGGCGGTGCCCGCCGGTGCACGCAACGCGATCGGCGGCCGCTGGCGCCGAGGCCCGGGGCACGCGTTGTTCGACGCCGTCTGGCGTGAGCTGCCGAATCTGCTGCCGCTGCCGCTGGTGGCGGAGGATCTCGGGGTGATCACCCCGGCCGTGGAGCGGCTGCGCGACGATCTCGGCCTACCCGGCATGCTGGTGCTGCAGTTCGGCTTCGAGGCGCACAAGCCGCACAGCCCGCACAGCCCGCGAAACCACGTCGAGAACCGCCTC
The DNA here is from genome assembly GCA_052147535.1 of Solirubrobacteraceae bacterium. Lineage (GTDB taxonomy): Bacteria > Actinomycetota > Thermoleophilia > Solirubrobacterales > Solirubrobacteraceae > Palsa-465. Next base: position 15,272 of record JBKQKK010000363.1, on the reverse strand, counting down.
GTCTATACCGGCACCCACGACCACGACACGGCTCGCGGATGGTACGAGTCGCTGAGCGCGCCGGTCGCGCGCCGGGTTGACCGGGAGCTGCGGGCACACGAGATCTCCGACCCGGAGCCGTGGTGGGCGCTGATCCGTCTGGCCCTGGCCTCACCGGCGCGCGTGGCGATCATGCAGGCGCAGGACGTGCTCGGGCTGGGCAGCGACGCACGTATGAACCATCCCGCGCGCAGCCGGGGGAACTGGCGCTGGCAACTGGGCGACGGCGCGCTCACGCCGAGCCTGGCGCAGCGACTGCACGACGCGACTGGGGCCGCCGGGCGCCTGCCCTGAACGGTGAGATCAGCCACGCAACCGGGCGCGCGTTGAGGTCTTGGCGTGCCTGTAGAGGTACGTGGCGTCTCCCCGGACGGAGCCCCACCAGGTCGGCTCGTAGCTGATCAACGTGGACGGTCGCACGACGACGCGCGCGCCGTCGGCGGCGAGCAGATCGAGGGCACGCTCGGCGATCGCGATCTGACCGAATGCAGTCGGGTGGACGTGGTCGGCCATCATCAGGTTGCGGGCGGCGAACGCGCGCAGATCCAGCACGAGCGCCCCGTGCCGGCGGGCGGTCGCCTCGATCGCGCCGTTGCACTGTGCCACGTTGGTGGGAGCTCGTGGCCGTCCGAGATCGAGCGGGAGCGTGACCGTCAGGACGCGGTCACAACGGGCCGCGAGGAAGTCAAGTGCCGCATCAAGCTCGACTGCGTATGCACGCGCGTCCCAGGCGGATCCGCGGACATCGTTAGTGCCGATGTAGAGGCATCCGAGCTCGTAGCGAGCGCCGGGGTGCGCGGCGCGCCGCTCGAACCCGGGGATCTGATGCGCGGGGACGTCGGCCGTGAGGGCACCGTCGACGGCGTAGCTGCTGAACGCCAGGCCGAGCCCCCGAGCCGTCCACAACGCCCAGGATTGCAGCGCCACGCCCCACTGCAGCTCGCCGCCACCGTTGGTGATCGAGTCCCCAAAAGCAAGGACGCCCAGCCGACAGTCGCCAACTTCGAAACACATGGAACGCATTCTCGTGGATAATCGCCCAAATGTACGGACTTGAGGCTGGAGAATCGGACGTTCAAAGAGCCGCGGCGGATCTTGCCGCGCGCATTCCGTCGCCGCTCGCGCCGCTGGCGCGTATCGCCTACAACTACGCTTGGTCGTGGTTGGGGGGCGGCCACGAGTTGTTCCGCTCGGTCGATGCGGAGCGCTTCGAGCTGTGCGCGCGGAACCCCGTGCGGCTGCTGCAGGAAACCTCTGGCCCGGCGCTGCGCCGCGCTGCCGGCGACACGGAGCTGCTCGAGCGGGCAGCCGCCATGGAGGAGCGGATCAAGGCGCACCTGGATCGGCCCGCGGACACGCACGTGTTGAAGGCGGAGAACCCGGTCGCGTTCCTGTGCGCCGAGTACGCGGTGCACGAATCGCTGCCGGTCTACTCGGGCGGTCTCGGCGCGCTGGCGGGCGACTTCCTGAAGGAGGCTTCCGACCTGGCGCTGCCGTTCGTCGCGGTCGGCCTGATGTACCGCAAGGGCTACTTCCGCCAGCGGATCGACATCAGCGGCTGGCAGCACGAGTACTGGGTCGACACCGACCCCGAGCGCACGCCCGCGGTGCTGGTCACGGGAGCCGACGGGGCGCCGCTGAGGATCGGGGTGCCGATCTACGCCGGTCAGGTCGAGGCGCAGATCTGGCGGGTCAACGTCGGGCGCGTGCCGCTGTTCCTGCTGGACGCGGATATCCCCGAGAACACTCCGATGCAGCGCTGGATCACGGCGCGACTGTACGAAACCGACCGCGACACGCGGCTCTCGCAGTACATGCTGCTGGGCATCGGCGGCGTGCGGGCGCTGCAGGCGCTCTCGATCGAACCTGGCGTCGTGCACCTCAACGAAGGCCACGCCGCGCTGGCACCGCTGGAGCTCGCGCTGACCGAGGTGCGCAAGGGCGAGCCGGTCGAGACGGCGCTCGCGGCCTCACGCGCCCACACCGTGTTCACGACGCACACGCCCGTGCCGGCCGGAAACGACGCTTATCCCCGCGAGCAGGCAATGCGTGCCTTCGAGCTGCTCTCCAAAGAGAGCGCGATCTCCACCGACGATCTGATTGCGCTGGGACAGACGCGTGCGCACGAGCTCTACGAGCCGTTTGGCGTGACCCAGGCGGCGCTGCGCTTGACCCGCGCCGCGAACGGCGTCAGCCGCCGTCACGGCCAGGTGGCGCGGGAGATGTGGACGTCGCTGTGGCCGGACCTTCCGGTCGACAAGATCCCGATCTCTCACGTCACCAACGGCGTTCACGTGCCGAGCTGGATCGGGCCGCACATGCGCGAGCTGCTCGGTCGGCACCTCGGCGAGGACTGGCTGACGCGCGCCGGGGACCCCGCGACCTGGGCGCCCGTCACCGAGATCCCCGACGAGGAGCTGTGGGCGGCCCGCCAGCAGCAGCGCGCCGATCTGATCGAGATAGTGAGAAAGCGCAGCGCCGCGGAGCGACTGCTGCGCGGCGACTCCAGCGATTGGGCGATGGCCGCGGCCGAGACGATGAACCCGGAGCTGCTGACCGTCGGGTTCGCGCGGCGGCTGGCCACCTACAAGCGGCTGGACCTGTTGACGCGCGAGGCGCAGTGGGCTGCCGAGCTGCTGTCCGGCGATCGCCCGATGCAGCTTCTGATGGCCGGTAAAGCCCACCCGCACGACGACGAGGGAAAGCGCGTGCTGCAGCGCCTGTTCTCGATCAGGAGCCTGCGCAGCGTGATTGAGCGGGTCGTGTTCCTCGACGACTACGACCTCGCCACCTCGCAGGCGTTGGTGCGCGGCTGCGACGTGTGGATGAACCTGCCGCGGCCGCCGCTGGAAGCGAGCGGCACCAGCGGGATGAAGTCGGTTGTCAACGGCGGCCTGCAGCTGAGCGTGCTCGACGGTTGGTGGGCGGAGGCCTACGACGGCAGCAACGGCTGGGCGATCTCCGGGGATGTCGACCAGGACGCACACGCTCAGGACGAGCGTGACGCCGCGACGCTGCACAGCCTGCTGTCAAAGGAGATCATGCCCGCGTTCTATGACCGCGACAAGCAGGGAATCCCCACCCGCTGGCTGACGATGATGCGCGCGTCGCTGATCACGCTGGGCCCGCAGTTCAGCACGATGCGGATGGTGCAGGACTACGTGCGCGGTCCGTACGACGGCTGGCGCAGCTGAGGGATTGATGATCCCCCCGCCTGCGGGCGGGGGGATCCGCGACCGCCATGGACGAGCTGCTGCGCCTACCCGCGCGCGAGCTCGCGGCGATGATCCGTGGCGGCCAGCTGAGCGCGCTCGAGCTCGTCGCCGCGTCGCTCGCGCGGATCGAGCGACTCGAGCCGACGATCAACGCGTTCACGTACGTCGCCGCGGAGGAGGCGCTCGCGGCGGCACGGTCGATCGCGCCGGGGGATCAGCGCCCGTTCGCGGGCATCCCGATCGCGATCAAGGACAACCGGGCGGTGCGGGGAATGCCGCTGACGATGTGCAGCGACCTGTTCAGCAATCTGCGCCCCCGCCACGACGCGTTCTTCGTCACGCGCTTGCGGGCCGCCGGCTTTGTGATCGTCGGCAAGACCGCGCTGCCGGAGAACGGGATCCTGCCGACGACCGAATCGCGGCGCAACGGGCCCACCCACAACCCGTGGGCACTGGACCGCACCCCCGGCGGCTCGAGCGGCGGCTCGGCGGCCGCGGTGGCGGCCGGCATGGTTCCGATCGCTCATGGCAACGACGGCGGCGGCTCGACGCGCATCCCGGCGTCCTGCTGCGGCCTGGTCGGCCTGAAACCGGCGCGCGGACGGATCTCGGTCGGACCCGAGTCCGGCCAGAGCTTCCTCGTCTGCGATGGCGTGCTGACGCGCACGGTCGCAGACACAGCCGCCCTGCTCGACGTGCTCGCCGGTTACGAGCTCGGCGACGGGACCTGGGCGCCGCCGCCGACCGGCAGCTACGCGCACGCCGCGACGCAGGCGCCAGCGCCGCTGCGGATCGGGCTCGCACTGAATCCCGCGCTCGACGGCGCGGTGCTCGACCCGGTGTGCGAGGCCGCCGCCCGCGACGCCGCGGGGCTGCTGGAGAGCTTCGGTCACCACGTCCGGGAGATCACCCCGCCCTGGTCGGGACGCGATCTGCTCGAGGACTTCACGCGCGCGTTCGGGCCGGACATCGCGATGACCTCGTTGCTCGGCGCACAGCTCGCCGGGCGCGAGCTGACTGAGGACGTGGTCGAGCCGCTCACCTGGGCGATGTACGAGCGCGTCCGCGAGCAGGACACGATCACCTATCTGAGCGCCCAGAGCCGGCTCGAGCGCGTCGCGCGAGAGATCGTCACGCTCCTGGCGCCTTACGACGCCGTCCTCACGCCGGCGCTAGCGCAGCGTCCGGTCCGGCTGGGAGCGATTCACGGCCGTGGCCCGGACCCGTGGGGCAACTACCGCCGCTCCGGCCAGTTCACGCCGTACACCGCGATCGTCAACGTGACCGGCCTGCCGGCGATCGCGCTGCCGCTGTATCACGGCGAGGACGGGCTGCCGACCGCGGTCCAGCTGATCGGCCGCCCGGCACGAGAGGATCTTCTGCTCGCGCTGGCGGGCCAGCTCGAGCAAGCGCTGCCGTGGGCCGGCCGGGCCGCGCCGGTCTGACCCGAGGGTTCCGCTGAATAGGCACCAAGAACAAGGACTCCCGTGCAAATCAGTGGGTGGCCTAACGTTCTCGGACAGCGTCATCGACGGTGACCCACTCGATCAGCAGTTCGTCGCCGCTGAGGACCGCCGCCGGGAACCCGCATTCGCGGCAGCGGAAGTCCGGTTCAGTGGCGGTCCACTCGAGCTCGCAGGTGGGGCATCGCAGCCGGCACGGCACGAGCTCCTGCTCGAGCCGCGCGCCTTCGCAGAGCGTTCCCCGCGCGGTCAGCTCAAACGCGAACGCGAGCGTGTCCGGAACCACCTGGCGCAACGGACCGACACGCAGACCGACGGCGAGCACCTGGCGGCCTTCGGCGTGGCGCAGCGCCACCTGGATGATGCCCCTCGCAAGCGAGTACTCGTGCATCGTCCGCTCCGCTAGCGGTCGCCCTCGCGGAAGCTGCTCGCGCCGCGTGCTCGGCGCTTCAATGCTCCGCCGGCGCGGGGACCAGCTGGCCCGGGCCGCGCATCTCGGCGAGCGCGTGCACCTCGTAGCTGGCGAGGTTGTATACCGGCGCCTGCGCCAGCAGCATGTCGAGCTCCTCGTTGGACTCGACGTCGTAAAGCCAAGCACCGCCGTGCGAGCCGATCAAGTGGTAGCGGGCGAGCAGCTTGCCGTCCCGCTGCAGCCGCGCGCCGTAATCCTGCTGGCGCAGCACCGCCTTGAGCGCCTCGGACGACAACCGGCTCAGGTCTAGCTTCCAGAGCACGAGGAACTTGTTCGCCATCGCGGTTCATCCTAGTGGACGCGCACGCACGGGTGTGAGCGTCTGCACCGAGGGGCCCGTGGTCGCCGTGGCGCGGGCAGTCCGCAGTGGCTGCCGCTTAGCCCGACGCTTAGCCCGACAGGACGCCGAGCGCCTCGAACGCGAGCTCAGCTTCGCGCGCCTCCTGTGCGGTGAGGACCTGCACGACGAGCCCCGCGTGCAGCAAGACCCTGTCGCCCACGCGCAGCTCCGGGAAGATCAGCGAGTTGCACCAGCGCCGCACTCCGGCCGTCTGGACGAGCGCAGCGGGGCCACGCATCTGCACCACCTCCCCCGGCAGGCTGAAGCACACCTCAGGACTCCTCTGGCGACGGCGGGAAGCACAGCTGCAGGCCCGGACGCGTCAGACCTTTGCGGGCACGCTCGGCGATGAAGCGGTTTCGCTGGAACAGATCACCCGCGCAGACCGCGACGGGAACACGCCAGTCGCGCAGCAGCCGACGGATCGCGTTTGCGGCGAACTCGCCCAGCGACTCGAACACCGAGCGCGCCAGCACATGATTGGGCACCGCCGCGATCCGGTAGCTCATCAGGCTCCGCAGCAGACGCCTGGAGTCGACGGCGTAGCGGTCGTTTCTGGGCAGCACCGCCAGATCCAGCTGGACCAGCGCTTCGACCGAGCACAGGGCGCGGGCGACGTCCTCCTCCTGCATTCCGACCACGAGGCTGCAAGCAGCCAGCAGCCAGCCAAGCGACTCCGACTCGACGGGCTCGAGCTCGGAGCCGAGCGCGCGGACGACGTCGATCAGCTCCGGGAGACCGCGAGCGTAGTTGTCGATCAGCCGCGGGCCGCTGTCATCGATCGAGGCGACCGCCTCGAGCAGGTCAACGCCGCGCACGGGCAACGGCCAGAAGCCGATCAGCGGCGCCAGCACGCCGCTTGCGTCGCGTGCGGCGATGAAGCTCTGCGGGCCTTCGAACGAGAAGTACGCCACCGCCGCTTCGCCGCTGAGATCGTGGAGCTTCAGCAGCTGGTCGACCTCAGCGCTCGCGTGTGTGGGCACGAGCGCCTCGTTCATGTCGCGCTCGCAGACGTTGCCGGCGCCGGAGCGAGGTGGCTGAGGTCGTCGATCACCTGCTCGAGCGTCAGCGTGCGCCGGGAGTGCGCGCGCACTCCCTGCGCGCCCAACTCGGAAACCGTCGCCTCGACGAACCGATCAAACTGATCGGCCAACGCCGGCGTGAGGCCCAAGGCCATCTGCGACGCGTCATCCGGGACGATGCCCATCAGGATCATCTCGACATCGTTGCCGAACGCGCGCGCGTGCTTGAGCACGTTGATCGGGTCGATCTCGTGCGCGGTCGGCGTCATCTCGTCTCCGAGGTGCAGCAGCTGGTCGGTTCCGAGCCGGTAGATCGTGCCCGGATCGGCGTCGGCGAGCAGCGCATCGAGCACGATCACGGTTGTGCGGTCGGCGAACACGTCGAGCAGGCTGAACCCCAGCAGCGCCCCGTCGATGATCTCGACCGCGGGCGTGAACGCGAACGCCTGGCTGAGCTTGTGCGCCGCGAACACCCCGACCCCCTCGTCGCGGTAGAGGATGTTGCCGACGCCGACGACACGGACCGACCGCGGGCCCGCGGGCCCGCGGTCCTGCGCCGCGCTCACGAGCCGTGCTCCGCCGCCGCGCCCGTGGCCACGCCGCTGCCCTCCACGGCGGCCCCGGCGGCCGCTCCGGCGCCGTCGGCCCCGGCGTCTGCTTCGGCGCCGTTACCGGCCGCAAGCGCGCCGTCAGCGGGATCCTCCGCGACGAGCGCCAGATCGGTGCTGCGCGTGCCGCCGCTGACCGGCGGCGGCCGGCGGGCGAACTTGTAACCGCCGATCGCGATCCCGATGTCGCCCTCCCTCCACACGATCGTGCGCCACGCCTCGTAATAGAGGTGGCACATCGCCCAGGCGATGATGAAGTACATCGTCACCAGGTGAGCGGTGCGCACCCCGCCCTGGCTGCCGAACAGCCAGACTGTCCAGTCGGTCGTCGTGTGCAGCAACTGGGGCCACCAGCCGCCGATCGAGCTGACGCCACTGTACTCATTGATGACATACAGCTGGAAGCCGGTGAACATCTGGAAGAACACCAGCAGATGCAGCACCGTGAACCACATCGCGTTCCACGAGTCGGGCTTCGAGGAGTCGAACTTCTTGCGGCCGTTGAGCAGCACGAGGTTCAGGAACCCTTCCTGCAGGCTCACGAAGTTCTTCTTCGTCGGAATGATCTCCTCAACACCACGGTCGGTGCGGCTGAAGAAGTACAGGTATGCGAGCGAGATCACGCTGCAATCGAGGATGATCGCCACGTAGAAGTGGAACGCCCGCATCCACGACATCACGTCGTGGCCGTGCAGACCGAAGAACGGGTCGGCGATGTATGTGCCGGTGAGGCAGGCGGCGACGATCGAGAACACCGTCGCCCAGTGGAAGATGCGCCACATGTTGCCGCGGCGCGGAACCCGTTCGAACTGAGTTGGATACTTATTCATCGCGACTGCCCTCACGCCATCGGGACGCCGCCCGAAGGGACGACCTCGCAGGATGAGATCTCCCGCCCGCGCGCATCCACCAGGTGCACCGCGCAGGCAAGGCACGGATCGAAGCTATGGATCGTTCTGAGGATCTCCAGCGGCTCCTGGGGGTTGGCGAGCTTGACTCCCACCAGCGACGCCTCGTAGGCGCCCGGCCTGCCCTGAGCATCGCGCGGGGACGCGTTCCAGGTCGTCGGCACGACCGCTTGATAGTTGTCGATCTGGCCGTCCTTGATCACCACCCAGTGGGCCAACGCCCCACGCGGGGCTTCGGACATGCCCACCCCCTCGGTGTCCTGGGAGACGTTGCCGAAGTCGAAATCGGTCCAGGTGGTCGTGTCTCCCGACGCAACGTTGAGCTGCAGCTCGTTCAGCCAGCCAACCATCGCATCAGCAATGATCATCGTCTCGACGCAGCGTGCCGCCGTTCGACCCAGGGTCGAGAACAGCACCGACGCCGGGAAACCGGTCAGCTTGAGCAGCGCGTCGACGTGCTGCACGATCGTCTGGTTGCCGGAGGCGTAGCCGACGACGAGCCGCGCCAGCGGCCCGACCTCGACTCGATAACCGTCATAGGTGGGTGCCTTCAACCAGCTGTACTTCGCGTCGGTCTTGAGGTATGCGATGCCGTCGCTGCGCTTGTCGAGGCCGGTGTAATCCGGCACCGTCTCCTCCACGTAGGGATGCTTGTTCCAGTCACCCTCATACCAGGAGTGGGTGATGTCCTCGCGCACGTTCGCCTGGTCGACCGGGTACACCTTCGAGAGATCTCCGTCGAGAACGAGCCCGCGGCTGAACAGCTTGGCCGAGTCCGGTGCGTCTGTGAGCGAGAAGTCGCCGTATGCCATGTATGACTTCAGGCCGGCCCCGATTCCATCCAGACCCTGCTTCGCGTACACCGTGCCGACCATCAGCAGGTCGGGTAGGTACGCGGTCTGCACGAACTGCGTGACCTCGGAGAGATACTGGCCGAATAGAGCCAGCTCCGCCGGGTTCTGAATGTCCTCCACAGATGTGATGCCGCCGACGACGATCGACTGCGGATGTGGGTTCTTGCCGCCGAGGATCGCCATCATCTTGGCCGCCGTGCGCTGGATCGTAAGCGCGTCGAGGTAGTGAGAAACCGCTACCAGGTTCTGCTCCGGCGTGAGCTCGTAGCTTGGGCTTCCCCAGTAGGCGTTGCCGAAGATGCCAAGGCTTCCGGCCTTTACGAAGGCGGTGAGCTTCTGCTGAACCGCCTGGTAGGTGGCCAGGCTCGCGTTGTACGGCGAATCCGAGTAGCTGTAGGCGACGTCAACCGCCTTCTTCGGATCCGCCGACAGGGACGAGACGAGGTCGACCCAGTCGAGCGCGTGCAGCTGGTAGAAGTGAACCGGGTGGTCGTGCATGAACAACGACGCCTGGATCAGGTTGCGCACCAGGCGCGCGTTCTTGGTGAGCGTCAGGTGGAACGCGTCCTCGACCGCCCGGATGCTCGTCCAGTAGTGCACGCCGGTGCATACACCACAGATCCGCATCGCCAGCAGGCCCGCATCGCGCGGGTCGCGCCCCTGGAGGATCAGCTCGATCCCCCGGAACATCGTGCCGGCGGAGTAGGCGGTGGTGATCGTGTTGCTGTCGTCGAGGACTGCCTCGATCCGCAGCTGCCCTTCGATTCGGCTGATCGGATCGACCACGATGTGTCGGCTCATGACTGCTCTCCGACGTCGGCGGCGGGGGCGTCCGGCGGTTGCTGAGGTTGCTGAGGTTGCTGAGGTTGCTTGCGAGCACGGTCAGCAGCGGCGTGGGCCGAGCGCTGCCGATGGTGCACCACCCCTGATCCAACCGCGTGGGCCGCGATCCCGACGGCTGTCAGCGTCAGCAGACCGAGGCCGAACTTGTCGACGCTGTTCTCAACGCCCCAGCCGAACAAGCCGGGAGCGTTGACGTTCGCGGTGGCCAACGGACGCTCGAAGGCATAGCGATCCCAGAAGTCGTCCTCCGAGCAGCCGATGCAACCGTGACCGGCGCCGATCGGCCAGTTAGTGCCGCCGTTATACAGGACCAAGCTGCAGTTGTTGTGCGTCATCGGGCCCTTGCAGCCCATCTTGTAGAGGCAGAAGTTGTTCTGCGCGCCCTGATCGCCCCAGTCGAGTACGTACTCGCCGGCATCGAAGTGCGCGCGTCGCGGGCAGTTGTCGTGGATCGGCGCAGCGAACGCCCACAGCGGGCGTAGCTCGGTGTCGAGCGCCGGCCAGCTGCCGGCAAGAATGAAATGCAGCAGCGTCCCGACGAAATTGACCGGGTTGATCGGGCAGGCGGGAAGGTTGACCACCGGCACGTTGCTGACCACGTCCTGGACGCTGATCGCTCCGGTCGGGTTCGGGTCTGCCGCCGGAAGTGCCGCGTATGCGGCGCACGACCCGACGGCCATCACGGCCGCGGCTCCCTTCGAAAGCTCCGTCAGCTCCTCCATGAACGTCTGCCCCGACGCGCCGGAGGTGGAGAACGCGCCGTTATAGCCGGTCGGAATCGACCCCTCGGCGACCAGAAGGTACTTGCCGTAGTTGGCCTTGACCGCGTCGGCCTTGCGCTGTTCAGCTTGGAAGCCAGCGGCCACCATCAGCAGTTGGTGAAACTCGAGCGAGATCGTGTCGAACAGCAGCTCATCCACGGTCGGGGCCTCCGAGCGCAGCAGCGCCTCCGAGTTCCCCCGGCAGCTCTGGCCCTCGATCCAGATCACGGGGATCCGGTTGGCGACCGCGGCGGCACGGGCGACCAGCGGCTCGAATAGCGGCGGCAGCGTCAGCAGCGCCGTGATCGCCGAGACCCACTTGAGGAACGCGCGCCGGCCGATCCCGTGCTCGATCAGAAGGCTGCGGAGATCGACGCCGTGCAGCGGCTCCTGAGCCTCGAGCTCGCGCAGGCGACTTTCGAACTCGCTCCGTTTCCGGCTTACTTCTGCGTCGGGGATCGCGGCTGCCTGCCGCGGACCCATCGACCTTGCGAACATCGCACGCCGATCGATGCTCATGACTGCACTCCTGCGCTCGCGCTGCGATGCGAGCCACGACGACCGGTGACACTCGCGAGTGGCTCGGAGCGGACGGCAGCGAGCGGCCGGCTACCCACGCGTAGCCGTTGCCGTGCCGCTAGGCACGGTTGTAGAGCATGCAAAATTTCTACCTCTCCTCCTCAGGGACAGCGAGTTGGCTGATACACTGACCGCGATTTACCTCGCCTGCATCAGTGGTATCGACCAGGTAGTTCGTCGGCATATCCCTGACAGGCATCCGTACAAAGCCGCAAGCCGCTGTAAAATGCGATGTTCTCGTGCGGAGCTTCGGCAGGATCGGGGGTGTCGGCGGTCCAACGTAGAATGGCGGGTCCAGCTTGTGCAAACGAATCTAGACAGGAATAGCTAAAGCTCATGGCCTATGTGATCGCCGAGCCCTGCATCGGTACTAAGGACAACTCGTGCGTTGAGGTCTGCCCCGTCGACTGCATCCATCCGACGCCGGACGAGCCCGACTATGACAAGGTCGACATGCTCTACATCGACCCCGAGGAGTGCATCGACTGCGATGCCTGCGTCGAAGCATGCCCGGTCGACGCCTGCTTCGCGGAGGACCAGCTCCCCGACGAGTGGCAGAAGTACACGGCTATCAACTCCGCTTACTACAAGCGCTGACAAATAGGCCGGTTCAGCGCGCCCGCGGTCGCGTAGCTAGGCCATCGGCAGCGACATGCCGACTGGCTTGGGCGCCACCGCCGGGGCGGTGGCCGGCTGCTGCACCATCGGCAGGACGACCGGCAAGCTTGCGATCAGGCCGCGTGCGGCCTGCCAGAGCGCCCGCGACGCGGGGTCGTCCGGGTCGGTGTAAACGACCGGGATTCCGGCGTCGGACTGCTCGCGCAGCGCCATCGTCAGCGGCACCTTGCCGAGCAGCGGGACCTCGAGCTCCTCGGCCAGCAGCTGGCCTCCACCTTCGCCGAAGATCGCGAAGCGGTCCCCTCCGGGGGTCACGAATCCGGCCATGTTCTCGATCACCCCGATGACCTCGAGCTTCAGCTTCGCGGCCATCTCCGCCGCGCGACGCGCGACCTTCTGGGCCACGGCCTGCGGCGTCGTGACGAGCAACATCTTCGCCTGCGGCAGCAGCTGCGCAATCGTCATCGAGACGTCGCCGGTGCCCGGCGGCAGATCGATCAGCAGGAAGTCAAGCTCGCCCCACTCGACGTCCTCGAGGAACTGCTGCAGCGCTTTGTGCAGCATCGGGCCGCGCCAGACGACGGCGGCATCCTGCTCGATGAAGAAGCCGATTGACATCACCTTCACGGAATCGTGGGCGATCAGCGGGATCAGCTTGCGTTCAGCGTTCACGTGCGGCCGCTGAGCTCCGAGGCCGAGCATGCGAGGCTGCGAGTAGCCCCACACGTCGGCATCGAGCACGCCGACGCTCCTGCCTTGAGCGGTCAGCGCCGCCGCTAGGTTCGCGGTCACGCTCGATTTGCCGACGCCGCCCTTCCCGGAGGCGACGCAGATCACGTTGGCGACCCGAGCGAGCGCTCCGTCAGGCAGCGTCGGGCGCCCCAGCTTGGTGCCGAGCGCTGCCTTCTCGCGGTCAGACAGCACGTCAAAGCTGACGTTGGTGGCGCTCACGCCGTCGAGCTTCCCGACCGCCTCCGTGACGGCATTCTGGAAGTGGTCGCGGATCGGGCAGCCGGTGGTGGTCAGCGAGACCATCACGTCGACGACGCCGTTCGCATGGACGTCGATCGACCGGACCATCTCGAGTTCGACGATGTCGCGGCGGAGCTCGGGGTCGATGACGGAGCGCAGCGCATCAAGTACTTGGTCTCTGGTGGGCATGTGGCAATTCTCGCAGACTCGCGAAGCATCGAATCCCCCTGGCGGCCAGCCGGGGGCGCCGGCGTCCCAGGCTCAGATCAAGCCGGCGAAAGGGAGGCCGCCGAGGGCCCTTGTGGATACGTCACTTGACGACGCTGATCGGCCAGTCGAGCGCGATCGAGCCCGCGCTGGTGTGGACTACCGCCTGCACCGAGATCGGCTCTCCCTCCGCGGCAGCCGGAAACGTGAGCGTCCCATGCCAGGCGCCGCTGCGGACCGGATGCGTGGGCGGCGTGTCGTGTCCAACCACTTGGCCGCCGAACGCGAACTCGATGTCGACCGTGCCCGACAGCGGACCGCCAGCCGCATCCGTCACCTTCACCGTGTAAGCCCAAGGTTTGTTCACGATCGGCGCGTGGTCAGCTGCGATCAGCTCACCCCGCACCGGCCCCGAGGTAACCGACGCCGCCGCGCCGCCGCCTGGCGGCGCGCTACTGGTCGTGGGCGTGCTGCTCGTGGCTGTGCTGTTGGTGGCCGATGCGGAGCTTGTGCTCGTCGCGGTGCCAGCGGTGGCAACCGAGCTCGCGCTGGTAGCGCTCGGGCTGGAGCTGGTTCCGCACGCAGAGACACCCGCCGACAGCGCAATCAGTGCCATGAAGGCGAGACTCGACGATGAGAGCCGCCCGGTCATCAAACAAATCGTACGCCTCTGTGATCTCGTCCGGCGGCAACCATCGTTCGGCGCCGGTTCCGATAGCGTCCCGATGATGCTGATCGAGATCACCCCAGTTCGCGGTCGCAAGGACCTGCGCGAGTTCGTTGACCTTCCGTTCCGGCTACACGCGGGAACGCCCTGGATCCCCCCGCTCAAGCTCGAGCGGTACGCGTACCTCAGCCACAAGCTGAACCCGTTCTTCAAGCACGGCGACGCCGAGTACTTCCTAGCGCGCCGCAACGGTCGCGTCGTCGGCCGGATCACGGCACAGATCGACCACGCGTTCAACGAGTACCACGGCAACCGCTGGGGGATGTTCGGCTTTCTGGAGTTCGAGGACGACCAGGCGCTGCTTGATGCCCTGCTGGACGCCGCCGCGCAATGGTGCAGGCAGCAAGGTCGCGACCGGATGGTGGGGCCGATGGACTTCGTCATGAACGAGGAGAGCGGCGTCCTGTTCGACGGGTTCGAACTGGAGCCGATGATCCGCCACCCCTGGCATCCGCCCTACTACCAGCAGCGCTGCGAGGCCGCGGGGCTGGTCAAGACGATCGACACGTTCCACTGGAAGCTGCACATCTCCGACCGCGAGCAGCGGATGCTGCCGATCCTGCCGCAGCTGGCCGAGCGCTCACGGACCAAGTACGGGATCAGGATCCGCAAGATGTCGTGGCTGCACCTGGGTCGCGAACTGCAGGACTTCAACAAGATCTACAGCGCCGCCTGGTCAAAGAACTGGGGCTTTGTCCCGTATTCAAAAGAGGACCTGAACGATCTCGCGGTGACCTACCGGCTGGTCTACTCCAAGGACTGGTTCATGGTCGCAGAGAATGACAACGAAACGGTCGCGATCGCGATCACGATCCCCGACATCAACCAGGTCTACAAGAAGATGCAGGGCAGGCTGCTGCCGCTCGGCTGGTGGTACTACCTGAACCGCAAGAGGTACATGGACCGCTGCCGGATCGGCTTCCTCGGCGTCCTGCCGGAGTACCAGCACACGGGGATCGCCGCCGCACTCTACGTCGAGCACTACGACATGTCGGCGCGCTCGCGGATCAAGACCGGCGAGGCGGGCTGGATCCTGGAGACGAACAAGTCGATGAACCGCGCGCTGGAGGCGATGGGCGGCACGATCGTCAAGCGCTGCCGCGTGTACGAGCGTCTGCTCGAGGACGGCGCTGAGCCGTCTGCACCCGCTGGCGCCTCCGCCGGCTGACCGGCGCGCGACACGCGAGCACGCCGGCGCCTCACCGCGCCTCGCCGCCTGACAGTCCCCATGCTTTGACGGTTAATTACGTAGTTGCATTCAAACTGTGTCTTTTTGGACAATGTTGACTGCGCCCACCGAGATTTGCCGAGAGCTTGCATGCCACAACGCATACCGGCCCTCGCCGTCGAGCAGATGGCTCCGTGTGGCTTGCACAATCACCGCTTGGGCGCATCATCAACGATGACGCTGAAGGACCGACGGGGCGCCACAAGTGGCGCCCCGGCGGTTGAGGGAGGAGAGGGTGCTGCATTCGCCGGCGAGATATGAGGCCGACGAACCTTTCCTGCAAAAGCGCTCTCCTTGGACGCTACGCAGGGGAAGATATTTCAGGAAATCGATCCGATCAGATCCTGTGCGTTGGAGACGAGCTTCTCGACCCGCCCGCTGACGACGTCGGACCGCTTCGACACGTCCTTGCGAAC
>JBKQKK010000362.1:0-4162 GCA_052147535.1 Solirubrobacteraceae bacterium | reverse complement strand
AGCATCGGAACGGAAGTCACGATAAGAAGGCGAGTTTCGGTTCAGAGCGGGAGGGAGTGCGCGTCGATTCGATGCGTCCGAGCAGGCGTGGGAGGAACTCGCGCCGGTGCTTTCCTTGCGCCATGATCGCATTGCCCCCGCGACCGCCGATGAGCGTGGGCGGCTCATTGTTGGGTTCGACAGCGGTCGCGTGATCGAGGCAGGCCCGGACGCAAGCTACGAGAATTGGGAGATCTCGGGACCAGGATTCCAGCTGATCGCGACTCCCGGTGTGGCGTGGCGGTGTTTCGGGCGGCGCCGCGCTACCGGCCGACTGAGTCGACGGCCGCGGGCTGGTTGTTCACGATTGCTCACAACAGGCTGGCCAACGGCGTCCGCAGCCGGCGCGTCGCGGACAAGGCGAGGATTCGGCTCGGGATCCGTGAGGCTTGAGGCGGTCAGCTTCCAGGATGACGAGCTCGAGCGCGTGGAGGCACTCGCTGGCGATGACGCTTGGATCGGGGGTCTGTTGGAGAGGTTGCCGGCGGATCGGCCGGCCGCCGTCCGTGCCCGGGTGCTCGATGAGCGGGGCTATCCGAAAATCCGACAATCCGGAGATCGCGGCGCAGTTGCAGACCTCAGCGTTGGTGGTTCGCAAGCGTGTCGGCCGCGGGCCGGGCTGGACCAGCTCGGCGGCGTGGTCAAGATCAGCCTCGCGACGACGCGCGTTTCCGCGGGCCAGCTTGCGCTGCGGCCACGCGCCACTGCATCTCCTTGTCGGAAGCCCTCACATATCACATCAAACACCCGGATTGCCTGGCGAGTGTTCTGGGTCCAGTCGCTGGAGCGCATCTGCTGAGCGTTTTGGGGATGATGCTCGAGCGGCTGGTCGGCCGGTGAACCTGGGCAGCTGATTGGCACAAAGCTCGCCGCAGGAAGGCAGGTTGTCGCAATCGCGCGCCCCGCCTCGCCGCCCCGCCGCCCCGCCGTCCCGCCGTCCCGCCGTCCCGCGTCCCGCGTCCCGCACCGGCCGGAGCATGATGTGCGCGACGCGCCCGCCGTCGCAGGCCGGCGCTCGACCGCGAACCAGCATGCGCCATCAGGATGACGGGTGGGCAACCGCGGGCACCGAGCCGCTTACCGCAACGGTCGCAGGGCGGCCTCGACCTGTACCAACTCGTCAAGCATCGTGGTGGCTGCTTGGCGCATCACCTCGTTGGGCGCGATCCGGCCGTCCTGATCGAGGAACTGCTGGACGAACGGGATCGAGACTGCCGGCGAGACGACGACGATGTCGAGCGTCGTGGCGACGAGCTTTGCGACCTCGACGCCGCGGGTGCCGGCTGATACGCCGCCGTAACTGACGAATCCGGCGGGCTTGTATTTCCACTCCTGGTGCAGGTAGGAGAGGGCGTTGATGAGGGCGGCAGATGGTCCGTGGTTGTATTCGGGCGTCACGAACGCGAACGCGTCGGCCGCCTCGACGCGGGCGCTCCAGTCGCGCGTGTGCTGGTGGGTGTAGGTTCGAAGGCGCGGATGGTTGGGCTCATCCAACAGAGGCAGGCCGATCGCCGCGAGGTCGGCCACGTCGACCGAGAAGCCGCCGTGGTCGTTGGCGTGTGCGCTGAACCACTGGGCGACCGGGAAACCCACCCGTCCGGGTCGGGTGCTGGCGATGAGCACTTGTAACGTGGGCACCTCGGCTTCCTCCCTCTGCTGCCAGTGTCGGCTCTGATGCTAGTAGCCCCAGTCGAGGCGGGAGTCGTTCGCGGTCGCTTAGAGCTCCCGCGGAACAGCCGGTCATGGCTTGCCCGTTCGCGTTTAAATTCTGCGACGCCGTCCTGCCGGGGCGTCTAAGCTTCAGCTTGTGATAGGAGACATCCTTCAACCGACTCATCTGATCTTCATCCTGCTGGTCGCGCTTATCTTCCTGGGACCAAAGCGGCTTCCCGAAGCCGGCCGTGCCCTCGGCAAGGGGATCCGCGACTTCAAGGGCGCCGTCGCCGGTATCGCCGAGGACGCTTCGTTCGAGTTGCCCACCCCGCCCGCCGTGAGCCAAGCCCCGTCAGCGCCGGCTCCCGTGGTGACACCCGTCGTCGCAGCCCAGCCTGTCGGCACCACGGTGAACGCCGAACCCGCCGCGACGAACGTTACGAGGACCCCGACCAGCCAGAGCTACCCGCCCACCTTGACGCTGACCTCGAGCGTTGCGCCTGCGGAGCCGGTACCGCCGACGACGGCGTGGGTGGAGGTCGAGAGCACGAACCCGACCGAGTAGCGGGCTGACAGCGCCGGCCCGCGAGCCGGCGCGTAGGGCCCGCGGGCCCTACGCCCTTAGACGAACGTCCGTTCGCCGCAAGCGTCCGCGCGCGTCGATACCTTCGTGCAATGGTGCGCGACACCACGACAGCAGCTCTCGTGGCGCTTCTCCGTAACGGTGGAAAGCCGGCGTGGCGACGCGCCGTTGAGACGCTCGAGTCCGGCGGCGCGATCGTGGAGCTGGAGGCGGTGCATGGCCTACTGGCCGGCGATGCACTGGATCGTGCTGTGGCGGAGATCGGCGCTTGGGAGCGTCGCGGCATCCGCGTCCTGTCGCCGGCTGATGCGGAGTATCCGGGCAACCTGCGGAACGTTGCCGATCGTCCACCGCTGCTGTTCGTCGCGGGCAGGATGATCCCCGCCGATCACTGGTCGATCGCGGTGATCGGATCCCGGCAGGCGACGCACAGCGGGATCAGCGCCGCGCGCGAAATTGCCCGGCATCTCGTCGAGCAAGGCTTTACCGTGCTTTCCGGACTCGCTGCCGGCATCGATGCGGCGGCCCATAGTGCCGCGCTTAACCGCGCCGGCCGCACGGTCGCGGTGATCGGCACCGGCCTGGACCGCTGCTACCCGCCGCAAAACGCGGCACTGCAGCATCAGATCGCGGACCGCTGCGCGGTGGTATCGCAGTTCTGTCCGGAGTCCGCTCCAAGCCGCATCAGCTTTCCGATGCGCAACGCCGTGATGTCCGGGCTCGCGCTTGGGACGGTGATCGTCGAGGCTTCGCATACGAGCGGCGCGCGGATCCAGGCGCGGCTCGCGCTCGCGCAGGGGCGTCCGGTGATGCTGCTCGATCGGCTGCTGGAGCAACAGTGGGCGCAAGAGTTGGCCGCGCGGCCCGGCGTGCACGTCGTAAGTTCTCCTGCGGAGATCGCCGCGACCGTCGAACGCCACCGTTCCGCCGCGTTCGAACGCGCAAGCTCCGCTGGAAGGATGTCGCTCTCGGGACCGCCGGCGGCCGGCGCTGCAACCGTTTGAGGGGCTGCGGCGATGCCCACCGTTGTCGAGCTCACCGCGCCATATGAGGGCGTCATGCTACCTCCGCGCCGTGGTCCCGATGTCTGCGTGGACTGCTTGAACTTCACGCGCGGCTTCCGGCGCTGCTTCGCTTGCACGATCGCCCCCTCTCAGCTCGACGTGATCGTGCCGATCTCCTACAGCGTCGCTTACGAGCAGCTTCACCACGCGCTTGCCTGCTACAAGCGGCTCGAGGGTCTGCCGGCGCGGCGCTTGACGCGCGATCTGGCCGCGATCCTATGGCGCTTTCTCGCTCAACATGAGCGCTGCGTTGCGGCCGCCGCCGGCGCGGCGCGCTTCGAGATCGTGACGACCGTGCCGTCGACCGATCGCGACCGTGACGAGCAGCATCCGCTGCGCGAGATCGTCGGTGCGCTAGTGGGCCCGACGCGGGCGCGCCACGAGCGTCTGCTCCGGCGCTCAGGCACACAGCTACCGCGTCGGACCTTCGCTCCCGACCTGTACGAGCCGACACGCTCGCTGCGCGGGGAGCGGATTCTGCTGATCGACGATACGTGGACGACAGGCGCGAATGCTCATAGTGCCGCGGCGACGCTTCGAAATGCGGGTGCCGGCGGCGTTGCGGCCGTCGTGATCGGCCGGCACTTGAATCGAGCGTGGCACGAGAACGACCGTCGGCTCCAGCGGATCACGCGTCCGTTTGACTGGTCGCACTGCGTTGTCTGCGCGGACGCCGCCGGCGCCTTGTGCAGCGCCCAGCGCGAGCAGGCCGCCTGACTCTGCTTCGATTGGCATACTTGGCTCCCCGAGGGGGCGTAGCTCAGTTGGTTAGAGCGCCGGCCTGTCACGCCGGAGGTCGCGGGTTCGAGTCCCGTCGCTCCCG
>JBKQKK010000361.1:0-47890 GCA_052147535.1 Solirubrobacteraceae bacterium | reverse complement strand
CGCGTGCTCGCGCGGGCTCGCGGCGGGCGGGCCGGCCAGGCGGCGAGCCGCGCGCGGCGCGCTGGGCACGATCGGGTCCTGCGCGCTGGGGCGCAGCACGACGATCTCACCGGGGGCGTTGTCCAGCAGCCAGGCGACGTCGTCGGCGTGCAGCCCGGGGTGCTCGCGGGTGGCGGCGGCGACGACGATCCGCTCGAAGTGCTCGTCGGCGATCATCCGCCGCAGGGCGTGGCGGTAGGTGCGGCCGCGCTCGATCCGCGAGTCGACGGGGATCCCGAACGCGTTGGCCCGCTGCTCGATCGCCTCCTGCAGCGGGATCGCGATCCGCGACTGTCGCGGCAGCGCCGTGTCCAGCGGTAGGTAAAGCGACACGCGCGCCAGGAAGACCGGCACGAGCGTCGCCTCCTCAGAGCGCGCTAGGCGCAGGGCCGCGTCCAGCGCGCGCGGTGACAGAGCCTGCGCTACGAACGGGAACAGGATCCGGGTGGTGCCGCTCGCTGGCACGCGGGAGGGCCGCCTCCGCCGCGACGGGCGCAGGTACAGATAGATCACCGCCGCGAGGGCGCTGATCAGCAGCGCGATCACGATCAGGAAGACGATCATCGTGGCTCCCGCTCCGGACGCTGGCTGCGGTCGGCGATGATCCGTAGGTCGCGGCCCGGGAGCAGTCGCAGCAGCCGGGTTGGGAGCGAGCTCCCCAGCAGCCGCGACAGCGCGCTGCGCTCGCTGGGCGTTCCCATCAGGACGTATGTAGTACCACGCTCGTGCGCCACGCGCTGCGCAACGAGCGCCACGTCATCGCCACGCTCGATCAGCAGGTGCGCGCCGAGCACTGTGGCGAGCCGTCGCAGCGCATCGATTTGCTCCTGCTCCGCGGGCCGCGGGTCGTGCTCAGCCACCCACAGCAGATCCAGCTCGGCGCCGAGTCGCTGCGCAGAGCGCCACGCGCGCCGCACGATCCGCTGCGACTGCGGCCGTGGCTTGATCAGCGCCAGCAGGCGCTCGCCCACAGCCTGGGGAGCCGCTGTGTCGAGCAGGAGGCGCTCGTCACGCGGGCGCCCATTCTGATCAGCGGGGACTCCGGACGAGACGATCCGCTTGGCTTCCACCTCCTGCGCCACCTGGCGCAGTGCGACCTCTCGCAGTGCCGAGAGGTTCTCGATCTTGAAGAAGTTGTTGAGCGCCGCCTGCACGCGCTCCCCTGGGTAGACCTTGCCGGCGAGCAGTCGCTCGATCAGCGTGTGTGGCGTGATGTCGAGCAGCACGACGTCGTCGGCCGTGCCGATGATCGCGTCCGGGACTGTTTCGCGCACGCGAATCCCAGTGAGGTCTGCGACCTGGTCGTTGAGGCTTTCCAGGTGCTGCACGTTTACGGTCGAGAACACGTCGATCCCGCCGGCGAGCACATCGTCGATGTCCTCGTAGCGCTTCTCGTGCTCGAGTCCCGGCACGTTGGTGTGCGCGAGCTCGTCGATCAGGCACAGCTCGGGCTCGCGCTCGATGATCGCGGGGAGGTCCATCTCGGCGAGGCGGTTGCCGCGATACGTGACGTCGCGGCGCGGCAGGATCTCGAGTCCGTCGGCCTGGGCGGTCGTCTCGGCGCGGCCGTGCGGCTCGAGGTAGCCGATCACGACGTCGCGACCGGCTTCAGCCTCGGCTTGGCCTTCTTGCAACATGCGGAACGTCTTTCCGACTCCGGCGGCCATGCCTAGGAAGATCTTGTACTTACCACGTGTCATCACGCTCCCAGGAGGTTGTGGATGATCAGGTCGATCAGCTTGATCCCGATGAACGGGGCGATCAGCCCGCCGAGGCCGTAGATCCAGAGGTTGCGGCGCAGCAGCGCGCTGGCGCCGATCGGCCGGTAGCTGACGCCCTTCAGCGAGGTCGGGATCAGCGCCGGAATCACGAGGGCATTGAAGATCACCGCCGAGATCACCGCGGAGCGTGGCGTGCCGAGATTCATCACGTTGAGGACGTGCAGCGGACCGTCGCCACCCCTAGTGTACGCCCAGGTGGTCACAAAGATCGCCGGCAGGATCGCGAAGTACTTGGCGACGTCGTTGGCGATCGAGAAGACTCCTCGGCGATCTGTGAAGGCTTGCTAGCCGCGCTGCGGCAGCGGCACGTACTCGCGCGCGTCGGAGCCGATGTAGATCTGCCGCGGACGCACGGCTTTCTGCTCGGCGTCCTGAACCATCTCGCGCCACTGGGCGATCCAGCCGGCGCTGCGGGCGAGCGCGAACATCACGCCGAACATCTGGTCAGGGATGCCGATCGCCTCGTAGGTCAGACCCGAGTAGAGATCCACGTTGGGGTACAGTCGCCGCGATGTGAAGTACTCGTCATGCGCCGCTTGCCGGGCGAGCTCGTCGGCGATCGCGATCAGCGGGCTCGGCGGCCGGTCCTCGTAGAGAACGTCCAGTTGCCGCCGCAGGATCGTCGCGCGCGGGTCGGTGGTGTTGTAGACCGCGTGGCCGAAGCCCATCACGCGCTCGCTGCTCTGCTTGATCCTCTCCAGGAAGCTCGAAACGTTGTGGACGGTGCCGATCCTGCGAAGCATGATCAGCACCGCCTCGTCGGCCGCGCCGCGCATCGGCCCTGACAGTGCGTGGATGCCGGCGGCGACGGCCGAGTACGGATCGACGTGCGTCGATCCGACCGCGCGCACGGCGGTCGCGGCTGCGCTCTGCTCGTGGTCGGCGTGGGCCATCAGCAGGACGTCGAGTGCGCGCTCCTTGCGTGGGTCCGGGGCGTAGCGCAGTTCGCTCATCCGGAACATCATCGACAGCAGGTTGCCGGCGTAGCTGAGCTCGCCGGAGGTCAGCTCGCCAGACGGCAGCACGTACGGCCGCCCGGTGCCATGGCGGAACGAGTACGCGGCGAGCGTCGGCAGCTTCGCCAGCAGCCGCAGGACCTGGAGCTCGCGTGCCGCTTCGTCTTCGACATCGCCGGCGTCGGCGTAGAAGCTCGCCAGCGCTCCGACCGACGCCGCGATGATCGCCATCGGGTGAGCGTCGTAGCGGAAGCCCTCGAGGAAGCTCTTGACGTTCTCGTGCACGAACGTGCGCACCGCGATCTCGTGCCGCCAGCGCTCGAATTGCGCGGTGGTCGGCAAGTCGCCCTCGATCAGCAGGTAGGCTAGCTCCAGGAAGGTCGACTGCTCGCATAGCGCCTCGAGCTGGTAGCCGCGGTGCAGCAGCACGCCCGCCTCGGCGTCGATGCTGGTGATCGCGCTCAGGCATGTCGCCGTGTTCGTGAACCCGGGGTCGTAGATCATCAACCCGCGCCCATTCTTCCCCGCGAACGGCGCGGTCAGATCGCGCGCCCGGATCGCGCCGTTTTCAATCGCGACCTCGAAGCTCTGCCCGCTGCGGTTGTCGATCACCGTCAGTGTGTCCTGACTCACAGCTGCAATGGTGACAGCCGCACAACCCGAGCGTGTCAATCTTTTGATCTAATGCTTCCGCTACCCTCAGTCTGGCGGCGCGACGCGCTCCGCACGAACCTGTGGTTCGTGCCGGTGCTCGAGGTGCTTGGTGCCGTCGCGCTGTTCCTGGTGACCCACGCGATCGACGTGGCAGCCTACCACGGCACTGTGAAGCTGCCCTCGTGGGTCATCTTCGGCTCGGCGGATGCCGCCCGCACGGTTTTGACGGCACTCGCTGCCGCCGTGATCACGGTCGTCGGGATCGTCTTTTCGATCACGATCGTGACGCTGACGCTGGCCTCGACGCAGTTCGGTCCGAGGATGCTGCGTAACTTCATCCGCGATCGCGGTACGCAGTTCACGCTCGGGACATTTGTGGCGACGTTCGTGTACGCGACGCTCGTGCTGATCTCGATCGGCCCCGGCGACCACGTGCCGCACCTGTCGATCACCGTCGCGGTCGTGCTGGTGATGGTCTCGATGGGCGTGCTGATCTACTTCATCCACCACATCGCCGCCTCGATCCAGCTTCCCAACGTGATCGCCAGCATCGCCGGCGAGCTCTCGCGCGCGATCGACGCCGAGTCGGTCGACGGCGACGTCCGGTTTGAAGCCGGTCCGTCGGTCGCCGAGCTGTTGCTGCGGATGAGCGAGCGGGGCGGCGAGGTCCAGGCGCCGGCGAGCGGCTACCTGCAGTTCATTCGCCACAATCTGCTCGTCGGCCTGGCCGCAGAGCGGGGGGCGGTGATTCGGCTCGAGCACCGCCCGGGTCACTTCATCGTCCGCGGGCATCCGATCGCGACGGTTTGGCCGCCCGACACGGCGCCGTCGGTCAGCCGGGCTCTGCGGCGGGCGCACATCACCGGTACCACGAGAACCCTGGTCCAGGATCTGGCGTTCGCGGTGGACCAGCTGGTGGAGATCGCGATCCGGGCGCTGTCCCCCGCCGTCAACGACACCTTCACGGCGCTCACGTGCATCGACTGGCTGGGGGAGAGCCTATGTCGCGTGACCACGAGCTGGCGGCCGGTGCGGGTTCACCGCGACTCCCACGGCTTCGTCAGGGTGATCACCGCTGAGGTCAGCTACACGCGGCTGGTCGAGCGCGCGTTCGAGAAGATCCGCCAGGCCGGCTCGGGAATGCCCGCGGTGCTGATCCGCCAGCTCGAGGCGCTGACGAAGATCATGCGAGAAACCACCACCGGCGAGCAGCGCGAGCTGCTGCTGAGCCAGGCGGCGATGATTCGGCGCCTGAGCGAGGAGACAATCGGCGAAGCCGCCGATCGAGCCGACGTGGGGCGCGAGCATGCAGCGGTGCTGGCCGCCGCCGCGCAGATGGCGCTTGGCGGCATGACCCCGGCCGGGGTTGCGAACCGCTAGCTCAGCTAGCTAAACGGAACCTTTGGCTGCCTGCAAGATTGCGTCGTTTCAGGATCAGGCCGCGAAGCGGTAGCCGACGCCCGATTCGGTGCGGATGATCTGCGTCCCGTCGGGCGGCTCGATCTTGCGTCGCAGGTTGGCGATGTGAGCTCTGAGTACCTGCGTGTCGTCGCCATAGCCGGCGCCCCAGACCGAGACGAGCAGCTCGCGATGGGTCATCAGCCGGCCGCGGTTGCGGGCCAGCACGCGCAGCAGGTCGAACTCCGTCGGGGTCAGGTGCACCTCGTTGCCGGCGACGCTGACGGTGCGGCGCGCGAGGTCCAGCTGCAGTCCGTGCGTCTCGATCACCGCGTCTTCGTGGTCGTGGGTGGTGCGACGCAGGTTGGCCTCGAGGCGCGCGATTAACTCGCGCGGCCCGAACGGCTTGGTCACGTAGTCGTCGGCTCCGCACGCGAGCGCGCGCACCTTTGCGTCCTCGTCGCCGACCGCAGACAGCACGATCACGGGCATCTCGCTCCACTCCCGCAGGCGCCTGCACAGCTCGATTCCGTCGCCATCGGGGAGCACCATGTCGATGATCGCGGCGTCCGGCCTGCCGACAGCCGCTACGTCGAGCGCCTCCTCGGCGGTGCTCGCCGGTAGCGCCTCGTAGCCGGTGTCGCGCAGGATCACCCGTAGCGCCCGCAGGATCTGCTGCTCGTCGTCGCAGACGAGCACGCGCTGCCGGCCGGCAGGGCTCACGCCGGGGCTCGCACCGGCGCCGCCAGCTCGACCGGCAGCGAGACGACGAAGCTCGTGCCCTGCCCGGGGAGCGACTGGACGGTCAGCACGCCGCCGTTGCCTTCGACGAACCCCCTCGCGATCGCCAGCCCGAGCCCGGACCCGGTCCAGCGTTCCTCGCCTGCCATGCGCCCACGATAGAACGGCTCGAAGATGCGTTCGCGCTCTGCCGGCGGGATTCCCGGACCGTGGTCGACGACGCTGACCACCACCTTCTGGCCGACCAGCGACGCGTTCACCGACACGGGCGCATCGCCGCAGTAGCGGCTTGCGTTCTCGAGCAGGTTCGCGAACGCGCGCTCGAGCTGGGCCCCGTCGGCATTGATCTCTGGTAGGTCCGCTGAGATGTTCGTGACGATCCGGACCGCCGTGCTTGCGCCCGGCACGCTCGCGCGTGCCGCGAGCACCACCTCCTCGATCGAGACCCACTCGCGGCGCGGTGGTGCCCCGCCGGCCTGGAGCTTGGACAGGTCGAGCAGCTTGTCGACGAGCGTCGCCAGGCGCTCGCCCTCAGCCACCACGACGCTTGACAGCTCGGTGCGGTCCTCGGCCGAAAGCGATCGCGAGGCGAGCGCGTCGCCCGCTGCCACGATCGCTGTCAAGGGCGAGCGCAGGTCGTGTGAGACGGCGCGCAGCAGTGCGGTCTTGACGTCGTGGCTGCGCCGCAGCGCGGCGGTCTCGACTGCTTCCGCCTGGATCGCGTCGCGCCGCAGCGCGATCGCGACCATCGCCGCCAGCGTCGGCGCCACCTGCGAGCGTAGCCGCTGAGCCAGCTCCGCCGGCAGCGTCCAGGGCACCAGCAAAGTCGCGATCTGGTACCCGCCAGCGTCACTCAGCGCGATCGCGCGCCGGCGCTCGTCGCCGTCAACGGTCCCCAGCGCGATCGCCGCTGAGGGAAGCCCCAGCGCCAGCGCCAGCCGGTAGGCGGCCGTGCCGAGCGCCTGACGGATGTCGGCACCCGCCAGCAGCTCGCGTGCGAGCGCTGCGGCCAGATCGGCCTCTTGACGACGGCGCTCCGCCTCGAGTGTCCGCGCCCGCGCCAGCTCAGCCACGGCGCTCGCGACCATGGCGACCGTCGTGAACGCCCCCAGTGCCACCCAGTTGCGGGGATCGGAGATCGTGAACTGGCCAAGGGGGGGGAGGTGGAAGAAATTGAACGCCGCCGCGCTGAGCAGCGAGCTGAGCAGGCCCAGCGACATCCCCCAGACGGTGGAGACGAGCAGCACCACGGGCAGATAGACGACGCTTAGCGAGACGGTCGGGGCGACCCTGGAGAGTGGGTAGATCGCGGCAGTCGCCGCCGCGACGCCCGCGCAGCCCGTGAGCACTCCGAGCAGCGTGGCCGGCCTGCTGCGGATCAGCAGCGAGGGTGCCCCGATGGATTCCTCGGCCATCGATCTGGAGCGTAGCCCTTCCGCTACTTGAATCGTGGCTGCGCAGGAAGGACTCCGGGCCGACGGGGCGAAACGCACGTCCATGCGAATTCGACACCGAAGCTCGGGGATCGAGCAACACCCAGCCGGAGCCGCCCAAGGCTTCGAGCATGTCCCCGCCGGCTCCCTTGATGTGCTGCGCTGGCTGGCCTCCAAGCACGTTGAGTTCGTGCTCGTCGGTGCTGCCGCGCGCTCGGTGCGTGGCGACGTAAGGGCATCCGGCCCGGTCGCAATCGTGCCCGCTCCGTATCGTCGCAACATCGAGCGGCTCGTGCACGCCTGTGCCGATGCCCGCGCGCGTCTGCGCGCCGGCGCCGGTTCGCTGCAGAGTCCCGACTCCGAAACGCTGCCGGTCAGGCTGACGGCCACCAAGCTGCTCGACGGTGGCCGCTGGAAGCTGCGCATCGGCACGCACGATCTCGATGTCGAAGGCCGTCCGCGCGGCGCGCCGCTCTACCAGGAGCTGCTCTACGAAGCGGAGCGCATCAAGATCACGCCGGAGCTCGAGCTCGAGGTCGCTTCGGTTGAGGGCATCGAGCTGTACGACCACATCGCCCGGACCGGCGTACCGCCGGAGATCAGGGTCATCCGCGCGGTGCGCGAGGCTGACCCGGCCGCTGTGGTGACCGATCGCGACGCCGCTGTGCTGACCGATCGCGACGCCGCTGCGCCGACCGATCGCGACGCCGCTCCGCTAGTCGATCCCTCGGCGCAATAGGGCCACGAGAGTCATCTGCGATCGTCGGGTCCGTGGGTGGTGTGCTAGCGGAATCGGCCGGGTTGCCAGAGCGGCTCGTCCTCGCCGTTGGCGCTGCGGCTGAGGATGAACAACAGGTCCGAGAGCCGGTTCAGATAGCGCACAACCTCGGCGTTGACTTCCGCGCCGCAGGCGACCGCGAGTCGTTCCGCCCGGCGGCACACGGTTCGTGCCACGTGCAGGTGTGCGGCGGCGGCGCTGCCGCCGGGAAGCACGAAAGACTTCAGTGGCGCCAACGTTGCGTTGACCTCGTCACAGCGCTCCTCGAGCCATGCGGTTTGTGCCGGGATCACTCGCAGGCGCTCCCTGCTGGGATCATCGGGCGCAGCGATGTCGGCGCCGACGTCGAACAGGTCGTTCTGGATTCTGCTCAGCCACTCGCGGTGCGAGTCGGCGAGCCCGTCGATCGCCAGCGTCACGCCGAGTTGGGCGTTCAGCTCATCGACCGTCCCGTACGCCTCGATCCGCGGGTGCGTCTTGGAGACGCGGCTCATGTCCCCTAAATGGGTCTCGCCGCCGTCTCCCAGGCGAGTGTAGATGCGAGTCAGGTTGACAGTCATGACCAGGCTCAGTCTACGGTGGCGCGCAGCGGACGTGTGGTTTGCGGGCGCGCTA
This sequence comes from Solirubrobacteraceae bacterium, assembly GCA_052147535.1. Taxonomy (GTDB): domain Bacteria; phylum Actinomycetota; class Thermoleophilia; order Solirubrobacterales; family Solirubrobacteraceae; genus Palsa-465. Next base: position 39,495 of record JBKQKK010000361.1, on the reverse strand, counting down.
GGATCGGGCCGTCCGAGGTCGGTAGTGATGGGAAGCCGGTGTGAAGCCGGCGCGGACCCGCCACTGTGATCGGGGACGCCGGCGGCAAGCTGCACGCCACTGGCGCCGTAATGGCGCTGGGAAGGCGCCGCGCGGTAGGCCCGTAAGCCAGGAGACCTGCTCCGACCCCAAAGCCAATAGGCCCTCGTGGAAAGGGTGGCTCCGATGAATCGCAAACAGATGATCGCTTCGAGCGCGGCGGTGCTCACATGCTCACTGGCGGCAGTGGCGGCTCCGGCCGCGGTGGCAAGCGCCAGCTTGCCGAAGGTGACCGTTCGCATCGAAGGCAAGACCAAGACGCTGCTGGCGGCGACATCGGTACAGACACGCAGCGGATCTATCACCAGGGGTGGTGCGCCCACCGGCGTCTGTCTGGCAAGCAGCGCGCAGGGCGCGCTGAACGTGGCAACGCGCGGCAACTGGTCGGGCAGTTGGTCGGCTTCATACGACGAGTACTTCGTGACCAAGATCCTCGGCGAGACCGAGAGCGGCGCCAAGGACTACTGGGAGATCTTCGTCGACAACGTGGCGGCTTCGGCCGGCGCGTGCGAGATCAAGCTGCACAGCGGCGAGCAGTTGCTGTTCGCGGCGGTCCCGTCAACCGGTCCGGCGCTGTTGCCGCTGGCGCTGAAGCTGCTCCGCAGGCCGGCGGCCGGTCAGCCGTTCGGCGTCGAGGTGCTCTACTACAACGCCAGGGGCAAGGCGCACCCGCTCGCCGGAGCCAGGGTCACCGCGGACGCGATCAGCGCCGAGCCGATTTCCCACCCGCAGATCTCCGTCAAAACGAATTCGCAGGGTGTCGCGACGCTGACGGAGCCGAGCGGTCTGATCCAGCTCGGCGCGAGCAAGAAGGGCTACATCCGCGCAGCCGCGATCAGCACGGACGTGACCAGCACGGCCTCTGAGTAGCGTGATCCGCGGGCGCATAAGCGCGATCGCCGCCGCCGCGATTGCGGCGGCGATCGCGGGCTGCGGCCTGGGAGCCGGTCCCGGGACGAGCAACGCGAGCATCACCGTCACCCGCGACTTCGGCTCGCGCCACGTCGGCGCGCTCACGCAGCGGCACGTACCGGGCGCCGAGACCGTGATCCAGATGCTCGAGCGCGGCTTCCCGGTGTCCACCAGCTACGGGGGCGGCTTCGTGCAGTCGATCGACAGCTTCGCCGGCAGCTCAGCGCACCGCGACTGGTTCTACTACGTCAACGGGATCGAGGCTCCCAGCGGCGCCGCCACCACCGCCGTGCACCGGGGCGATCAGATCTGGTGGGACCTGCACGATTGGAGCGCGACCGATTCGATTCCCGCCGTCGTGGGCTCGTTCCCCCAACCGTTCCTCAACGGGATCGGCGGCAAGCGCGTGCCGACGATCGTCGATTGTGCCCCCGACGTGAGCAGCGCCTGTCAGACCGTGTCCAGCCTTCTCCGACGCGTGGGCGTTCCCGTCGCCAATCAGGCGCTCGGAGGGGGCTCGAGCACCGAGTCGTTGCCGCTCGCCGTCGGCACCTGGAGCGACCTGCAGGGCGTGGTGGCCGCGATCCTGCTGCAAAGCGGGCCGGCGGCAAGCGGCGTCTACGCGCGCTTTGTCGGCGTGCACGACGCGGCGCTCGAGTTACTCGATCCCGCCGGCGATGTAGTGCGCACCCTGCACGGCTCGGTCGGCCTGATCGCCGCCACCGAGCAAGCTTCTGAGGATCAGCCGACCTGGCTGGTGACCGGCACCGACGTGGACGCCGTCGACGCAGCCGCCGCTGCGCTGACGCCGGCGCGCTTGCACGACCACTTCGCGCTCGCGCTCACTGGCGGCCAGAGCCTGCCGCTGCCGCTGGTGCCGAGCCGATGAGCACGGCGAGCCGATGATCACGGCGAGCCGATGAGCGCCGCGAGCCGATGATCTACAAGCGCCGGGCCAGCCCGCTGCACGCCGCCGGTGCCGGTGCCGCGATCGCGTGGTACCTGGCGCTGGCATGCGCGGCGCTGATGCTCTCCAACCCCTTGGTGCTCGGCGCGCTCACGGTCGCCGTCTTGCTCGCCGGCGCGCTCGCCGGTGTCTGGCGCGAGCTGCGAGGGGCCGCGCTGATCGCGGTCTCGCTGGCACTCACGATCGCGTTGGTCAATGCGCTACTCACGCGCGACGGGCTGACGGTGATCGCGCGGCTGGGCAACCTGCCTGTGCTCGGCGTGACCGACGTGACCCTGGAGGCGACCGTGTCCGGCGCGATTCTCGGGTTGCGCGCCGCCGCGCTGATCCTGTGCGGTGCTCTGTACTCGCTGACGGTCGATCCGGACGAGGTGCTGGCGCTATTTCGCCGTTTCTCGTTCCGCTCGGCGCTGACCGCCACGATCGCGACGCGGATGGTGCCGGTGCTGCTGCGTGACTCGCGCCGCCTCGCCGACGCGCAGCGCTGCCGGCCGGGGCGCGCTCCGGGACGCCTGGCGCTGATGCGCGCGACCACGGCCGGCGTGCTGGACCGCGCGCTCGATATCGCCGCGGCACTCGAGGTTCGCGGCTACGCCACGCCCGACGCGCCGCGCGGGCATCGGTCTGTTCGCCGGCCGCGCTCACGCCACGACATCGCCTTCGGCCTCAGCGCGGTTGCGATCGTCGTGCTCGTGATCGTCGCCCGCGCAGGCGATCTGGTGCCGTTTCGTGCCTATCCGACGCTGTACTCGCCGGTGGGCGGGAGCGTGCTCGCGTGCGCATGCGCGCTCCCGCTGCTGACGCTCGCGCCGTTCGCGGACCACAGGGGGATCGAGTGAGCATTGTCGAGCTTCGCGATTTCAGCTACCGCTACCCAGGCGCCTCATTCAACGCGCTGACCGGCGTCAATCTGAGCGTCCAGCCTGGCGAGCTGGTCGTCCTCGCGGGCGCCTCCGGCTCGGGGAAGTCGACGCTGCTGCGCGCGATCAGCGGGCTCGTGCCCCACTTCTACGGCGGCGAGGCCGCCGGCTCGGTGAACGTCGCCGGCATGGACACCCGCTCGCATGGTCCCGGCGAGCTTGCGCGCGATGTCGGCACGCTGTTCCAGGATCCCGAGACGCAGGTCGTGATGGGGACCGTCCGGGCCGAGCTCGCGTTCGCGCTGGCGAACCGTGGCGAGCCGCCCGCCACGATCGCGCGGGCGGTCGAGGAGGTCGCCCTGGCGCTGGCGATCGACCCGCTGATGGCGCGCTGCACCGCGGAGCTCTCCGGTGGCGAGTTGCAGCGTGTGGCGCTTGGTGCGACGCTCGCCGGCAGGCCTGCGGTAGTCGTGCTGGACGAGCCCACTTCGCAGCTGGACCCGGTCGCCGGCGACGAGCTGATCGGGCTGCTGCGACGCCTCAACGAGGACAGCGACCTCACTGTCGTGCTCGCCGAGCATCGGCTCGAGCGCTGTCTCGCGGTGGCGGACAGGGTCGTCGCGATCACCGACGGCCGGATCGTCATGGATGCACCGCCGGAGGAGTTCCTACGCTGGGCGGCAGCGCACGCCCCGGCGCACTGCACGCCCGGCGCGCGCCTGCTGAGTGGGCTCGGGTTGCACCCCGTGCCCGGCGTCAAGCGCGCCCGCGCCGAGCTGCGCGAGCACGGGCTGCTGCCGTCCGCGGCGCCGTCTCCAGGGCACGCGGACGATCCTCGCCCGGCCCGCGGGCCGGGCGGCCGTTTGCGCCTGTCTCGCAGAGCGTCGCGGGCCGGGGCCGCCGCGGCATTGCGCTTCGACGGCGTCTGGCACGAGATCGACCGCGGCCCCACGATCCTGCGCGATCTCTCGCTGCGGATCGCCCCCGGCGAGCGGGTCGCGCTGATGGGACGAAACGGAGCCGGCAAGTCGACGTTGCTACGCCACGCAGCAGGTCTGTCGCGCGCGACGCGCGGGCGTGTGAGTGCCTCTGGGCGGGTCGCGCTGCTGCTGCAGAACCCCACCGATTACCTCGTGCACGAGACGGTCGCGCAGGAGACGACCGCGGCGGCGCTGCGGGCGGTGGGCCTCGACCCGCACCTTCTGGGCGCGCGTCACCCGCGTGAGCTCTCGGGCGGTCAGAAGCAGCGGCTCGCGCTCGCGATCGTCCTCGGCGAGCCGCGGGGCACGGCCGGCGACGTGCCGGCCGTGGTGTGCCTCGACGAGCCGACCCGGGGGATGGACCGTTCTGTCAAGGACGAGCTTGCGGCGCTGCTGCAATCGCTGCCGGCGGCGGTGCTGGTAGCCACCCACGACGTCGAGTTCGTCGCGGCGTACGCGCAGCGGGTCGTGCTGCTCGCCGACGGCGCGGTGATCGCCGACGGGCCGGCCGCCGAGGTCCTCGCTGGCGGCATGTACTTCGCGACCGAGACAGCGCGCATCCTCGGGGGCTCCGGGGGAGCGCTGCTGCCGGCGCAGGGCATCGCGCTGCTCGGGCGCGTGCCGCCGGGCGCCGGCCCCGCCAGTGTGCTCGGTGAGGCGGTCCTGGGGTGAGCTGGCAGCTGTCGGCGTTGCTGGTGCTGAGCGCGGCACTCACCGGCGGCTTCGCTTGGTACGAGCGCACCCGGCCCGATGCGAGGATCGTCGCGCTGGTGGGGACCCTGGCGGCGTTCGCTGCGCTTGGCCGGATCGCGTTCGCGGCGGTCCCGAACGTCAAGCCGACCACCGACATCGTGCTGGTGGCCGGTTACGCGCTCGGCGGCGCCCCCGGATTCGTGGTCGGCGCCGTCGCCGCGCTGGCCTCCAACTTCTTCTTCGGGCAGGGTCCGTGGACCCCGTGGCAGATGGCCGGCTGGGGTGCGACCGGAGTGATCGGCGCCGGTCTCGCGATCCTCACGCGGCGGCGGATCGGCCGCTGGGGGCTGGCGATCGTCTGCTTCGTGGTCGGCTTCGCGTTCACGGCCCTGCAGGACTTCGGCGACTGGGTCAACTACAGCGACCACAGCTTCGCCCAGCTGCTGGTTTACGTCGGCAAAGGCGTCGGCTTCGACCTGATCCACGCCACCGGCTGCCTGCTGTTCGCGCTCGCGTTCGGACCTTCGCTGATGCGCTCGCTGCAGCGCTTCCGCCGGCGCATGGAGGTCAACTGGCGATCGCTGGACGCCGCGCTCGCACCGGTCCTGGCGCTCGGCGGCGTGCTCGGCGCTGGCGCTCTGGGGATCGCCGCGGTTGCTCTCGCGCCGCCGGCCGCGCGCGCGGCCCCCACGCCCGCCTCCTACCTGCTCGCCGCTCAGAACCTCGACGGCGGCTTCGGCGCCGAGCCGGGGAGCCCCTCGAGTCCGCTGTTCGCGGGGTGGGCGGCACTCGCACTGGCGGCGCAGGGCGATAGCCCGCAGGCCGTCAGCCGCAACGGCGGCCACACGCTGCTCGAGTATCTCGAAGCGACCGCCGCCACGGGCACGGACCCCGGTTCGATCGAGCGCACGATCTTGGCGCTGCGTGCCGCGGACGCGAGCGTTAGTGACGCAGGCGGTACGGACCCGCTTACCGCGCTGCAGCGCGATCTGCGCGCCGATGGCTCGGTCTCCGAGCAGACCAACCTGACGGCGTTTATGGTGCTCGCGCTGAGGGCTGCAGGCGTTGCTCCGCGCGCGGCGAGCATTGCCTGGCTGGCGCGCCAGCAGGATGCAGACGGCGGCTTCAACTTCGCGACGGCACCTGGCAGCAGCGACGTCGATGACACCGGCGCCGTGCTCGAGGCGCTCGCCGGCAGCGGCTACGCAGCGGTTCGCGCGCGCGCCGTTGCGTTCATCCGCTCCCAGCAGAACGGTGACGGCGGGTTTCCGTCGCAGCCGGGAGCCAGCTCCAACGCGCAGTCGACCGCGTTTGCGATCCAGGGCCTGATCGCGGCGGGGATCGATCCGGCGACGCTGCACCGCCGCGGAGCCGCCTCGCCGGAGCGCTACCTGGCTTCGCTGATCGCTGCCGACGGTCACGTGCGCTACGCCACCGGCAGCGACCTGACGCCGGTATGGGTCACGGCCCAGGCGCTGCTCGCGCTCGACGGCAAGCCGCTGCCGCTGGCACCGCTGCCGCTACCGTCGATCGCCCGGGCTACCGGCGAACCGGCTTCACCGACCGCCCGCGCCGGCGCGACGCCGCCTGCCCGCGGGCGGGCGGCGACGGCGTCCAAGACCAGAGGTGCTGAGGCCGGCGGGCGCGCTCGCCGGCGATCCGCGGCGTCGTCTCAGCGGGCGCCCGGCCGTCACACGGAGCCGGGTGCGGCGCGGCCCGCCGGGCGGCGGGCGCCGGACAGCGCGCTTGACACGCTCGTGACCGTTGCCGGCACGCTCGAGGCGGTCTCGCTGGCGCCGATCGGAGTCAGCTAAGGCGCGTCGATAAAGAGACATTAACTATGGAGTTGACGCCGGTTGGCGATTCCCGATACATTCCTGCGCCGAATGAAGATCGGAGTCCCACAAGAGACCGCTGAAGGCGAGACCCGCGTGGCCCTCGTACCGGCTGTGGTCAAGAAACTCACCGCGGCCGGGCACCAAGTGCTCGTGACGCGGGGCGCCGGCGATGGCGCGTTGATCCCCGACTCCCAATTTGAGGAAGCGGGTGCAAAGCTGGTCGACAAGCCTGACGACGCGTTCGCAGCGGACGTTGTCGTGAAGGTTGCGCCGCCGAACGCGGCGGAGGTCAAACTGCTGAGGAAGGACGGAATCCTGATCGGGTTCCTGCAACCGCTGACCAATGGAGCCGGGATCAGCGCGATCGCGAAAACCGGCATCACCAGCTTCGCGCTGGAATCAGTCCCCCGCATCAGCCGGGCACAGACGATGGACGCGCTCTCCAGCCAGGCGAATATCGCCGGCTACCGGGCAGCCCTGATCGGCGCGCAGGAGCTCGGGCGCTACTACCCGATGCTGATGACTGCGGCCGGGACGATCCGCCCCGCGACCGTGCTTGTGCTCGGCGTGGGGGTTGCGGGCCTGCAGGCAATCGCGACTGCGCGCAGGCTTGGCGCGGTCGTGCAGGGCTTTGACGTCCGTGCGGCCGTCAAGGATCAGGTGCAGTCGCTCGGCGCCAAGTTCCTCGAGTTCGACCTCGGTGGCGACCTCGAGGGTTCTGGGGGCTACGCAAAGGAGCTCACGCCCGAGCAGCAGGCGCGCCAGCAGGAGCTGATGGCCGAAGCGATCGGCAAGGCCGACGTGGTCATCACGACCGCGCAAGTGCCCGGCCGACGCGCCCCGATCCTGGTCACCGAGGCCGCCGTCAAGCTGATGAAGCCCGGTTCGGTGATCGTTGATCTCGCCGGCGAATCCGGCGGCAACTGCGAGATCACCGAGTCCGGCAAGACCGTCATCAAGCATGCCGTCAAGATCGTCGCGCCGCTGAACGTTCCCGCGACGCTCGCCCAGGACGCTTCGCAGATGTACGCGAAGAACATCGAGGCGCTGCTGGGGCTGATGATCACCAAGGAAGGCGAGTTGAAGCTCGACTTCGAGGACGAGATCATCGTGGGCGCTTGCATCACTCGCGCGGGCGAGATCGTCAACGACGGAGCCAAAGCTGCGGCCGCGGCCGCCTAGCGAGGAGAGGAACCGCACATGGCTAATAGCCTGGTAATCGACATCGCGATCCTTGTGCTGGCCGCGTTCGTGGGCTTCGAGGTCATCTCGAAGGTCCCGAACACGCTGCACACGCCGCTGATGTCCGGCACCAACGCGATCCACGGGATCGTCGTGCTGGGAGGTCTGCTGCTCATGCACGACGCCCGCGGGGTCGTGGAGCACATCATCCTGGTGATCGCAATCACGTTCGGCACGATCAACGTCGTCGGTGGTTTCCTGGTCACCGACCGGATGCTCGGGATGTTCAAGCGCAAGCCCGAGCCTGTGAGCAAGGACGGCGCGAAGTGAACATCGCCACGACTCTCATCGTCGTCCACCACACCACCAGCAGCGCTACCGGTATTCACAGCAAGGCCCTCATCGACTCGCTCTACATCGTCGCGTTCGCGTGTTTCATCTACGGGATGAGCGGCCTGACCGGGCCGCAGACAGCGGTCCGCGGCAACAAGATCGCGGCCGTCGGCATGGGGATCGCGGTGATTGCCACGTTCCTGGAGCCGAACGAGTTCTCAGGGTCGGGCACCATCATCCTCATCATCCTCGGACTCGCGATCGGCACCGCCGTCGGCGTGCCGGCGGCGCTCAAGGTCAAGATGACCGCGATGCCCGAGATGGTCGCGCTGTTCAACGGCGTCGGCGGCGGCGCGGTCGCGCTGATCGCCTGGACCGAGTTCCGCCACGGGTTCCCGCTCGAGGGCAGCGTCTACGGGAACTACGCGGCACGGGTGATGATCCCGTCGCTGTTCGCCGCGATCGTCGGCTCGGTCTCATTCTGGGGTTCGGGCATCGCCTACGGCAAGCTACGGGAGATCATCTCCGGCAAGCCGATCAAACTCCCAGGTAGCGGCCAGACAGTCCTGAATCTGGTGCTACTGCTGGTCGCCGTCGGAAGCGCGGTCGCGATCGCGTCCGGCACTCACTCGGAGGCGCTGTTCATCATCGGCATCCTGGTGGTGTCGGCGGTCCTCGGCGTCGCGGTCGTGCTCCCGATCGGCGGCGCCGACATGCCGGTCGTGATCTCGCTGCTGAACGCCTTCACGGGTCTGTCAGCGGCCGCAACGGGTCTCGCGCTCGACAACCCGGCGATGATCGTCGCCGGCATGATCGTGGGCGCGTCCGGCACGATCCTGACCAACCTGATGGCCAAGGCGATGAACCGCTCGGTGCCGGCGATCGTCGCCGGCGGCTTCGGCGGGGAGGTTGCGGCGCCGGTCGGAGCGGCGAACGCCGAAGGCAGGTCCGCCCGCTCGACTACCGCGCAGGACGTCGCGATCCAGCTGTCCTATGCGCGTCTGGTCGTGATCGCGCCCGGGTACGGCATGGCCGTGGCTCAGGCCCAGCACGCCGTGCGCGAGCTCGAGCGAGCGCTCGAGAAGAAGGGCGTGGAGGTCAAGTTCGCGATCCATCCGGTCGCGGGACGGATGCCGGGACACATGAACGTGCTACTCGCTGAGGCGGATGTGCCGTACGACCTGCTCCGGGAGATGGACGACATCAACCCGGACTTCTCGCGCACCGACGTGACGCTGGTCATCGGCGCCAACGACGTGATCAACCCGGCCGCGGAGAACGATCCAAGCTCGCCGATCTACGGCATGCCGATCCTGGAGGTCGACAAGTCCTCCGCCGTGATCGTGCTGAAGCGCTCGATGGCCTCCGGCTTCGCCGGGATCGACAACCCGCTGTTCTACGACGCCAAGACGGCGATGCTGTTCGGCGATGCGAAGGCATCGGTCAGCGCGCTCGTCTCCGAGGTTGACGCGCTCTGAGCGTTGTCCCCGGGATTAGGCGGGTCGCGGAAGCCGGCTGAGGATGGACCCTCACCGGCTTACCGCGATCCCCGTCTTCTCGGACCTCTCCGAGCAGGCGGGCCAGGACCTCAGCATCCGGCGTCCAGGAGCCGAAATCGAGTTCCATCTGTGACGAGCGCTCCGGCGCTGAGCCTGTCGACGGCGCGGGGCGCGCTTCAGCTTGGCGGGCGGATCTGGCTGATGGGGATCGTCAACGCCACCCCCGACTCGTTCTCCGATCGCGGCGAGCGCACGCTGCGCCAGCGCGTCGAGCTGGCGCGCGAGCTGCTGGCGGCGGGTGCCGACGTGATCGATATCGGCGGTGAGTCGGGGGTGACCAACCGGCCGGTTGTAGACGCGCAGGAGGAGATCCAGCGCGTTGTGCCGCTGATCGAGCGCGTGGCTGGCGAGCTCGGCGCGATCGTCTCGGTGGACACCTACAAGCCGGCGGTTGCGAGTGCCGCGATCGCCGCTGGTGCCGCGATCGTCAACGATGTCAGCGCGCTGCGCGATCCTGGGCTCGCCGACGTCTGCGCGCGGACCGGAGCGGCCCTGATCCTGATGCACACCCGCGCGGCGCCCAAGCAGAAGCTGCTGGATCCCTCCTACGACGCGCACATCGTCGCCGATGTCAAGCAGCTGCTCGCGCAGCGCATCGAGCTTGCGCTGGCGCGCGGGGTGCGCATTGAGCAGGTGATGCTCGACCCCGGACCGGACTTCGGCAAGACCCCGGCGCAGACGGTTGCGGTGCTGCGTGCGCTGGAGCAGTTGCACTGCTTCTCGCGGCCGCTGCTGCTGGCGATCTCCCGCAAGGATTTCATCGGTGCGCTGACCGGCCGCGCGCCGCACGCGCGTGTGGCCGGCACCCTGGCCGCGCTGGAGCACGGCATCCGCGCGGGTGCGCACATGGCGCGCGTGCACGATGTCGCGGCGGCGATGGACTTCATCGCCGTGCGCGACGCGCTCAGCGGCGCCAGACGCGTGGACAGCGCGCTGCGGCTCGAGGGCTCGCTGCGCCGCGAGGAGCAGGCTTGAGCGCCGGCGCGCCTGCGCGGCGCGTCATTCTCAAGCTTGCCAGCCGCGCGACCCGCTAGATTCTGATCACGAATCGCCGGGCGCTGTCCCAACGCGTCCGGAGCCCACCGATCCACCTAAAAAGGGGAACACATGTCCGTGCTCGATCGAGCCGCTCTCGAAGACAGCCCGCTGGCTGACCTGCACGCAATTGCATCAGAAATGAGGATCGACGGCTACCGCCGTCTTCGCAAGGCCGCTCTGATCGACGCGATTCTGGAGCGCGCCGGCCTCAGCGAAGCCGGTGCCGAAGCTCAGGCGGATCGCGGCCCTGACGCCGAACGCGATGAGGTCCCGGAGAGCCAGGCGCAGGCGACGCCAGGTTCCGATCAGGACGGCGAGCCTGGTGAAGCTGTTGAGCTGAGCGAGACCGTCGAGCTGAGCGAGACCGTCGAGCTGAGCGAGACTGCTGGGTTCAGCGACATCGTGGAGGCGAGCGACATCGTTGAGGCGAGCGAGGCCGGGGAGGCCAGCGAGGCCGATGCGCCTGCCGTGAGCGGCGACGCGGCTCGGAGACGGCGCGGGCGCCGCGGTGGTCGCGGGCGCAGCGCCGGCCGCGACCAGGACGGCGCCGAGACGGTGCCAGAAGCCGGCGCGGAGGCCGACGCCGTTGTCGAGACCGAGGCCGGGGCCGAGCTGCGGTCCGAGGCCGAGGAGGTGGAGGTCGAGGGCGTCGTCGAGCTACTCGCAAACGGCTCCGGGTTCATTCGCAGCACCCCCGGCGAGACCTCCGACGATGACGTCTACATCTCCGCCACCCAGGTGAAGCGGTGCGAGCTGGTCACCGGCGACCGCGTGGCTGGGCCAAAGCGTGCGCCGCGACGCTCGGAGCGGTTCGCCTCGCTCGTGCGGGTCGACACGATCAATGGCCGTCCGGCCAACGAGCTCGCCGACAGCGCTCGCTACGACGAGCTGCCACTCGCGTTCCCGTCGGAGCGCTTCCAGTTCGGCTCCGAGGACCCGACGCTGAAAGCGATCGACTGGTTGACCCCGATCGGCCGTGGCTCGCGGGTGACGATCAGCGGCGCGCCACGGGCCGGCAAGTCTGAGCTGCTGCGCCGGATCGTCGAGGCGCTTGCCGGTCAAGCGGACGTGCAGCTGCTGATCGCGCTCGCCGGAGTCCGGCCGGAGGAGATCACCGACTGGGCCTCACGCGCGAGCAAGCCCTCGACGGCTGTCAGCTTTGCAGCGTCGGCCGATGCGCAGGATCAAGCGGTCGAGCTGGTCGTCGACCAGGCGCGCCGGATCGCGGCGCGCGGCGGCGACGCGATCGTGGCGATCGACAGTCTCGACGGCTTGCACCAGCAGAGCGCCCGCAAGCTGCTCGCGTCCGCCAGGAAGATCGTCGACGGTGGCTCGCTGACGCTGATCGCGACCGCCTCACGGCCGCTCGGAGGCGAGACCACGGTGATCGCGCTGGACGGCGCGCTGACGAGCGCCGGGCGCTTCCCCGCGATTGACGTCGCACACAGCGGCACGATCAAGGCGGAGCTGCTCGTCGGACAGGACGGCGCCCGCGCGATCGCGCAGGCGCACGCTGAGACGATCTAGATCAATAAACGTAGCGGCCTCCCCGCGGGCCCTAAGCAGGCACCGGCGACGACCACCGCGCTCGCTACCGTTACAAGTTCACGATGGCCCAAACCGCTGATGAACTGCAGACGCTGCTGGCAGGACTGAACGAGCCTCAACGCGACGCCGTCACGCACGGCGACGGTCCGCTTCTGATCCTTGCCGGCGCCGGCTCGGGCAAGACGCGCGTCTTGACGCACCGGATCGCCCATCTGCTCGCGACTGACGCGGCCAAGCCGAGCGAGATCCTGGCGATCACGTTCACGAACAAAGCGGCCCGCGAGATGCGCGACCGCGTAGAGCTGCTGGTCGGCGGGCGCGTGCGGGTGATGTGGGTGATGACGTTCCACTCTGCGTGCGCCCGGATGCTTCGGGCACACGCCGACCGGCTCGGCTACACGCGGCAGTTCACGATCTACGACCAGGCTGACTCACGGCGCCTGATCAAGCGCTGCCTGGAAGAGCACAACGTTGATCCGAAGCGCTTCACGCCCGGGTCGATCCACACCCAGATCTCCGATGCCAAGAACCGACTGCGTGACGCGGACGCGTACGCGCAGATGGTCGGTTCCTACTTCGAGCAGACGGTCGCGGACGTTTACCGCAGTTACGAGCGCGAGCTTCACCGGATGAACGCGATGGACTTCGATGACCTGCTGGTCCGCGCCGTTAACGTCCTCGAGCTGTTCGAAGAGGTCCGTGCCGGCTACGTCGAGAGCTTCCGCCAGGTGCTCGTCGACGAGTACCAGGACACCAATCATGTGCAGTACCGCTGGCTCGAGCTGCTGGCCGGTCAGCGCCGCAACTTAGCCGTGGTCGGCGATCCGGACCAGTCGATCTACGGCTTCCGCGGCGCGGAGATCCGCAACATCCTCGAGTTCGAGAGCGACTTCCCCGATGCACGGGTGATCAAGCTCGAGCAGAACTACCGCTCCACGCAGAACATCCTTGACGCCGCCAACGGGGTGATCGCCAATAACCGCGGCCGCCGCTCGAAGCGCCTCTGGAGCGACATCGGGACCGGCGATCCGATTCATCTGCGCGAGCTCGAGGACGAGCACGCCGAGGCGCGCTTCGTGACCGGCGAGATCCAGCGGCTCGTCGACGGCGGCTCGTCACGCAGCGAGATCGCCGTGCTGTACCGCACCAACGCGCAGTCCCGCGTGCTCGAGGACACGCTCGTCCGGGCGGAGATCGCCTATCAGGTGATCGGCGGCACGAAGTTCTACGAGCGCGCGGAGATCAAGGATGCGATCGCGTACCTGACTGTGCTCGGCAACTCTCAGGACACCGGCGCCTTCACCCGGATCGTCAATTCCCCGCGGCGCGGGATCGGTGCTACATCGCTCGCGCGCGTGCTGTCGTTCGCGAACACGATGGGGATCTCGATCTGGGATGCTGCCTCGACCGCGGACCAGGTCCCGGGGCTCGGTCCTGCGGCGGTCAAGTCGCTGGGCCGCTTCATGGGGACGATGAACGTTCTGCGCGAACGCGCGCAGTCGCGGGCGCCGATCGCGGTGCTGCTCGGCGAGCTTCTGGCCGAGACCGGTTACCTGGACGCGCTCGGGGCCGAGCGCACGATCGAGGCGCAGGGCAGGATCGAGAACCTGGAGGAGCTCGTCAACGTCGCCAGCGAATACGACAGCGGCGACTCGGCGGAGCCCTCGCTGGCCGAGTTCCTGCAACAGGTCGCACTGGTCGCCGATGCCGACGAGCGCACCGACGACGAGGGTCTCGTCACGCTGATGACGCTGCACAACGCGAAGGGGCTCGAGTACCCGATCGTGTTGATCATCGGTTGCGAGGAGGGTGTCTTTCCGCACGCCCGAGCGCTGGAGGAGGGAGGGGTCGAGGAGGAGCGTCGGCTCTGCTACGTGGGCATCACCCGCGCGCAGAACGACCTGTTCGTGAGCTACGCGCGCTCGCGGACCGTGTTCGGGGCTCGAACCTACGGCATTCCCAGCCGCTTTCTGGCCGAGATCCCGGCCAAGCTGATCGAACGCGGCGAGCAGCCGGCGCTCCGCCTGGGCGGCCTGCGGCTGGCATCTGGGAGCTGGGGGCCAAGCGGCGACCGATGGGATTCCGGCGACGACGCGGGCGGGCGTTCGCGCCCGGGCTGGACTGGCTCGCGCTCCGGTTCGGGTCGTGGCTCCGGTCGGGCGGCCGGCGAGCGGACGGGAGCTCGGTCGGGCCTCGACGATGGCACGCCGCCGGTCACCTACCGCCTCGGCGAGGACGTCGTGCACCCGAGCTTCGGTGACGGCGTCGTGACCGGCCTGGAGCCGGGCGGCATCGTCGTGATCCGCTTCGCGAGGGACCGCTCGGAACGCAAGCTCGTGGCCGACCTCGCGCCGATCGCCAAGCGTTGAGCGTCCGCCGGCGTCGCCGTTGCGCTTCCGGGCGCGGGCGCGGTAGTGTTTTCGCGACGGCGGTGGCTCGCCAGCGTAGCCACCGGTCCGGCAGGTGAACGGGATGCGACTGGAACCTTCGAGGCTGCGCGCGGCGGAATGGGTGATCGGCATCGCTTCGGCGGTGCTGCTGGTCGACATGTTCCTGCTGCCGTGGTACGAGGTCGCCTTAACGCACAACGGGCTGATCGCGTCCTTTCCTGCCAGCGCCCTCGACGGGTGGCACTCGCTCACGCTGCTGCGCTACCTGATCTTGCTGACCGCGCTGGTCGGGCTGGCGATCTGGTGGTTTCAGGCGACGCGTGAATCGCCGGCGGTGCCGGTGATCCTGACCGTGCTTGAGATGATCCCCTCTGGACTGCTGCTGCTGACGTTGATCTGGCGTATCCTGATCGACAATCCAGACATCCACGGCGAGCCCTCGCAGAACGTGGAGGCGAAGCTGGGCGCCTACCTCGGGCTGATCCTGGCCGCCGCGATCCTGCTCGGCACCTACCGTTCGCTGCGCCAGGACGGCGTCTCATCGGATATCGGAAGTCGGACGATCGAGCGGCTGTCGCTGGACGCGGGGATCGCGGCGCCGCCGCGCTGAGCGCTCACCAGGCTGCCGTCCCTGAGGGCGCGCCGTCGGCTCGGCCCCGGAGACCTCGACCGGCCGCCGGAAGGTCGTCCGGCAAGCGACCTTCCGTCCGGCAAGCAGCATCAGTCCGGCAAGCCAGCGTCAGTCCGGCAAGCCAGTGTCAGTCCGGCAAGCCAGCGTCCGTCCGGCAAGCCACCTTCCGTTCGATTCATATAATCTTGTGCTCGCCACCGCCGAACGATCGTCCGTCCGTGGACGATCGACGGGGGACCCACTTGTGGATCGCAAGATCCGCCGGGGCGAATCGGTCCGTTCTCGGTCCGTAGCGCTCACACAGCGCGAGCCCGTCAGCTAACCCCGTAGGCGCCGACCCACCATTAGGAAGGGACTACGGCATGAAGCCAACTGGGGTCGCCCAGACGATCCGTCACGCGTTGTTCCGCACGCCCTGGTCATTTGTCGCCGTGGCCACGGTCGTGTTCCTCTCGATCGTGGCCGCTACGGCCGCCGCTCCGGGGGAAGCGGAGGCGGGCACTATCTATTACGTGGCGGTCGGCGGGCACGATTCCAATTCGGGAAGAAGTCCGTCGAGACCCTGGCGCACCGTGTCGCGCGTCGACCGGGCCGAGCTCGGGCCCGGGGATGAGGTGCTGTTCCACGGCGGGGAGACGTTCTCCGATCAGACGCTGATGCCAGGCGAAGGCGCCGGCGCGTCGGGGACGGCCCACCACCTGATCGCGTTCGGCTCCTACGGTGGAGGCGTGGCAACGCTCACCCAAGGGATCTGGCTGGGCACCGATGCCCAACATCCCGGCGGGCCGAGGTACCTGAGGTTCAGGAATCTCGCGCTGGGGCCGGTACGAGGATTCCAGGGAACGGGCAGCCACATCGCGCTGATCGGCCTGCAGATCGCCGATCTCATACCGCCTGTCGCCAAGCAGGAAACCGGAATCCTGACCGATGGCTCCTATTGGTCGATCGTCTCCAACTCGATCGACCGGGTGGGCGATTCCGGGATGCTCCTGGGGGCGAGGGCCGAGCAGGCGGGCGATCCGGCCGGCGGGCGCTTCTACACGGTACGTGGCAACGAGATCATCAATGTCGGACTCGATCGCTCCCTGGGATATCCGACCCACGGCATCTATCTCAAGGTCGCCAACGCCACGGTCGCTCACAACCGGATCGTCAACTTTCACGACGACGGAGTCTCGGTTCGCTACCGCGATGCCACCGTCGTGGACAACTACATCGACGGTGGGCAGATCGGGATCGCCTGGTACCAGTACGACCAGATCCCGGGACTGAGCAGCTTCGTGGCTAACTGGATCGGACACACTTCCGAAGCGGGGATCTTTGTCTGCGGGGTGGTCGAGGGCTGCCTGCGTCCGATCGAGAGCTTTCAGATCGACGGCAACATCTTCCGGCAGATGGGCGGCGAGCGGATGAATCTGCAACCAAGCGTCGGGCGTTACAGCGGTGGGAGCCGCTAGTAGACTCCGACCGAGATGCTCGACCGCGCGCAGGTTTTACACGTTGCTCGGCTGGCCCGGCTAGCGCTCGACGAGAGCGACGTACAGCGGATGGCCCGCGAGCTCTCCAAGGTGCTGGATCACGTCGATCGAATTGGGGAGCTCGACTTGGCCGGGGTGCCGCCCACTTCGCACGCGATCGATGTCGCCGGCGCGATGCGCGCCGACGAGCCCAAGGAGTCCCTGTCCAGCGAGCTCGCGCTGGCGGCCGCTCCCGAGCGGGTCGACGGCGGCTTCGGCGTGCCAAGCCCGGGGCCGAGCGGCGAATGATGGTCGGACTCGGTGGTGGTCGGAACGCTCCCGGATCGGTAACGACTTGAGCGCTCTGACCGAGCTCAGCGCGACCGAAGCGGTGGCCAAGCTTCGCGCGCGGGAGATCGGTGCGGCGGAGCTGTTCGCCGCCTATCGTGAACTGGCCAGCGCCGACGAGCTGAACGCCTACACCTGGGTGGCCGACGGCGCCCCCGATTCACTGCCTGGCAGCGACACCGCGTTGGGGGGAATTCCCGTCGCGGTCAAAGACCTGTTCTGCACCGCTGGCGTGCCGAGCCAGGCCGGCTCGCGGATCCTCGAGGGGTACCGGCCGCCTTACACCGCCACCGTCGTCTCGAAGCTGCTCGACGCGGGTGCGGCGCTGCTCGGCAAGACCAACCAGGACGAGTTCGCGATGGGCTCCTCCAACGAGAACTCCGCTTTCGGGCCGGTCCTCAATCCGTGGGACCGCCGCTGCGTCCCGGGTGGCTCGTCGGGCGGCAGCGCCGCCGCGGTCGCCGCCGGGCTGGCCCCGTGGGCGATCGGCACCGATACCGGCGGTTCGATTCGCCAGCCGGCCGCTCTGTGCGGCATTGTCGGCGTCAAGCCGACCTACGGAGCTTGCTCCCGGTACGGGATGATCGCCTTCGCTTCGTCGCTTGACCAGGCCGGCCCAGTGACCCGCGACGTCACCGATGCTGCACTGCTGCTGTCGCACATGGTCGGCCACGACCATCGTGACTCGACGTCAGTCGCCTTCCCCGGCGTGATCGAGCTCTCCCGCGCGGAGGACCTCTCCGGCATCAGGCTGGGCGTTCCCGAGGAGATGCTCGGCGGTGGCGAGGGCGGCGGTGGCATCGAACCCGGAGTGCGGACGAGCTTCGAGGCGACGCTAGCCCTGGCCGAAGGGCTCGGTGCCACCGTGCACGCCTGCCGGCTGCCGCACGCCCCGCACGCGCTGTCGGCCTACTACTTGATCGCCCCGGCTGAGGCCTCGGCCAACCTGGCCCGCTTCGACGGCGTCCGCTACGGAATGCGCGTCGCCGGCGACTCGGACTTGGAGACCATGTACAGTCGCACGCGCGGCGAGGGCTTCGGTCCAGAGGTAAAGCGGCGGATCATGCTCGGGACCTACGCGCTCTCCAGCGGCTACTACGACGCCTACTACGGAACGGCGCTCAAGGTTCGTACGAAGATCGCCGAGGACTTCCGGGCCGCGTTCGCGCAGTTCGACTTCGTGGTCACGCCGACCAGTCCTTGGACGGCGTTCGAACTGGGCGCCAAGACCCAAGATCCGCTGGCCATGTATCTGAATGACTTCTGCACGGTTCCGATGTCACTGGCCGGGATCCCGGCGATCTCGATCCCGTCGGGCCTCAGCGCCGGCCTACCGGTTGGCTTCCAGCTAGCCGGACCGGCGTTCAGCGAGAGCCGGTTGCTCGACGCTGCCTACGCGTTGGAACGGGCGATCGGCTTCGACGGGGGTGCGGTCCGGCGATGAGCGAGATGGGGCCCGGATACGAGCCAGTGATCGGACTCGAGATCCACGTTCAGCTCAAGACTCGCACGAAGATGTTCTGTGGCTGCGAGCTGTCGTTCGGAGATCCGCCCAACGTCCACACCTGCCCGGTCTGCCTCGGTCTGCCGGGGGCGTTGCCGGTTGTCAATGCCCGCGCCGTGGAGTTCGCGATCTTGATCGGGTTGGCGGTAGGGTGCGAGATCGCCCCGCGGTCGCTGTTTCACCGCAAGAACTACTTCTATCCGGACCTGCCCAAGGGTTACCAGATATCACAGTACGACGTCCCGATCTGTCGCGGCGGCCGCCTCGGGGACGTCAGGATCCATCGCGTCCACCTTGAGGAGGACGCGGCCAAGCTGGTACATGTCGGCGAGAGCGGCCGGATTCATGGCTCGGATCGGAGCGTGGTCGACTTCAACCGGGGCGGGACTCCACTGGTGGAGATCGTAACCGAGCCCGATCTGAGCTCGCCCGAGCAGGCGCACGAGTGGTTGACGCTGTTGCGCACAACGTTGCGCCAGCTCGGGGTGTCGGATGTCAACATGGATGAGGGCTCGCTGCGTTGCGACGCCAACGTCTCGGTCCGTCCATCCGGCGCGATCACGCTAGGCACCAAGACCGAGCTCAAGAACATGAACTCGTTCCGGTTCCTGGAGCGCGGGGTCCGAGCCGAGATCGAACGCCAGACAGCGTTGCTGAAGCGCGGCGCTCCCGTGATCCAGCAGACGCTGCACTTCGACCCCTCCTCGGGCCACCTGACGCCCCTGCGCTCCAAGGAGGAGGCCCACGACTACCGTTACTTACCGGAGCCCGACCTGGCACCGTTGCTGGTGACTGCGGAGATGGTCAGCGCGATGGCGGCCCAATTACCCGAGCTGCCGGCGACTAAGGCGCAGCGGTTCGAACGCGAGCTGGGTCTAAGCTGTGGTCGAGCTCGCGAGCTGGCGTTCAGGCGCGAGCTGGCCGACTACTTCGAGGCTGCCCTGGATGCCTCGCCTACTGGCCCGGACGGTGCGGTAGAGCTGTCAAACTGGATCCCGCAGATCGTGGAGCGAATCGGCTCTGACGCCGACCCGGCGAGTTCACGGATGACGCCCGCGGCGTTCGCTGCCCTGGTCGCGATGGTCACCGCCAAGGAGGTGAGCCGCGACGCGGCGCGTGAGGTGCTGAGCACCCTCGTGCAGCAGGGCGGAGATCCGCGCGCGATCGTCGAGCGCGAAGATCTCGGTGCGCTGAAGGCAGAAGACGGCGGGCTCGCCGAGATAGTCGCTGCGGCTATCACCGCCGATCCGTCCGCCGCCGAAAGGGTGCGCGCCGGCAACCGCAAGGCTACTGGCCCGCTGGTCGGCTACGTGATGCGCGAGACCAAAGGTCGCGCCGACGGCGGCGAGGTCATGCAGCTGATTCGATCGCAGCTCGGCTTGGAGTGACTGGCCGAGCCGCGCCGATAGGTCTGATCAAGCGAAACGAGCCGCGCGGGGCACCGGTCCTCCCGGTGCGCCGGCGCGGCTCGATCGTCACGCTGGTTCGGCGGATCAGTTGAGTCGGCGCGAAATCCTGCGCACCACCAAGCCGGTGCCGACCAGTCCCGCACCGCCGGCCAGCAGCAGCGCTACGTCCAGACCCGTGAAGGGAAGCGTGCTTGTTGTAGCGGTGCTCACCGTGGTCGTGGTGGACACGCATGTCTGGGGGTTGTAGGCCTGGCAGGTTGAACTACCCGCCGCCATCGCGTTGCCGGCAACGCTCAACGCGAGCACGGCCCCTGTAATCAAAATCGCAAGTCGCTTCATCTTGCCTTTCCGCGTGTTTCTTGGGTTCCCTGCCGGTGATGAACAAATAGCTGCAATGGGATGCAGGTAAGACGCCACGACCCGCTCCCAGGGCCGGCTCCGCGGGCTCGCTAGTCCGATGAGTGGAAAAGCATAGCGTCGCGTGCTGCGCGTGTCCAACGATGACTTAGGGTTCCCGCGAGGAGCTCTAGTGGTCAAGGACGATCAGATCCAATGCTTTCGCCGGGTCGAGAGGGTGCGAGGTGTTGACGCGCGCGAGTGCCAACTTGATCGCCGGCTGCTGGTCGTTGATCGAAATCGCAACCCTCAGCGCTTGGCTTGCGGTCAGGTTGTCGCCAAGGGCCGAGGCGGCTAAGCCCTTTCCGAACCACGCAAGCCACCCCCCCGGCTCGCGATCGATCGCCTGCTGGTAGCGCTGTGTGGCCTCGTCATACAGCCCGTTATCCAGGGCGATCGTGCCGCCAAGCCGTCCCGGGACGGCGCTCAGAGGGTTCAGTTGAGCGGCGAGAGCGAGATCGCTGAGCGCCGCGTCAGGGTTGCTGGCGGCCAAGTTGCTGGCGGTCGAGACCTCGCGCACCGACAGGTAAGGAAAGCCGAGCGCCGCGGTTGCGGCGACTAAAGCGATGCCACCGATCACGAGTTGGTCCCGGCGACGCAAGCTCCTGCGCCGTCGCCCCGAACCACGCGCGTCGGCGACCGCCGCGTCCGTGGACCCGGCGGGCGTCGGTCTACTCAGGGCCACAGCCATCCCCAGGAAGCCGAGAGCAGTGGCGCTCAGCGCAGGGATCTGCCAGAACCAGTCGACCGAACCATGCAGTAGCCAGTCGACCAGCGGCAGCAGCGCAGCGGCCGATACCGCGGCGCAGAACTCGTCCTGACTGCGAACGCCGCGCGCGGCTCCGATCAGTGCGAACACCAGAAACGCGGCGAACAGGCCGAACCCGACCAGCCCGGTCGACGCGAGCAGGCTCATCTCGAGACTGTGCGGCCATGCCGGCTCCTCGCTCGACCGGCGCCTGCTGACGTAGTAATCAGCGAAGTTGTCCTGCCCGAGGCCGCCGACCGGGTTCGCGAGCGTGGCGTCCAGCGCCACTCGCCAGAAATCGTAGCGACCACTTCCGACGGTCAAGAAGTGCGAGCTGACACCGCCCGTCTCCGGCTGGCTAAAGCCGTTCCACTGGCGCTTGACGAAGCCGATCGGATCGCCGTGGGTCGCAACGAAGCCGCCGACAACGCCGAGCGAGATGATCAATGCCACGAGGACGGCGCCGACCCTTTGGCGTCCCGAGGCGGAGATCGGCGGCACGGACGCGCGCGACTCGCCCCAGGCGATGATCGTGCCGAGCACAAACGCTACCGCGCAAGCGAGCAGAGCCGCCTGGCCAGCCCGTTCGCCGGTACGGTTCAGCGCCGCCGGAGTGCTCGACTGGAATATCGCAAGCAGGCGGTGGATCGGCAACAGCGTCGCGACCGCTGCAATCGCTGCCGCCGCCAGCACCCGGAAGCGGTTGCGGACCAGCACCGCCGTTGCGATTAGGACCAGCGGTAGCGTGAACAGCCATCCGCGGCTCTGGCCAACGACCGTGAGCTGGAGGCAGGCGCAGGCGATCGCGATCAGCAATCCGCGCACTAGCGGTGGTATTTCACGACGCGTCGATAAGACCGTCGCGAGCAGCGCGCCAGTCATGAACAGGGCCACGCTCGAGTTGAAATACCCGGTCGGCGCGGTCAGTCGCCGATCGATCACCAGATTCGCCAGGTGATCGGCTGAGGCCAGTCGGAACAGGAACACGATCGCGATCGTGCCGACGCCCAAGGTAAACGTCAGCAGCGCGACCAGAGCTCCCTTCGCAGTCCATGGCAGGACCACGAACAGGGCAAAGACAATCAGATACAGGAGGGTGCGATTGCTCCCCTGAAGCGCGTCTCCCTTGGAGCTGGCCCAGGCGATCGACAGGTAGGACCAAGCGACATAGGCGGCGAAACATGCGAGTGCGCGCTTGGCCGGGCGCGACAACGTCAGCTGTGCCCCGAGTGAGATCACCGCGATACCCAGGACGGCGAGCAGCACGAGTGCCCCCCAATACCAGGTGTCGGCGTCGTAACCTCCATCGTGGACGGCCCACACGAGCAACAGGCCCACGGCCGGAAGCCCGCCGAGGACGCTGGAAGCGTGCGGGGAGAGGCGAGCCCGAAAGCGGACGGCCGCGGCATTCGCGCGATCGGATGATTGCGACATGGGGCCCCAGGATATGGCCGTGGTCGGCCAACTGCCACGTGCATCGAATCGATGCGCGTGACGCGTAAGGGCGACAGCCGCCGTCTATGATGGTCGCCTAACCGCGATGGTCGAATCTGACGCCACGAAGTCCACCCAGATCAGTGTGATCCTGTGGCGGAGCAAGTATCTGATCGCCGTTGCGATCATCTTGATGGTTGGCATCGCCGTCGTCTACACCGTGACGACGCCCAAGGTGTACGAGGCGACCGCGATCATCCAGGTTGATCTGCCGACCTCCGCGCTCGGTACTTCGGACACGACCGCCGCTAACCAGGCGCTTGCCCAGAACTACGCTTCATTGCTGGTTTCGTCCGGATTTCTGAGCGAGGTCCTGCCGGGCGTCGCCGGCGGTCGCATGAGCGTGTCAGAGCTCCAGCCGAAGCTATCCGCCGCGACGATCGCGAACAGTTCGCTCGTGCAGTTGCAGGTGACTGGACCTTCTCCGGTTGCCGCCGCGACCGTTGCCCAGCAGGTCGTGGCCGGCTTCTTGACGCATGAGCAGCACGCTGCCACAGTTCGCGGCGCCCAGCTCGAGAGCCTGGGTCAGCGGAGCCTCGCAGGTATCAGCGACCAGATCAGTGCGCTGCAGGCAGGTCTCCTCACGCCGGGAGCGAAGGCGCGCATCGACTCGTTGAAGGCGGCACAGGCCCAGATGAGCGCAAGCAACGCGACGCTCCTGGCGAATTCGCTGGCAGAGGGCCAGGCCGCGACCGAGGCGGCTGCTCCGGTGGCGAGCTCCGATCCGATCAGCCCGCGCAAGTCGCTCAACATCCTTGGTGGTCTGCTCCTGGGGATCGTGCTGGGGATCGGTCTTGCCTGGGCGCGTCACACGCTGCGACCGGCGATCCACTCAGCAGAGGACGTAACCAGCCTGCTCGACGTTCCCCTGCTTGCCTCGGTGCCGCTGCAGCCGCACTACGTGCCCGGAGAGCCCCGCCTCGCCGAGGCTTACAGCGTGTTGCACACGAATCTCATGTTCGCGCTTCGTGACCGCGATCGGTGCATCGTCGCCTTTGTCGGCTACAACCAGGGCGTCGGCAAGTCCTCGACGGTCGAGGGGGTCGGTCGCGCCGCGGCGCGCGCCGATCGCCGCGTATTGATGCTCGACGGGGACCTGCGCATCGGCCAGCTGTCCGAGCGACTTGGCCATCGTGAGGACGTGGGAATCGTGGAGGTGCTGCAAGCGCGCGCTGAGCTGGCCGAGGCGCTGGTCGAGGTTGACCAAGGTCTGTGGCTGCTCCCGGCACGGCCGACGCGTGCGAATCCCACCAGCCTGCTGTACGGCAGTCGGATGTTCGGCCTGATGAGCGACCTGCGCAAGCAGTTCGATCTCGTCCTGATCGACTCGCCGCCGCTTACCGGGCTGGCCGACGGCCTGATGCTCGGCTCTCAATCGGACGCAGTCGTGCTCGTGGTCAGGACCGGTGTGACCAAGCCAGCCGACCTGACCGCTGCGACGATCGGACCGCTCGAGCAAATGACGCCGATCGCAGGCGTCGTCGTCTTCCAGGAGCAGGCTGATGAGCTTTACTACTACGCCGCGCCTCCCGCCAAGGGACGGCGCTCCAAGACACCTGTCGGCTGAGCGCCGTCTGCGCGTCCTCAACCTGGCACGCGATGCCGGCTCCGGCGTAGGCGGAACCGAGGTGCTTGTTTACGAGTTCGCGCACCGGCTCGATCCAGCCCGATTCGTTAGCTTCCTATGCACGACGCGAAGCCCGCTGGCGGCGCGCAAGGCGACTGTTGGCGCTGAACGAGAGCAGTTGCTCCAGGCCGGGGTGCAGGTCTTGAGCTTGGATCGCCCGCGGACGGCTTCGCTGCTGCCGTTCGCGCGGCTATACCGGCTCCTGCTGCGTGAGCGGATCGACATCGTGCATGCGCACATGCCGCGTGCCAGCCTGCCGGGAACCGTTCTCGGACGTCTTGCGCGCGTGCCCGTGATCATCAGCCACGAGCATGGCTCAGTGCTCGGCGACGGCAAGCGGGTACGAAAGTTCGTCGACCGCGAGGTGGTCGCCCGCGGCAGCGATGCCGTTCTGTGCGTTTCCGCGTGGGACGCGCAGAATCTTGTTAAGTTCGAGCGGATCCCGTCGGGCAAGATCCGGGTCGTGCCCAACGGTGTAGCGCCGTTCGCTCCGGCAGCGAACGGGATGCGTGAGCTACTCGCTCCAGCCGGCGTCGCGCTTGTCGGTGCGGTTGGGCGCTTGGTGCCGGTCAAGGCGTACGATGTCCTGATTCGCGCGGTCGCTCTGCTGAAACGTCGCGGGGTCGCAATCCGCTGCGTGATAGCTGGCGAAGGCCCGGAGCGAGAGCAGCTCCAGCGGCTTGTCGGAGCGCTCGACTGTGAGGCTGAGGTGTGGTTGGCGGGTCTGCGCAGCGACGTCCCGGCGCTGCTGGCGGCACTCGACGTGGCCGTGCTGCCGAGCGACTCCGAGGGCAGTCCGCTGGCGGTGCTGGAGTACATGGCGGCCGGACTGCCGATCGTTGCAACCGCGGTCGGCGGCGTGCCGGAGCTGATTGAGAACGAGGTTCACGGCTTGCTCGTGCCGCCAAGGGATGCGGCAGCGCTTGCGGCTGCGATCGAGCGCGTGATCTGCGATCGGGAGCTCGCGGTGCGTTTGGGGCAGCAGGCCCGCTTACGGCAGGCTTCCGAGTTCGACCTCGCGGTGTGTGTCCGTCGCTTGGAGGGGCTTTACACGGAGCTGTGCGCGGCAAAAGCCGAGCGTAGACAGCGCCGCTAGTTGTCCGAAACGGTGTAGATGCCTTCGATCGGCTGGAGGTTGATGCCGCGCGCGCGTGGCTGCTTCAACAGGTTGTCGCGGATCACGAAGCTTTGCACGGGCTGCTGGCAGGCCTCAGCGACGCCGCAAACGAAGATACCCGCGGAGTGCATCTCGGAGATCGTGTTGCCGAGAAATCGACTCGTGCCGCCAGTGTGATCGTACTGGTACCAGGCTATTCCGACTTCGCCGCCTCGTAGGAGGTTGTCCATCACGTTCGCGTCATCGTAACGCAGCGAGATCGCGTCTTGCTGCGAGTTGACGATCACGTTGCTCGAGATGGTGGCGTGAGAGACCTTCACATAAAGTCCGTGTGCGGCGTAACCTGGCCAATCCTTGATCCCGGTGTCCGTGACGAGGTTGTCGCTAATGTCATAGTAGCTGCCTCCTGGCGGATCGCCTGGGCTGGCGTCGTAGCCGAGCAGCATCCCGGAGTTGCCGATGTGCTCCACCTGGTTGTGCTCGATCAACCAGTGAGAGCCCTCTGTCTCGATGCCAATCTGGTCGCCCGTCATGATCCCGGAGATCTGGAGGTCGTCCAGAGTGATCCAGTCACCTTGGCCGACTAAGCCCTGTTCGGGTCCGAGAGCCAGATCCTGGAAAACCAGGTGGCTCGGGCCAGGACCGCCGGCCTCGGGGCCAAACCAGACGCCATCGGGCAAACTCGCACGACCGCTGCCGAAGGAACCGAATGTGATCGGCGCGCCAGCGATGCCGGATACGGAATGGCCGCATCCGGGCATAAGGGTGCTGTCGGCGAACTCCTGACCACCTTCGAAGAGGACCGTATCTCCCGGTCGCAGCTGTGCTCTGTTGACCCGTTCGACGGTTCGCCACGGGTGGCTGGGGCTTGTCCCTGAGTTGTTGTCGCGGCCGTTGGCGGCTACATAGAACGTCGCAGGGCTGGGCTGGGTTGCTGCTGCGGCTGCGGAGACGGTTCCGCTTGGCACGCTCACCTGCGTCGCCCCGAGCAGCCCGAGCAGGAAGATCAGCGTTCGGACCCTGTTGGTGAGCCATTGGACGCCATCCCCATTGGCGGTGCCATCGACCTCAGCTCGAGCTGTGTCAGATCGGGCTGCCACTGGTTCCAAAGTCATCAGAATCCTCGCCACGGGGTTCGTATGTAACCAATGCCACACGTGCTACTCGGTTGGTGCGATCTCGCAGTGTGGTTAAGTTCTTAATCGGACAGCCAAGCGATTTTGATAAGTGTTTTTTCGATAATTTCGGCACTTACAGCTGAATTGTTTATGTGCTCGTGGCATGTGTCACGATAATTGGCGAAAACGGACGAGATCGACCGAGTTTGCTAGGTGGCGTTTGTCACGTTGAGAGTGGCTGTGTGGCGTTTGTCACATCGTGATTGACTGTGTGACGTTTGTCACGTCACGAGTGGCTGTGTGGCGTTTGTCACGTCGTGATTGACTGTGTGACGTTTGTCACGTCACGGGTGGCTGTGTGACGTCTGTCACGTCGGCGGTGGAGTAGCGGCGTGGGCGGCCTTGTCAAGCGCTTCACCGCGGGTGCACTGGCCCGAGCTCGTCCGCCGACCGAGTGCACGTGACGCCAGAACCGCGCTCTGGCGTCGGACCGCGCCGTTTCGGGCTATGCGGGATCATCTGTGGATGGCAAGTGCTCGCTCTACTGCTGGCCTGCTGTGGTCGCGGAGCGCCGATCTTCTGTTTCGCGCGAGCGTCCCCGTCGCCCGGATCACGCTTGCCGGTGACCGTTACGAGTGCATATGCGGCGCCACGTGGCGACACTTCATGCGCTTCAACGGGCGCCCAAACGCCTGCTGTCCGAGATGCGGTGCGCTCGAGCGCCATCGTCTCATGTGGCTCTTCCTCCAGAACGAGACGCACGTTCTGAGCGGCGAGCCGTTGCGCGTGCTTCACTTCGCTCCAGAGCCATTGCTCGTCCAGCGCCTCCGCTCGCTCCCCGCGATCGACTATCTCACCGCGGATCTGTTTGATCCGATCGCGGATTACAAGCTCGACATCTGCGATCTCTCAGCGTTCGCCGACGAGTCGTTCGACCTGATCCTCTGCTGCCACGTGCTGGAGCACGTGGCAAGTGACACCAAGGCGCTGAAAGAGCTGCGGCGAGTTTTGAGGTCGGGGGGAGAGCTGGTCATGCAGCATCCGATCGACCAGCGGCTGGCTCACACCGACGAGGACCCGAGCATCGTCGACCCAGCCGAGCGGCTGGCGCGCTTTGGTCAGTCAAACCACGTGCGGACCTACGGGGCCGATTTCGGAGAGCGGGTCAGGTCCGCGGGTTTCGAGCTCGAACGCCGCCGCTACGCCAACGAGGTCGACCCTCGCGTCGCTGTGCGCTTCCAACTGCACGCGAACGTGTCCGACGGCGTCAACCGCGAAGATATCTACGCTTGCCATCGTGCATGAACGCAACGAACGACCCGCGCACCGATGCCGGTCTGGCCGGGGAATCGTTAGCGCCTTAACGGGGGTTTGTGCGAACGTACGCCAGTGTGGCTGCAACCTCCGGCGGCGCCTGCTCGTACCAGTCCTCGGTCACGCCGGCGCGTTTCAGCCGTGTGATCAGGCGCTGGGGAACGGTCCAGCCGAAGGCGGCGAGCAGCCGCGTTTGGCGCGCTGCACTGCGTCTGCGCGCCAGCAGCAGCTCTCGGTGAGCGTCGCTGGGCATCTCGGAGGGCTCCAGGCTCTCGTACAGCATCAGCAGGTTCGCGCTCATCGTCAGGAGCGACCGAGACGCCTGTGCCGCGTGCTTTCGATATAGAGCCTGCGGAGAGGGCACCCAGGCAGCGCCGTTCCCGGCCAGGACGATCCTTAGCCACAGCTCGTAGTCTTCGGTAGAGGCTGACTTACGCGACTCGTCGAACCCGCCGACGGCGGTGAGCACATCGGTGGAGATCGTCACCGATATGAACACGAAGTTGCGCTTCAACAACTCGTACAGGAACTCGGCTGGATCTGCAGGCGGTGGCTCAGGGGGCGCCGATCGTGCCATTGCCGTGCGGCGCCGCACCTTTCGGGTCAAGTCATCGAAAACGTATGCGTCGGTGTACGCGAAGCCGGCCCCTTGCTGCCTCGCAAGAGCTCGCTTGCACTCGTCCAGGTACCGCGGAAGCAGGAGATCATCGCTGTCAAGCAAGGTGGCGAAGCGACCAGTTGCTGCCGCCAATCCGTTGTTTCGAGCGGACGCCGGGCCTTTGTTGGACTGCTGGATCACGCGTACGCGCGGATCGCTGATCGACTCCGCGGTCTCGA
Organism: Solirubrobacteraceae bacterium; assembly: GCA_052147535.1. Classification (GTDB taxonomy): domain Bacteria; phylum Actinomycetota; class Thermoleophilia; order Solirubrobacterales; family Solirubrobacteraceae; genus Palsa-465. Next base: position 11,117 of record JBKQKK010000361.1, on the reverse strand, counting down.
CGGTCGCGTCCGTCGACCCGTCATCGACAACGATCACCTCGAGGTCAGGATTGGTTTGGGCAAGCGCCGAGGCGACCGCCTCGGCGATCGTCGCTTCGGCGTTGAAGGCTGGGACGACGATCGAGAACTCTGGCACCGGGTTTAGAGGTCGAACAGCGGCATCGTGCGATCAACAACCGAATCCCAGGAAAGTCGCTGCTCGGCATACCGTCGTCCAGCGGCGCCGAATGTGTCGGCACGCATCGGCTCCAGCAGTTCGCTGATCGCCGCGGCGATGCTGGCGGGACTCCCGTCCACAAGGATCCCGCCTCCACTTTCGCGGATCATGTCACCGATGCCGGGAGTGTCAAGCACGATCGTGCCGCGCCCGCTGGCGAGGTACTCGAGCAACTTGATTGGGCTTGCGCTCGTGCGCGTTACCATCTCACGGCGGTGAACCATCAGGGTTAAGGTTGCGGCCGCGAGGTAGTCGCGAATCCGCTCGCGGTCATGGATCGGGCCGGTGAGCAAGACCTTTCGCTCCAGCGAGAGACGACTAATCGTTTGCTGGATCAGCGGTAGCTCAGGGCCATCTCCGACGAGCAACAGGACGGCAAGTGGATTTGCGAGGGCAGCGGTTGCAAAACCTTCGAGCGTGCCCACGAAATCGGTCCAGGGATGGAAGCCGCCGCAGAATACCGCGTATTGAGATGACGACTCGAGGCCGATGCGCTTGATCGCTGCCTCTCGCTGCAGCGGCTTGAAGAAGTCGATGTCGACACCATTGCCGATCACGACGATCCGGTCCGGCGGGATCCTTGCAAGATCGACGAGCAATTGCTTGATCTGCGGCGTCACAGCGAGGACGCCGTTGCACAGCCTCCCCGCGAGCGTGGCGGCGATCGTTTTCAGGTGCTCGACCAGCCACGAGACTCGCTCGTCATGCAATCCGTATGCGATCCCGTCGACCTGGCTCACGACGCGATATCGCAGCGCACGGGCGGCGACGGTGGCCGGGAGGCAGCTCCAACTGTCACGCACGTAGAAGCGGCTGGCCGTACCTCGCCTGGAGATGAGCAGCTTGATCGTGGCCGCATTGAGTCGCAAGAAGCGACGGGTGCGCTGCTCGTCCGCGCCGTTGACCGCGTGATAGCTGACGCCGGCGACGGGAGCGACGGAGCCACGCGCGACGAGCTCGACGTGCAGCCCCCTCCTGGCGAACGCCCTTGCGACTTCGATGGTGTGCGTCCTGGTCGCGTCCGGAAACGACAGGTCGACGTCGCAGAGCATTACGAGCCCTTGCTTGGTGTGTCTCATCGAGGGCTGCTCCATCCTGCCCGTGAACGCGGCGATCTGTCCTGTGCCAAGTCCAAGTGGTCCTGCCCCCGCTCAGCTTTCAAGCGCGTCGCGATCCCGAAGGCCAGCCCGGCCCACATCCAGATCTCGCGGTTGTCCTCGATCGCGCCAGAGAAACACGCGTTTATGAGCGCCGTGATGAACAGCGATGCGAGCAGCGCAGCCAGGGTCTTGTCGTCTCCCGAGGTGGTTTGCCACAACCTGGCAAGGCTTCTGATTGACCCGGCCAGCACGGTCAGGATCAGTATTCCACCCACGATCCCGAGCTCGCATGAGACCTCGAGGATGACGTTGTGTGGGTAGCTGACGGAATCGTTGATCGCTGCCTGCACTCCTGCGAAACCTCCCCAGCCGATGCCGAGCGCCATGTGCTGCGAGAACTCCGTGATCGCGGCCGTCCACAGAGTCGAGCGGCCGTTGCTCGAAAGTCCGCTGGCGCTGCCGACGATCACCGAGAGCGCTCTACCAATCGCCGATCCGGGTACCACAAGTGGCACCACGATCGCCGCGAGCAGAAACACGCAAGCGACCACCGCCAGCCTGACGCGAGCTCGTCGATCGACTGCGGTGAGCGCTACCAGGGTGCCCGCTCCGACCGCGAAGGCAACCATCGGTCCACGTGAACCGGCGGCGATCAGCGAAATCGCAAGAAGCGGCGCCGCAATCGTGGCGGCCGTCCGCCACTTCCGCGAGCTGGCCGCAAGCATCAGATAGATCGCAAGCAGCAGCCCGTCCGCGCTCTCGCGGCCCAGCTCGATCGGGTACTCCGCGGCGGACAGCGAGTAGCGCCCGCTGAGTGCAGCGTGGCTGCCGCTGGCGAACTCGATCAGGAACATCAGGGCACCGGCAGCGGCGACTACGAACGACGCGTTGATGAATAGGCGGGTGTCTCTCCGATTGGCTCCGACGAACACTGCCGCGACGAGGAACATCAGCACGTCCGCCACGTAGAGCTGCAGCTTAGTCGAGCCGTAGGCCTCGTCCAAGGACCCACCCAGCCGCATCACCATCAGGCCTAGTAGTGCGAACGAGGCGAGCACCGGTACGCACAGAAGCGCGCGTGCGGCGATCGCCTGCTGCCGGCGCAACACGACGAACCCGACTGAGATCGCGATCAGCGCCGAGAACAGCAGCGTGAAGCCGCCTTTCGGGAGTGGGTCAGAGCCGACGATCGCGTCGACCAGTGGCGGGATCGCGCCGATCGCCAATGGGATCGCGACGGACTTGGACGCTACCCAAGCGCCGATTGCTGCCGCAAGCAGCGCGATCAGCAGCGTCAGATGCTCGAGGGCAGGGTACGACGCCGCCACGAACGCAACCACGATCGCGCCGAGCGCCAGCTGAGGATGACGGAGCGCTAGGCTCTCGCCGTTCGTCCGCGCCGCGCGTGGAAGCAGACGACGGCTTCGAGCCGCCCCGATCAAGACCGCCCTCCCGCGCCAAGGCGATGAAGCAGGCTTGCCGCTGCGTGCGGATAAGCCGCCAGCTCGCGTCGCGTCGGCACGACCAGCTCGCGCACCGGAATTCCGCTGACTCGACCGAGCGCGATCATCGACGCAACGCCGAAGGTCGTGTAGGCAGCGACTGATGCGAGCGCTCCTCCCATGACACCGAGCGGTGGGATCAGCGTGAAGTCCAGAACTGCGGTAACCACCGCTGCCATGCCAGCGAGCGCCGACGACAGACCAGGACGTCCGCGTCCGCCGAGGTCACTGCCAGCCACGATTCCCATTCCCAAGAACCATATGCCGGGCAGAAGCACCAGCATCGGGACAACGGCTGGGCGGAACTGTGGACCGTAGGCGTAGAGGATCACAAGACTTCCGAAGACGCTGTTGGTAACCACGGCGCCACCGGCGAGAATAGCGTGATGGCGGAGCGCAGTGACCGTGAGCTCGTTCTGCCGCTGGTCTCCTTCGAAATGTGACACCAGCGGCAAGATGCTCGACTGGAAGGCAGTCGCAAGAGTGATCACCAGTTCGGCGATCGTCTGGGCAACCACGTAATAACCGACCTGTCGAAGCGGTCGGTAGAACTGCATGATGATGACGTCGAACCGGTAGTTGACCATCTGGAAGATCACACCGACTTGGACGCGCGAGCCGTAATGCAGCATCCGTCCGGCAAGCGACTTGTCGAGGCGCGGTGGCTTTCCACGCAGAATCACAGGGACGCACAGCAGTACCAGCAGCATCGCGCCCACGGCGGCTGCGACGAGCGCGCCGCCGACGCCGAGCTTGAGCGGGCCGAGCATGACCACGACCAGGACGACGTAGGCGACCTGGGCGATCAGGCCGAAGAAGTTCGACAGCCCGAAGCGCAGCATCCCCAGCAGTTGGTTGCCGGCAGTCCAGTTGAGGAACGTGATCGGCACCAGGGCGGCGGCGAGTATCCAGGTATCGCCGCCCTTGCCGTGCCCGAACCAGGCTGCGATCTGGTTGCGCAGGAGCACGGTGGCGGGGATCAGCACGACAGCAAGCAGCAGGGCGTGTATGAGCGTGTTGCCCAGGATCGCTCGGTGATCGGCGTGCTTGCGACTGGCGTAGTAAGTGACGGCGAGTGGCTGTCCGATCGCCGTCAGGGCAAGCGCGATCGTGCTGACCGAGAGCATCACTCCGAGCAAGCCGCGACCCGCGGCGCCAAGCAATCTTGCGAGCAGCACCGAGGCGATGAAGCCGAGAGCCTGGATGGCGAAGCGGCCGCTCACGTTCAGGGTGAGCGACCGCGCCAGCATGTTGTCGGCTGTTGGACGAAGCGCCTGTTGGGCGCGTGCGATCAGGTTCGACAAGGAGCGAGCGTTGGGCGGTTTCAGACCGGGCGCACGCGTCGTCGGGCCCCGAGCACTTCTCCGTAGATCTCGCTGATGCCTGTCACCATCCGCTCAACGGTGAATTCGCGCAGGACCCGTTCGCGACCCGCTGTTCCCAATGACTGCCGCAGGTGACCATCCGTGAGCAGCTGCGAGATCCCCTGCGCAAGCGCGACCGCGTCGCGCGGCGCGACGATCAGGCCGTCGCGGCCGGAGTCGATCGCCTCGCTGATACCACCGACTGCGCAGGCGAGCACCGGCACCGCGCACGACATCGCTTCAAGCGTGACGTACGGGAATGCCTCGGCCCAGGAAGGCAGGACGAACAGGTCCGCGGCCCGCATCACCGACAGAGCGCTGTCCGTCTGGCCGATGAAGTGGATCGCTTGTCCCACTCCGAGCAGCGCCGCCCGCGCTCGCAGGCTCGGCTCGAGCGGTCCCTTTCCGCAGATCACGATCTGGGTGCCGGGATGGCTTGCGAGCACGAGCGGCGCAGCGTCGATCAACGTCTCCATGCCCTTCCCCGGACGCAGCTGCGAGAGCGTGAGCACGATCGGACCGGCGGCTCCGAGCGTGGCGAGAGACGCGTCGGCGAGCGGGACATGCGCGGCGTCGATTCCGTTGTGAACGACGCGCACGCGACCGTGTGGCCCGATCGAGCGGGCGCGTGCCGCCTCCGCCTCGCAGACGCAGATCACGCGCGCCGCGAGCAGCGACAGAGCACGTTCCGCCTGGCGGTACACATGCCGTTCCGACGCGTGCTCGAAGTAGCCCGCAAACGCGTATCCGTGGGGCGTGTACAGCACCGGTGGAAGCGGGGCCAGCAGACGCGACAAGCGCGCCACAGCTCCCGCTTTTGAGCTGTGCGCGTGGACGATGTCAGGTTTGTGATGACGCGTGATCTTCGACAGGGCCGCGATCGCAGCGCCGTCGGCAGCGGGTGAGACTGATCGAGACATATCCAGCTCGAGATGGTCGGATACGCCATTGATCGGCTCAGGCGGCGAGGGACCGCAGGTGGTGACCTCGTAGCCGAGCCTACAAAGGCCAGCCGCGAGGTCCGAGACGTGCCTGCCGACGCCGCCATCCACGGGCTGGTGAACCAGCAGGACTCGAACTCCCAGCTGTCTCATCGTTGCTGGGTTATGAGCGATCGTTGATTCGGGCCCGGATGCGCCGGCTGCTGACGCGAGCCTGCCGAATCAGTGGTGCGTCGAGAATCGGCTCGTAGTGATCGGTGAGCTTTAGTCCCAGTACCGGTGAGGGGTCACCGGCGCTGACCATCGCGCGCGTCAGCTCATATCGGTCCCATTTCCCCGAGCCGCAGGTCACGGCTGCGACGAAACCTACCTCCCTGGCGGCACGGACCGCTGTCTGGTTGTAGCTGCCGAACGGGTAGGCAAACGTCCGCACCTGCTTACCCACGAGCCGCTCGAGCGCGACGCGGCTGTCGCGCATCTCGCGCATGCACTTGTCGAGTTCCATAGTCGCAAGGTCGGGGTGCGTCATCGTGTGCGCGCCGATCTCCCAGCCGGTCGCAGAAAGTTGCCGTACCTGCTCTTCGGTGAGCATTTTTCCACTCGGTCCGCGGACCCATGGATTCTGTCCTCCGATCAGTCCGACCGTGACATATACGGTGCCGGGCAGACCGAGTCGCTGCATGATCGGGAAAGCGGTGGTGAAGGTGCTCTGCATTCCGTCGTCGAAGCTGACGGTTGCCAAACCTGGGGGTGGGGTGCCGTCTGAGATCAAGGCTGCCAGCGTCTCGACAGTTACAAAGCGGAATCCGGCGGCTAGCAGCAGCTCCGCGTGTCGCTGAAACTGCTCCGGCGGAACCTGCAGTCGCGACAGATCATCGCTTGGCTTCGCGTTTGCGATCCCGTGGTATCCGAGCATCACCGAGCGCCGCGCGACCAACCTCCGAAGCAAGCCGAGCAACGGGCTACGGCGGCGCATCGCGGCCGATGTGCGCACCGATGCGACGCCACGCGCCGTCAGGTTTCACCACGTCCGCGAGCAATTGCGATCTCACCGGTACGCGCCATCTCGATCAGCCCGAACGGGCGCACGAGACGCTCGAAGGCCTCGATCTTGTCATGCGCACCGGTGACCTCGATCACCAGCGAGCGCTTGGTCACGTCGACAATCGTACCGCGGAAGATCTCGCAGATCTGCATCACCTCGCCGCGGCTGGCGCCGTCGGCGGAAATCTTGAACAGAGCCAGCTCGCGCGCGAGCGTGTCCTCGGGCTCCAAGTCGCGGATCTTCAGCACATTGATCAGCTTGTGCAGCTGCTTGGTGACCTGGTCCATCTGGTGGACCGCGCCGTCAAGCGTGAGCGTGATCCTCGAGAACGCTTCGTCGTCGGTGGGTCCTACCGCGAGTGTGTCGATGTTGAAGCCGCGCCGCGCGAACAGTCCAGCGATCCTGGTGAGCACACCCGGCTTGTTCTCGACCAAAATCGAGAGGATGTGCTTGCGTCCGCTGCGCAGCCGACCCGCCGCCTCGAGCTCGTCGAGCGATAGGAGCTCCTTTGTTCCCGGTTCGCCCATCAGCCCACCATGTCCCTTGCGGCCTGACCAGCGGGGATCATCGGATACACGTTCTCCTCCCGCGTGACTCGTACGTCCACCACCACTGGGCCGTCGGTGGCCAGAGCGCTCCGCATATCGTCGACAAGCGTGTGCTTGTCCGTGAAACGGAAGCCGGTGGCTCCGTAAGCTTCGGCGAGCTTGACGAAATCCGGCCACTGGCCGGTGTCGACCTGGCTGTAGCGCCTGTCCCAGAACAGCTCCTGCCACTGCCTCACCATGCCGAGATAGCCGTTGTTCATGATGAACACCTTGATCGCGATCCCGTTCTGAGTGCACGTGGCTAGCTCCTGCGAGTTCATCTGGATCGACCCGTCGCCGGCGATGCAGACGACGGTCTGATCAGGACAGCCGACCTTTGCACCCATCGCCGCCGGAAGACCGAAGCCCATCGTGCCCAGGCCTCCTGAGTTGATCCACCTGCGCGGCTTGGAAAAGTTGTAGTACTGGGCGGCCCACATCTGGTGCTGGCCGACGTCGGAAGTCACGATCGCGTCGCCGTCGATCGCCTGCTGCAGCGCTTGCACCATGTACTGCGGCTGGATCTCGGAGTCTTTGGAGTCCGTGTAGGCAAGCGGATGACGCTCCTGCCAGTGGCGGATCCGCGACCACCATTCATCCAATCGCTGCGGATCGGGAGACTGTGCCCGGTACTCGGCGGTCAGCCGCGGCAGGACGTTGGCGACGTCGCCGACGATTGGGATGTGGGCCGGCACGTTCTTTGAGATCTCGGCCGGATCGACGTCGATGTGGATGAACTTCGCCCGCGGCGCGAACTCGGAAATCTTGCCGGTGATGCGATCGTCGAAGCGCGCGCCGATCGCGACGATCAGGTCGGCCTCGTCCATCGCATAGTTGGCGGTGCGCGTGCCATGCATGCCGAGCATCCCGAGCCACAGTTCGTGCGGGGCCGGGAATGCGCCCAGCGCCATGACCGTGCACGTGACGGGGAACCTACCCACCGTTGCGAGCTCAATCAGATCCGGCGACGCGTTCGCGCTGACGACGCCACCGCCGCCGTACAGCACCGGCCGCCGCGCGTTCGCAAGCGCTTTGGCAGCCAGCCGGATCTGCTTCTGGTTGCCTTCGATCGTCGGCTGATAGCCGGGTAGATGCAGGTCGCTGACCGGCTCGTAGGGGATGTCGCCGCGCGACAGGTCCTGGGGTATATCGATCACGACCGGCCCGGGGCGCCCGCTGCGGGCGATGTGGAACGCCTCGTGGACCGTGCGCGGGATCTCGAGCGGGTGCTGGATCATGACGCTGTGCTTGACGACCGGCATCGTGATGCCGATCGTGTCGGCCTCCTGGAAGCCATCGGTGCCGAGCAGCTCGGTGCGGACCTGACCGGTAATGAACACGACCGGAACCGAGTCCATCATCGCGTCGCAGATCGGGGTCACGAGGTTTGTCGACCCGGGTCCGCTCGTGCCGATGGCCACGCCGACGCGGCCGGTTGCCTTGGCATAGCCTTCGGCGGCGTGGCCGCCGCCAGCCTCGTGGCGGACCAGGATGTGGCGGATACCGGCGTCGTAGAACGCGTCGTAGGTCGGGAGATTGGCGCCGCCGGGCAGCCCGAATACGACATCGACACCTTCTGCTTTCAGACATTCCATCAGTGCATCAACTGCACGCACAGCGCTCGCCTCCTTTCTGAGGTCGCGACTCGACTCAACAGGCGGTCGGAAGTGTACTGATCGAACAGATCGCGGCCGCCGGTAGGGCGGCGGGCGTTAGTAGTCCGCCGGGCAGAGCGCCGGCGCGGTCGGCAGGCTCGTCCCGGTCAGCCGGGCAAGCGCCGGCCGCCGGCCGCCCGGCTGCCCAGATTGGACGCCGGCGAGATCGCCACCTCGGGGAACTCGAGCTCCGTTCCGCAATGCATGCACACCGCATCGTGAAGCTTGAGGACTCGATGGCAGCCGGGACATTCGCGCCGAAGCTCGGCGTTCTCGGGCCGGAACAGGATCGCCGTCAACAGCCCGATCAGAGGAATCGTGAACGACACCAAGAACCAGATCGCAAACGAACCGCCCTTGATGCGCCCGACGATCCCCCCCGACATGCCGAGACACAGCGCGATCAGGATCAATCCGCCGCCGGCCACCGCTACCCATCCGTCAGAAGATCGTCACGACCGCCCAGATCATCGCTGCGATCACGGCGATCGCAAGCGCGACATAGACGACCGTCATGATCAGTCCAAGCAACAGGTGCACCGCGATCACGGCGGCGACCACCAGCACGAGTCCCGCCCCGACGCGCTTGAGGATCGGCGGTCTGGATCGGCTGCGTTCGATTTCTGCAGGCATGCTCTAAGCGTAGCGCGTCGACCCAGCCGCTCCGGTGACGTTCGTTCAGGACCGCGCCGCGGGATGGCGGAGATGCTGGTCTGCGGACGAATCGCCAGATTTACGAACGATCAGCTAGCCCCCTTTGATGACCTATCAGCTACCCCCTTTGATCGACGCTGCTGATGGCTTATGATCGCGCGCACAGCAATTCGCTTATCGACGGACCAGGTACGGCGCGACGACGGGTATGGGTGGCAGGAACCCCGGGCGCTTTGATTCCATGCCCTCGACTGATCTCCGCTTATGACTCCTCCGCCCGCGAGCACTAGCGCCACGCCCACAGCGGCGTTCCGTCTCTCGAGCACCACGATGCTCGGTGGGTCGGCCGAGGTGCGCGCGTTTGAGCCGCGCTTCTGGCCGCGCGTGAGACTGCTGATGGATGCGGCCGTGTTGATCATGGCTGCCGCCGCCGCAGTGCTCGGGGCGACCGAGCTCAACCTCAGCTGGAAGAGCCGCCTCGTCGGTGCCGTCTACCCCTTGCTCGTGTTGGTCGTCCTCCATGTGCGCGGCAGCCATCCGAACGACCGCATCTCGGCCGGCGTTGTCGAGGCGCTCGCCCAGATCCTCGGAGTGATCTCGCTGTGCGCCATGCTAGTGATCGCGATCGAGTCAATCCTGGGCGTGAGCCATCCGGTTGGGTTGGCACTGCGACTGTGGGTTTTCTCGATCGTGTACCTGGGGATCGCCAGAGCGTTGCTGCGATCGGTGCGCATGCAACTGCTGCGTGACGGGAAGCTCGCGACGCCGACGCTCGTCGTCGGCGCGGGTGTTATCGGTGAGCATCTCACGCGCCGCCTGCTCGAGAACCCGCTTTACGGTCTACTGCCGGTCGGCCTGCTCGATTCCGACCCGCTACCGCGTGCCGAGAGTGACGATCCCGCCCCGGTCCCGTTGCTCGACAGCTCCACGCTACTGCTCGACGCGGTCACGGAGACAGGCGCTCAACAGGTGATCGTGGCTTTTTCGTCAGAGCCGGACGCTGAGTTCGTCGAGGCACTGGAAGGTTGTCGGCGCCGTGGCATCGAAGTGGCGCTGGTTCCGCGCATGTTCGAGCTCGTCAACGAGCGCTCGAGCCTAGACTTCGTCGGCGGCGTGCCGCTGCTGTCAGTGCGGCCAACCAACCCTCACGGCTGGCAGTTCGCCGTCAAGCACACGATCGACGCTGCTGTGGCGGTGCTCGCAGTGATCGTCCTCTCGCCGCTGTTGGCGGCGATTGCGCTGGCGATCCGGATCAGCTCGCCGGGACCGGTGTTCTTCCGCCAGCGACGCGTCGGCCGTGACGGTCACGAGTTCGAGCTGCTCAAGTTCCGCACGATGACCGAGCCCGACCCGGCGGCTTCGGAGTTCGAGCTGCTCCCCGGGCTCGCCCCCGGGGGGGTCGAAGGAGCAGATCGACGCACGAAGCTCGGACGCGTGCTGCGCTCCACCTCGGTTGACGAACTGCCGCAGCTGATCAACGTGCTGCGGGGCGATATGAGCCTCGTAGGACCGCGCCCCGAGCGCCCCGAGTTCGTCGAGTTGTTCGCCGTGGAAGTCGACCGCTATGACGGCCGGCACCGGGTCAAGTCAGGGATCACGGGATGCGCGCAGGTCCGGGGCCTGCGCGGTCAGACATCGATCTCTGACCGGGTTGAGTGGGACAACTTCTATATACAGAACTGGTCGCTCTCGCTCGACTTCAAGATCATGGCGCTCACCTTCGCTGAGGTGCTCCGCTTCCGTGAGTAGTTCTCGAGACGCGCGCGAATCGCTCGCCACCGCCGGAGCTGACTCGGTGCAACCAGACGCGCGCTGGTGTGATGCCGTTCGTATAGGCGTCCAGTACGCCTGGACATCATGGCCAGTGCATGGCCAGAGACCGAGCTTGGAGGTATGCTCTCCAAGTCACCAAGGCTCTTCTCCGCGGCAGCGATTGTGGCCGGCAGCCTTCTCGGCCCTTCGGCGGCCATCGCCCTCGACGCTCACGCTGACCCCGCTGTCAGCGCCCGTCGGTCCCTTCTGCCTAGCACGGTACTCGAGCGGCGCTCAACG
>JBKQKK010000360.1:0-4177 GCA_052147535.1 Solirubrobacteraceae bacterium | reverse complement strand
CGATCGGCCTCGCCGTACTCGCCACGATCGCCGCCACCCGCACCGACCACGCACACCGATCACTCACCGCCGGCTACCGGCTCTCGTTCTTGATCGCCACCGGCATGGCCCTGGTGGCCCTGGCCCTAGTCGCAGCGCAACTCAACGCGCGAGCCTGTCAAACCGAACTCGCGCGCCAGCAAAAGAAATCCGGCGAGCCAAACCCAATCTGCACAGCCGAAGCGTCGCTGCGCAGAAGCTGAAACGACAACCTCGCCGACAGACCAACGGCCCACACGAACTGGGACGCCACGGTCGTTGGTGCTGTCATTGTGTGTCGGCGGCGACGGCGTCGATGATCCCGATGGCGGCGGTCGCGCTCCAGGCGACGACCTCTTCCTTGGTGAGGTCGACCTCTTGCGTGAGCCAGCTGTCGATGATCGACAGGATCGCGCCGACGGCGATGATCGCCGTGATCCGCGCCTCGCGAGCAGTGGTCGCGTGATCGTCGCGTTGGGGCGAGAGCGCGGCCTCGATGATCGCGGCGAGGTCGCTGATCGAGCGGGCGCGGTGCGCCGCGATCGAGCGCCCGGCGGTCAACGAGGCTGCGAGGAAACGGCCCTTTGACGGCGTTGATGCCAGGACATCGAGCCCGGCGCGGACCGCCCGGCGCACGAGCTCCGATCGCGACGCGCTGCCGTCAGCGACCGCGGCGCGCACGGCCTCGGTCACCTCGCCGGTGATCCGGTCCAACGCTGCTCCGAGCAGGGCGTCGATGTCGGCGAAGCTCTCGTAGAAGTAGCGACGTGTGAGCCCAGCCCGCTCGCACACGCGCCGCGCGCTGATCGAGGCCCATCCGTCGGCGGCGAACACCTGGAGCGCTGCGTCGATCAGTGCATCTCGCCGGTTTGAGACGCGGTCGCCGGCCGCGACTCCGCGATACGGCCGGACCAGGAAGGAGTCGGACATGCCGTGATGTTGACACATCGTGGCCCCAGAAGTAAGCTTCTGACACCAACCGGTATCAGAAATGCGGGCGATGGTCTACCGACCAGCCCACGAGCGTCAAAGGACAGGCAGTGAGTCAACTTACGCCGCTACACACGGCACCGCTCGCCGTGATCGCGTCTGATGACGGCGACTACGAGCGATGGGGTCTCGCGCCCGCCGCGATCGCGCCGTGGGAAGACGGCGCGCGGACCGACAACCGGCGCGGAACCTACGAATGGTGGTACTTCGACGCGCATCTCGCAGACGGATCTAGTCTCGTCGTCGTCTTCATGAACAAGGGCCTCGCCGCGCCGAACGCACCGCTCACACGACGATCCGGATCGACCTCGACCTCGCCGACGGCCGCAGCTACAAGAAGCTCGCCACGTTCGCTCCCGAAAGCTGGCAGGCGTCCAGGAGCGCAGCCGACGTGCGGATCGCCGGGAACCGATTCAGCGGCGACCTACACACCTACCAGATACACGCCACGGTCGAGGAGGTGACGGTCGATGTCACCCTCGTCGGCCAGCTACCCGCGTGGCGGCCTGAGACCGGCTACCTGCTCTACGGCGCCGACCGCGACAAGGAGTTCGCGTGGCTGCCGTCGGTCCCTCAAGGGGGAGTGACCGCCTCCTACTCAATCGGCGACGAGCTCCACGAGACGACCGGCATCGGATAGCACGACCACAACTGGGCAACGTCAGCCTCCAAAAGATCGTCCTGTGGCGAACACCACTCGCTACACCTACACCTGCGAGCACGAGCGCTGGATCGTCACGTTCACCCGTGATCACGACCTCGCGAAGTCCCGGATGATCGACGACCTGCACGGCCCCAAGCGGCTACTCGCGCAGCTCGCCGGGTTCGACGGCGCCTACCTGCGCTTCACCGGAACACTTCAAATCGAGCATCACCGCGGCACCGCGCTTCTCGAGCAGCACACCAACGACGCGATCTGGGAACTCATGTACTTCGGCCACACACGACCAGCAGCACGAGCATGACCCACAACCAGCCGACACAAACGACTGCAGCGTTGAGCGTCGACGCCGGGTCCTCACACGCGCGATCTACCGTGGCCACGCCCGGCGGCCTCGTGAAAGCGCCAGGCACCTTCCCGACTCTGACGGTTGCCTGCACGTTGTTGGCTAACGATCCGCCGAACACAGCATCAGCAGCACTCTGACGAATGCAACGACCTGAAGGCCGAAATCGAGGTCGTTGCATCTGGCGCGATGCGACGACCTCGACCGAACGCAGTCCAGCGAGCGTGCGAACTCGGCGATGCCACAGCGCGGCGCCGGCGCACGTGTAGTCAGGATCGAAACCGACGACTCCCGGCGCTCAACGCCGAAGCGAACGACTCCGGCGCCGATCGCACGATCGTGAATATAAGCGTGCGTGGACACGGGCGGACCGTGCTGCTCGCCCATAGACGGCGGACGGGAGGGCTACAGAATCGCGGCGCTGCCTACGTAGCGCCGGTCGGTGTCGACCGCGCGGTACTCGGCGTCGCTGCGAAACCGCGCTCGTATGAACGATGGCGACAACTGCCAAGATCGGGTAAAAAACGACGAGGGGTCGGCGGACAGGTACCGCGTCCGGCAATGCTTGCCCTGCCGGTCAATCGTGAGACGCTGCCCCAGCGTGTGGAGATCGAACGCACAGCACGCATCGTCTTGACATCGTCGCGTGCTCCCGTCCATAATGGCGCTGATGCTGGGAGGGGAGCCGCTTCGACGAAGGTTTCGACGCCTTGCTGTGGTGGGCGCGATCGGAGTGCTTGGCATCGTCGTTGGCGTAGCAACGGCTGCTAACACGGATGGTTTGCAGTCAACTGCATTATCGCGGGTAGCGGCGTTCAACCGCCTGCCCGGCTCAGATTTCCCCGCGAAAGTAATGCGCACCCAGCAGCGCGAGGTTGGAACGCTCACGTTTCGACTCTCCGCGTTAGCTGGTGATATGAGCTTGAATGCGTCGGCGGGCAGCATCTCGCATGGGCTGGTCGGAACGATAACGAGGAGCAGCACGGACTTCGTCCTGCGCTTCACACAACTGCGTTATCGTGTGGACTCAATCAAGCTGCCGAACGGAATCAATGTCGCGAGCCAGACCATCACGCTCGATCCAAAGGCACAGAGCACACTGCGCATCGATCGCCGCACAGGGGTGGCAACGAGCGACCTGCACTGGGTGGTAGATGCTCCCAATGTGCTCTATAACGGCAGTCACACGATCGAGTTTCCCGACAAGGGGCAGCGACGGTTCGTCTCGTTCAAGCAGATTGGTCCCCGCCGCTATAGCTTCAGCATCATCTCCAAATGGCACGGCTCGGTAACACTGACGCGATGGAGCGTCGCCGGAACGGCGCTGCCGGCTGGTCATGTCGCGATCTCGGGCACCTGGGACGGCTATTACGCTCTCAGCGTCGCTGGCTAAGTATCTTCGTTCCCCGACTCCCGAGAAGCCGTCGAGGAGACATTCGCGCGCGATGAACAGTGGCGTGGCGAGTTGCGTGGCACCCGACCACGAGGAGAGGTCATCCGCGCGTGGCAGCGTGCTTTCGCGCTCGTCATCCCGGGCGCCGGAGATCGGGCTTCCCCAACGGAAAGCATCGCTCGGATGTGGGAGCCTCGGCCGGGACGGTTTGGTTGGAGTGAAAGGTCGCGCGTTTGCATAGGTAATGAGCGCCCGATTGCTCACGAGGCCGGGCGGTTTCGGCGTCACTCAGGGGTGCGGGATCCGCTCCCCGACGCTTGTTTTTGTGTTGTGAAGCGGGCCATCTCGGACGTATGCTCTGCGACGTTTGCGACAGCGGCCGAGTGCTTGCTGAAGGTCGCGATCGACGAGTGTTTGTAAGCGGCGCTCATTCTCGAGGTCTGGTTACAGTCAGGCGCTCCGGCAGGCTCAGCCGCCGCATCAGAATGATCACATTCGCTGCGAGCACTCGGCCTGCGACGCCGCTCAGGGTGATCGCACTGCCGCGGATGAGATCACAGGCGCGCCGGCACGGCCGCACGCTCCCGCCCCGTGATCTCGACACTCGCAAACGCGAGCAGAGGACGCCGGAGCCATCGTGAATGCGGCCGAGACCCGCGACGCGATCCGGGCGGGATCCACAGCAGTTCCGGTCGCCGATCTAACCGTTGGCGGCCGCTCGGCAAACACAAGTGATTTGGTTGTTTTTGCCCTCCGCTCCCTGGTCCAA
>JBKQKK010000359.1:0-16716 GCA_052147535.1 Solirubrobacteraceae bacterium | reverse complement strand
CGATCGGCCTCGCCGTACTCGCCACGATCGCCGCCACCCGCACCGACCACGCACACCGATCACTCACCGCCGGCTACCGGCTCTCGTTCTTGATCGCCACCGGCATGGCCCTGGTGGCCCTGGCCCTCGTCGCAGCGCAACTCAACGCGCGAGCCTGTCAAACCGAACTCGCGCGCCAGCAAAAGCAATCCGGCGAGCCAAACCCAATCTGCACCGCCGAAGCGTCGCTGCGCAGAAGCTGAAACGACAACGCCACCGACAGACGAACGACCCTAACAAACCGGGACGCCACAGCCGCCGGCCAAGGCCTGCGCCGCAGCTAAAGCACCACTCACGCATCCGACAGCCGCGGTCCCCGCATCTCGCCAGAACCGAGCACCGCGTGCTTGGAACGTTCTTGCAAGCACTCGGGAAGAGGCGGGGCCGGCCGCGACCTCGAGCTGGCGCTTCCGCTGCACGGAACCAGCAGCCGACCTCGACGCTCGCGGGTGGCCGCATTGACGCTGAACCAGCTATGCGGTGGGATGACCGCTTCCGCCATCAGCGGACCCGAAGCAGCCGTCTCACGCGACCTCTCGGAGCCCGGCTCGCTGCGGGTTGGACCGATTTCGAGGGCCGACGCCGTCTTGCGTTAGCTGCTCAGCAGCGGTCCAGCAAGCACGGCCGCGTGCTCGCAGAGCATCGACCCGGATGCACGCAGGCAAGCGATCAGTACGGATGGCCGCGCGCAAGCTTGCGCCCCAGTTGCGAGCGTCCCCTCCGCGACATCTCGACGATCGTTGTCGACGGGCACCGATCGTCCGGCGGTGCCGGTCGGCCGACGAACCAAAGCCGAAATCGAGGTCGTTGGATCTGGCGCGGAGCGACAGCGTCGGCTGAGAGGATCCTGGTCGGTACCCACGGCCTCCATCGAACCGGAATCGAAGGTCGCTCGAGGACACAGCTTGAATCGCAAACCGCCGACGACGTACCTCAGCTCTCAGCTTGCGTCCACACGGAGGTGGCGGGGGTGGCATGATTACTGCATGGCGAGACAGTGGTGCCTCGGGTGCGGAGACTGGGTCGAGGCGATTGAGCGGGAACTTGCGATCGACCGCCAGGGCGGCGAAAGGCGAGAACGTGGCGTAAAGCCGAACGTGGCTGTGTGCCCGCACGACGACGGGACCACCTCCGGCCACGTCCTCGTAGACAAGCCACCCGAGTGAGCCAGCGTGATGCTCCGGTGGCTACCGAGTGGCGCTTGAGGTCCCTCGGCGTACGCGCGGCTGATCGACGAGGCCGGGCCAGCGCCCGGCGGCGCGCGGGTTTCGGAGCACGTGACGAGGGCGCGGGCCGGTGAGCGAATGACGACGACGACGCCCTGGTCGCGCGGTCTCACGTTCGCCTGTAGTCGCTCGCTCGTGTTGGGGTACTCGGCAAAACCATAATGACGCTTCCTTGCGCGCTGGGGACGCGAGTGACTCCTGGGCGACTACTCGGTCCGCGCTATCGCTTTGATCCGCTCTTTGCCTCGCAGCGGGCTATCGCGTTGGGCGACGTTGCAGTCGTCCGGATCAGGGCCGATCGACGCGTTCGTATCTGTCGCAAGCCAGAAGCTCGCCGAGGCGCGACCCCGATCACGAATGTGGAAGGGCACGATTACGGCGTGACCTGAGTCGTCACGTCCCAGTCGTCGGACCGGTAGGTGGAGAGTGGTGCAAAGGGGTATGATCGCGATCAGCGCATGGGCCGCCTGGGGTGTCTCGCCTGCGCTGCTGATGACCGAGCGTCGCTGCTCGTGCCCGTCGTGGCGCGCCGTGACTTCGAGAGCCTTCCCGTCAGTCCGTCGCTGGCACAATTGCTCCATGGCCCAGACGTGCTCCCATCTCGACACGATTCAGCGCATGGAAGGGCCGCCGGATCCGCCTGTCTGCCCGCACTGCGTGGCGATCGGGAGCCGATGGGTTCATCTGCGGCGGTGCACGGAGTGCGGTCATGTCGGCTGCTGCGACGACAGCCCGAACCGCCACGCCACGGCGCACTATCACGCCACCGGGCACCCGATCATCCGCTCGCTGGAGCCGGGCGAGGAATGGCTGTGGTGCTACGAGGACGAGCTGATGTTCGTCCTTCGCGACCACTGACCTGCCGGTACGCCCGAACGAGACCGCACCAGGAGGCCGTCGCTACAGTTCGTGGCGTGCCCGGGCCAGGTTCCGCAGTGTTGTCTGATGCGCAGTTCGCGACGCTGCGGCGTCACGGTCACGAGCGCATCGCCGAAGTAGGCCAGGTCCTGTTCCGGGTCGGCGATCGTGAGTACCCGTTCGTCGCGATCCTGGAAGGCGAGGCCGCGATCCTGGATCCGGCCGGCCACGAGATCGTGCGGCACGGCGCGAGCGGGTTCCTCGGCGAGGTCAACCTTCTGTCCGGGCAGGAGGTGTACCTGACGGCCGTCGTCACGGCGCGAATGCACTACATCGCGGTCGAGCGCGAGACGCTGCGCGGACTCCTGTTCGACGACCCTCAACTCAGCGACACAATCCTGTCGGCGTTCGTCGCGCGGCGTGAAATGCTCCAGGGGCTCGACGGCATCGGCCTCGAGATCCTCGGACCTCACGCGTCGGAGGCGACCCGCCGGCTGGTCGACTTCGCGCGCCGCAACCGGCTCCCGCATCGATGGCACGACACCAGCCGTGAAGACGGCAGCTCGGGCGTCTCCCTCGCGGCCCGTCTCGGCCCGACCGAGCTGCCGCTCGTGGTGCTGCCCGACGGAAGGCAGCTGCGCGGCCCCAGTCCGGGGGAGTTGTCGCGAACGCTCGGGATCGGACTGACCCTCCCCGAGCGCGAGGAGGTCGACCTCGTGATCGTCGGCGGGGGTCCCGGCGGGCTCGGCGCCGCCGTCTACGGCGCCTCGGAAGGACTGAACACGCTCGTGCTGGAGGGGACAGCGCTCGGCGGACAGGCGGGCACCTCCAGGAGAATCGAGAACTATCTCGGCTTTCCAGCTGGCATCAGCGGCAGCGAGCTCACCAGCCGCGCCGTCACCCAGGCCCGAAAGTTCGGCGCCCGCACCGCCGCGCCCTACCGCGCACTCGGGCTCGCGCCCTCACAGGATCGGCATGTCATCCACCTCGAGGACGGCCGGCAGATCGAGGCCCGCGCCGTCGTCCTGGCCACCGGCGCGGAATACCGGCGCCTCGACGTCCCCCACCTCGACGACTACGAGGGAACCAGCGTGTTCTACTCCGCCGGGCCGGCCGAAGGGCGCCGGTGCGCGGCGCACCGCCTTGCGGTCGTCGGCGGCGGCAACTCAGCCGCTCAGGCGGCGATCTGGCTTGCGCGGAGCGGGGCGCTCGTGACCCTGCTGCATCGCCGGCCCGACCTGCGAGAGACGATGTCGGACTACCTGATCCACGACCTCGCCCGCTACGGCGTCTCCGTGCGTGACCGCTCCGAAATCGCGGAGCTGCACGGCACCGGCGGTCAGCTCGAGGGCGTCACCCTGAAGGATGGCGAGCACATGCCGACCTCGTTCCTGTTCCTGTTCCTCGGCGCCCTACCATGCACCGACTGGCTCCGCGGCACCGTCGCCCGCGACGAGAAGGGCTTCGTACGCACCGGCACCGCCGCCGGGGCCGATAGCTTGCTCGAGACGAGCGTTCCGGGCGTCTTCGCCGTTGGTGACGTCCGGTCAGGCTCGATCAAACGCTGCGCTACCGCCGTCGGCGAAGGCGCCATGGTCGTCCGCTTCATACACGAAGCGATGGCCGGCGTCCCGGCCTGACTGCCGGCGTCGACGCGGAAGTGGGCGCAGACCAGCTCACGCCCGGGTAGCGATGGGTGAGGACAGCGTCGACATCACCGGCAGCGAGCTGCGCGAGCCCGTCCGGCGGCTCGAAATGAAGCAACGTCAGCTCGAGATCGGGATGAACCGACGGCAGCCACTCGAGCGCATCCGGCAGCAGGTGCTGCGCGGCGCGCGGGAATGCGCCCACACGAAGTGAGCGCAGCTGCGCCGCCGCCTCCCGCACCGCGAGCTCGGCGAGGTGAGCGTCTGAGAGCAGCCGCTCTGCCCGGGAGCGCAGTACCTCTCGTGCCGGAGTGGTCCGCACGCCGCGGGCGCCACGCACGAGGAGCTCGCACCCCAATTCGCGCTCCAACAGGGCAACGTGCTGAGAGACGGCCGGCGCCGTATACCCAAGCGCCTGAGCCGCCGCCGCAAAGACCCCAACCGCGCAGCCCCAACAAACAACGCAACCGCTGCAACTCCACACCCGAGACAACACCTCTGCTTTCGGCTGGCCAAAACATCCCTGCGTTGACTTTATGCAGGGCGGTCATCTGCCCCTCCACCGCCCACATCAACGTCGACGAGTGCGGGGCGCCCGAGCGCTTCACCGGGGCAAAGCTCATCGACGCCCCCAGCGACGACGGCAAACTGCATCCGGACGCGATCACCGACCTACTCCGCCCAGTCCACGGCGAGCACAACGTCAAACCCAAGGTCCTCGCGATCAGCCAAGTCACCGAACTCGGCAGCGTCTACACGATCGACGAGATCACCCAACTCGCCGAACTCGCCCACGCACACGGCCTACTGCTCTTTATCGACGGGGCCAGGATCGCCAACGCCGCCGCCGCCCTCGGATGTTCGCTGCGCGAACTCACCATCGACGCCGGCATCGACGTGCTCAGCTTCGGCCGGAACCAAGAATCAGCTGACAGCGTTTCCTGCTGGCAACCGGCCGGTAGTCGGGTGCACGTTCGCTGAGCCCTCAAGCCCTGCGTTCTGGCGCCGATCACGAAAACATGGCTACTGTGGCGCCTGCGCGTCTTCGCCGCATCGGCTCCCGGTTCTTGGGGCGTCAGCTCGTGATCGTGCTGGCCAGCCTCGGGGTGATTGTGGCAATGATAGCGATCACCAGCACGGCGTCCCGCGATCACGAGCAGCATCAACGCGTACAGGTACTGGTTGATCGTATTTGGGCCCGCAGCGAGGCGCTCGGCGTGCTGACGTGGCGTGAAGTGGCGCAATCTTTGTCGAGCGGCCAAACGCGCGCGATCGACGGCAGCAGCGTCACCGCGACCGGATTCGCGATCTACCGCGCGCTGAGCGCCGATCTTGCCTCACTGCGCCAGGCTGACCGCAGCCAAAGAACAATCGCGCTGCTTACCGACTCGATCCGTTTGGACACCGTCGGGATGCGGCTGCTGGCTTCCGCCGGCGATTCGCTGCGCGCGTTGATGGGGTCGCAGGCCCAACTGGCTCCGGTGCTCGATCGGCTTGAGCAAGATTCGCTCGCCGATGCCGCACTGCAGCAGCGCCTCGCCGGACAGGCGGCGTCGCGCGTCGACGTCGCGTACGTCGGATCGCTGCTCGTCGGCCTGCTGGTCCTGCTGCTGCTCGGCGTGCAGCTCTACCGCATCCGACGTCGCGCACTGCTCATCGGCGAACGGCGCTCGTCCGAGCGGCGTGCTGAGGAGCGCATCCGCGCGCTCGTCGAGCACGCGAGCGACATCATCAGCGTCGTCGGTCCTGACCTCACGGTGCGCTGGCAATCGCCTACGGTTCAGCACGTGCTGGGGCGGCCCGCCGATGCGCTGCTCGGGAGTCGCTTGACCGCCCTGGCTCACCCCGACGACGTCGAGCTGCTCGAGACCCAGCTGTCCGCCGCTACGCGCAAGCCCGGCGTCGCCACGTTCACGGCTCGGTTCCTGCACGCCGAAGGTGACTGGCGCCACTTGGAAACGATCGCCGAGAATCGCCTCGCCGATCCGGTGATCGAGGGCGTCGTGCTGAGCATGCGCGACATCAGCCAGCGGAAAGCGCTCGAAGATGAGCTGCGCCATCAGGCCTTCCACGACGCGCTTACCGGCCTGGCCAACCGCGCGCTGTTCGAGAATCGTCTCGCTCACGGGCTTGCCGGCGCGCGCCGCCATGGCCGCTCGGTGGCGGTTCTGTTCCTCGACCTCGATGACTTCAAGACGGTCAACGACAGCCTCGGTCACTCAAGCGGCGACGAGCTTCTGCGCGCCGTCGCGATCCGGATCGCGCGGGTCACGCGCACGACCGACACCGCGGCGCGGCTCGGCGGCGACGAGTTCGCTGTGCTGCTCGACATCGTGGACGACGAGCACGAGCCGGAGATGATCGCCGACCGGATGCTCCAGTCGCTGACGCCACCGTTCTCGGTGAGCGGGCACGAGCTGCGCGTCACGGCCTCGCTCGGCATCGCCCGCAGCGACGGCTCGCTAACCGCCGACGAGCTGCTGCGCAACGCGGACACCGCCATGTACGCCGCCAAGGAGGCCGGGAAGGGCACTGTCGAGGTCTTCCATGAGGGCATGCACCAACGCGTGCTCGACCGGCTCGAGCTGACCAGTGAGATGCAACGCGCGCTCGAGCAGCAGGAGTTCGAACTCGACTACCAGCCGATCGTCGAACTGGAGCACGGGCAGATAATCGGCGCCGAGGCGCTCGTTCGCTGGCTGCACCCGACTCGAGGCCGCCTCGCGCCCGCCCAGTTCATCCCCCTTGCCGAGGACACTGGCCTGATCGTCCCGCTCGGCGCGTGGGTTCTGCACGCCACTTGCGCGCAGGCGGCGATCTGGCAGCGGGAATTCCCGGAACGGGAGCTGACCATGAACGTCAACGTCTCGACACGTCAGCTGCACGACGGCGCGTTCCCCGCCACGGTCGCCAAGGCGCTGCAGGACAGCGGAATCGATCCCGCGCTGCTCGTGCTCGAACTGACAGAAAGCCTGCTCCTCGAAGATGACGCGATCATCGCGCAGCTGCGCAGCCTCAAGAACCTCGGCGTGCTGCTAGCCGTGGACGACTTCGGAACCGGCTACTCCGCGCTCTCACGACTACAGCAATATCCCGTCGACATCCTCAAGATCGACCGCTCGTTCATCAACGGGATCGAGCACGACGCGGACAAGAAGCAACTCGTTCGCGGCATCGTCAACCTTGGCGAGAGCCTGCGCATGAGCGTCGTCGCTGAGGGGATCGAGCAACCCGGACAGGCCGACGAGCTGCGCCGCATGCACTCCCTGCTAGGACAGGGGTACCTGTTCTCACACCCGATCCTCGCCGAGCAGCTGCGAGAGTTGCTGCAGAGCGAGGGGCCGCTGTGCGAGTTCACCGCAGATTCACGAGCATAGATAGCGTGTTCCTGACCTGATGGTGTCGAGACCGTCGCCCCTCCGCATGTGTCCAGAAGGAGCAGCCGCGTCCGACGACGACGGCGTTCGCGCGGGGGCTTTCGGCACAGTTCGGTCGACCGACCTGTCCTTGCGGTCATCTACCGTCCGTCCATGTCCGACACAGCCGACGCCCGCGGCTGCGGCGCGGTCTTCAACGAGGTCGCCGGCGAATATGACCGTCACCGTCCGAGCTACCCGGACGCGCTCATCGACCGGGCCTGCGAGCTGGCCGGTCTTGGGCCCGGCGTCCCCGTGCTCGAGATCGGCTGCGGCACGGGCCAACTGACGCGCTCCCTGCTCGCCCGTGGCCTGCGGGTGACCGCGGTCGAACCCGGTGACCAGCTCATGGCGCGGGCACGTCATCAGCTGCAGGACGCCGGCGAGGTAGAGTTCGTCAACACGCGCCTGGAGGACGCGCCGCTACCGCATGCTCACTACCAGGCCGTGTTCTCGGCGTCGGCGATCCAGTGGATCGATCCGGATGTGAGCTGGCGCACAGCCGCCGACACGCTCCTCGACGGCGGGACCCTCGCGCTCGTCTCCTACTTCGGGTTACAGGGGCCACGCAGCGCCCAGGATCAGCAGGCGCTGCGCGCCGCCATGACACGGACCGCGCCCGAGCTCGCCGCCGCCTGGCCCACCTACCGTGACCTCGACGGCACGCTCGCTGGCGTCGCGGCGCGCCGCGCTAACGTATCAGAGGCCTGGGCGTGGCTCGGAAACTACGACATCGCGCGCAGGCACGTGGCAGGACTGTTCGGGGAGGCGCAGGTCGCCGCGGTGCCGACGCTGCTCGAGCACACGGGGGAGCTGCTCACTGCGCTGCTGGGCACGATGTCGTTCTGGACGCGGCTGTCGCAGCGACAGCGGGAAGCTCTCGCTGCGGAGAACGACGCCCTTCACCAGCAACTCGGCCGGCCGATCCGCTCGAGTACCGTCGCCTGCCTGGTGACCGCGCGGCGCCTGCCCCAGAAACCAACCGTCGACTCGTCGCACCGCATGTCGGCCCCGTACGAGTAACAATCACGTTCGCAATGACGTTCGACGAGCGATTGGCAGAGGTCAGCCGTGAAGGGAGCGGTGATCAGGGCAGCCATCGTTGCTTGCAGTGAGGCTCGATCGCGGCGAGCCAGGTAACCCATAGAACCTTGCCCTAGTCGAGCCTCTCACTCGGGGGGGGAAGCGCCCGTAACGACGGTCGGTGACGTGAGGTCGCGCTGAGGGTCAGGATCGCCGCAGGAGAGTGCTGTCCGTGCGTGGGCGCGGCGCTGATTGCGTCGTTCAGGCGGCGTGTCGATTGGTCTGGCTGGCGGCTAAGACGCGCACGAACGCGCTTACGATGTGGGGGTCGAACTGGTCCCCGGCGTGTCGCTGAAGCTCTTGGAGAGCTTCCGCGACGGGCTTTCTGGCGCGGTAGGGACGGTTGGTGACCATCGCGCTAAACGCGTCGGCGACGGAGATGATCCTGGCTCCGAGCGGGATTGCTTCGCCGGCCAGGCCGTCGGGATAGCCTGTGCCGTCGAACCGTTCGTGGTGTGCGCGGATCAGGGGAATAGCGCAGCGCAGCGCGGCGATGCGACCGGCGATGTCTGCTCCCATCGCGGGGTGCTGGCGCATCAGCGCCCACTCTGCTGCGGTCAGGCGCCCGGGCTTGTTGAGAATCGCGTCCGGGACAGCGACTTTGCCGATGTCGTGCAGGCGCGCGGCAAGCCCGATCAGATGGGTTTCGCCGGCGTGGCAGCTGAGCGTGAGCGCCACGTTCCGGCACAAACGTGCAACCTCGGCGGAATGAGCATCGGTGTAGCGATCTCTCGCGTCGACGATCGCCGCCAGCGCCTCGACCGCCCCAAGCAGCACGTGCCCGCTGCGGCTGGAGCTGTCCGCGTCGGCGGCTAACGCGGCTGCGGCCTGATCGCCGGCCGCGATCACCTGGTTGCGCCCCAGGCGTTTTGCTGCGTACATGGCACGATCGGCGCCGCTCACCAGCGTGTCGCGATCAACCCCGTCACCGGGGTGCAGCGCGACCCCGATCGAGCACGTCAGGTGCGCGCCTGAGGCGGATGCGAAGCGGTGCTGTGCGACTGCCGCTCGGACCCGCTCGGCGACATCGTTCGCGCCGAGTGCGTCTAGCTCGGGCAGCAGCACGATGAACTCCTCGCCGCCCCAGCGTCCGAGCACGTCCACGCCGCGCACGGACGCTCTGATCACATCGGCCGTCTCGCGCAAAGCGTTATCGCCAGCCGCGTGTCCCAGAGCGTCATTTAGCTCCTTGAAGTGGTCAAGATCCAGAAAGCCGAGTGCGAATTCCCGCCCGGAGCGACTCGAGCGTTCAAGCTCATGATCGATGCTCGCGACCAGCGAGCGATGGTTCGGCAGCCCGGTCAGGGAGTCGGTTGTTGCGAGCGCTGCCAGCTCATCATGCGCGTTCTGCAGTTCGCGCTGCACCGCGATCAACTGACTCTGCGCCGCCAGTTGACGAACCGCGACCAGGACGGCCGAAATCACCGCGGCGAGCACCAGACCGACGGCGGGGTAGAAGGCATCGTGGCGCTCGGCGTACACCAACAGACCTAGGCCGGTCGCAACGGCTACGTACGGGACCCAGCTCGGTCGGCGGCGCGCCGCGCCGGTGCTGCGCAGCGCCATAAGCTCAGCCGGCTCCGGTCGGCGCTGCAGGGTCGCGGCTACTGCCCACAACAGCAGCCCGGCGAACCACACGACGTCAAGCCAGTCGCCACCGCTGTAGCTCTGGCCCAGCTTGACCGTGATGTAGCCATAGATCAGATCGGCGGTGACGAGCAGTAGGGAGCCCGCTGCGAGCGTCTGCAGCGCACGGGTGCTGGATCGCAGCGTGCCGCGAGTCAGCACCCCCGCGAGCGCCGCGATCACGATCAAGTCGCCAACCGGATACAAAATCGAGAAGATCGCTTGCAAGAGCGGCTGACCGGAGGCTTGGACAAGCGTCGGACCCAGCTCGACGAACCACACCACAGCCGCACCGCCGATCGCAACAACCGCGGCGTCAAGCACCATCAACAGGCGCTGCCTCCTCGATGCGCGCGCGGTCGGGAATAGCAGCAGGCCGGCGAACACGAGCGGATATAACGTCAGATAGAACCCATCCGCCACCGACGGATACGGCAACTCGTTGAGGAACACCTCGTAGACGAGCTGGGCCGCGTTGGCCAGCCCCCAGCAAAACGCGCCAGCACCAATCAGTCGCCACGCCCAGAACACGCCCGGAACCGGCCTACCGCGACGTGCCGCCAACCAACAGAGCACAGCGACCGGCAAGCAGAGGAAGACCTGAAACAGGTCACCCAGCAGCTTGCGATCAGACGGCCCCCAGCGAACGATCATCCAGCTCAAATACAGTGAGCTGTACACACCGAGAGCAGCCCACACCGGCTGCGCGCGCAGCATCCGCACGACTGCGGACGTCGGTGGCGATCTTCTTGTGTTCTCCTCCATGAGTGACAGCAAGCCTCAATAACGACAGCGCTGGCTGCCGTCCTCTGATCATCGGTCGCGGTGCCACCAACCATGAGCCGTCGCCAGGCAAGATCTAATCGCCGGCCAGCCGAGCCGACTTGGTCGCGCGAGCGTCAGCGGGAGATGCATCAACCACGAGAGGGTTAGCACAGCCAGACAAAGCGGCGGAAGAGCGGAGCCCCCGATCAGTCCTCGCGTGTATGACGCGATCGCCAGGACTTGTCGTGCTGATAGGGCGGTCCCTGCATCTCGTGCAGGAGTGCTTCAACCAGTACAGATCACGAGCGGTTGTCCCCGCGCGGTGTGTCTCTTCGTGACGGGGCGACCGGAGGCGTGGCGATGTCAAGCAGCAAGACGTAGGCTGCGCCTCGCGGTACGGGGGAAGTCGGGTAAAGGCGCGGGTCCAAGGCATTGGATGTCCTGTGAGAAGCCCGGCCGTTACGGGACGGCCATCGGGGGCGATCCCCGGCAGCGTCCCGGCTAACCACTAGGTGGCGGTGCCGTCTTGCGAGAGCTGTGGCCCGGGGTGCCGAGGTCGCGACAGGTCAATCGGATCGCGCCGACGACCCGTGTCCGCGTGATCGCAAAGCCGTCGCGAACCGCTTGTCTGGCGCCGCCGCGCGCACGGTCGCGTTGTCGTCCATATGGACGACATTGCGCGTCCTGGACAGGAGCGAGCTCGACGATGACGCCGTGATCGCTTCCATCGATGACGCGGTCGGCGAATCCGGTCGCTGACGATGAGATGTGCGCGGCCCGGCCCCGTTCGCATTTCTGCGACGCCGGGCCTCCCACCGGCCGCCCTCGTGGAGTCGGTGCTTGGCGCCACAAGCGACGACGTCGTGGACGGGTGCTGACGTCGTCTCTTTGCGCGCAGGTGATGGGGTGCGCCGGGCGCGTCGGACTGCTCGACCGCACCATTAGGAGTTACGCTGCCAGCGCCGATGTCGCGGCCGCATTCCGCGACGAGCAGGCACTTGCGGCCGCGTGCACGTGGCTGTGTTAGCGGGCGAAGCGGTGGTTTCCGTGCGGCGCGCTTTCGTGGGGCCGTGCTGCGGGTCGGAAGCGTGCGCCTCAGGCGACGTCGATCTGTTCTCGCGGTGCAGTTTTGAGGATCTGCTCGTCGAACGTACGCCGGGAACTCATCCGCAAAAGAGTTCTGGGCACAAGCACACCCGATGACCACCACACCGAAACTCACACTCACGCAACCCCAGAGCCGTCAGTCTCCGAGGCCGCCTGACTCACGAAAGTCGAGAGACCACCTTCAGCAGGAGATCGTTGTCGGTGGGGACGAACACGCGATCGACGGGGTCGGGCGCCTGCGCCGGGAGGCCGAGCAGCCTGCGGAACTGGCGCTCGCGGTCGGAGAATGTGCGAACTGATGGGGGCATGCAAGAGGACACTCGCGCAGAAGCCAGGTTGACCGGAACGACGCGCAGGCCACCCCACCCCCTTTGCTTCGATCGCGAGCCGGGGCGCCGCGGTTACGGAGGAACTATCTTGCGGTCGCCGCAGAACTGCGGCGCGCCGTGCGCGCCCGGATTCTCCCTCTGGGCGAGCCTGGCGCCGAAGCGCTGCTGAGCGCTCGCGAGCGCGCCCGAGCCGGCAGCTGCGGCAAAGACGCCGTCTGAGCCGCGATCAGATCGGCCTCTTCGACTGGACGCTCGGCGGATCTCCCACCCGACATCAAGATCGCTGAGCTCAGTGCCAATGCGATACCGGCTTGGGTCTCGAAAGAGGATGCGAGGACGTGCTCGTCCGGCCCGTGGTCTCCGCCGCCCGCCGGGCCGAGTCCGTCAATGCAGACCGGTATGGCTTCCGACAGGAAGTTGATGTCCGAAGCGCCGCCACGAGACACGCCGGCGAGCTCGTGGCCCAACATGGCTCCCGCTTTGAGCAGGCATTGTTCGCACGCGCGGCCGGCCTCGAACGCTGGGAACAGATTCTCTGCACTGTAGTCGAACCGCACCCCGTCGATTGATGCGGGCAGGTTGTCCAGCAGCGCGAGGACGGTGTTCGTCCTGAAGGCACGGATGTCGAACGCGAGTGTACCGGCGCCGGGCAGGACGTTGATCGCGTCGCCGGCGTGCATCATCACGGGGGTGATCGTGAGGTCCTCTTGCGCGCCAGAGACGTGCGTGTCGAGTTCCAGAGCGAGCTTGGAGAGCGCCAGAAGCGCCGAGCGCCCTGCAGTTCGACTGGTTCCGGGGTGCGCCGAAAGCCCCGTGGCGGAGACCTTGAGATGGGACAGGAGTTTGCGGCGGACGATCACAGCAGGCCCCTTGTCAGCGTGTTCCCCGCCCTCGAAGCATAGGCAACCGTCGAAACGCATCCAGTCGGCGCCCACATGAGCAAGGCGCCTTCCCTTTTCTTCATCTCCAACGACCAGAAGGCCGACCTCGTCGTAGAGCTCCGGCCGGAGGGTAAGAGCGTGCAGCACGCCAAGTGCGATCAGGATGCCCCCTTTCATGTCGTAGGTTCCCGAACCGGCGAGCACATCTCCGTATGTGCAGAGGTCGCGATGCAAGTGGTGAGGGATGACGGTGTCGAAGTGCCCGAGGAGCAGCAGGCGTCCGCAGCCCGTACCGCGAGAGGTGATGAGCAGGTCCGGCGCGTAACCCTTGCTCGAGCACGGCGGCCTGGTGATAGTTGCGCGTGCCGGCGCGAGAGCGGCGATCTTGCCGGCCATCCGCTCCGCGCCCGCAACATCTCCGGACGAGGAGGACACCGACACGAATGATGCGAGATGGGAAAGCGCTGCGCTTGAGATCACCTTCCGCTGATCCTGGATGAACTCTCTCATGCACCACTTCCACAGGCTGAATTCTTGCCAAACGCGACTTTAGCCATAACTTCGATAGACTTTAGCCATAATGTAGGTAGATGATCTCTTGTTGATGCGTACCGGCGAGGCCCGCCAGGAAGTCGTCAGCTTGTGTTAGCGCTCGGCGGATCGCCCGACGATGGGGTGCTGCAGTGGTCCTCGCTCATCGGCGGTGCCCAGCCGAGCACCCCGGGGGCGATCCCGGCGGTGGCGCCCGACTCGCGGCCAATGCCGCGCGAGCGCCCGCGGCGCGCGCGACTGCCAGCGGGCCTGACCGGCACGAGTGCCGGGCTCCCATCACCCAAACGGTGCAGCGGAAGATGCGTGGCCCCGGCGACGTGACCAGAGTACGGGTCACTTGGAGATCGGTCGTCCGATCGGGTATTCGCGGCCGCCGCTCGAGCGCGAGGCGATGGCCAGGAAGACGTAGCTGGCAGCGACTCCGATCAGTAGCGTGAGAATCCCGGCGATCTTGCCCGCTGTCGAGGATGGCCCGAGCGTGTCGATCAGAAGCAGTATGAGCGCCACCGCGAAGGCGGCGAATAGAATCGTGAACGCCGCAGGCAGCCGCACGCTCGCGGCCGCGAGGAGCAGGAACGCCGCGAGCCAACTGATCTGGAATAACGCGATGGTGTGCTGAATGTCGCTCGGCTTCACTCCGAACCATCCGTGTACCAGGCCGAGCACGAGCGTGGCGTAGCTGAGGAAGAACGCTGCGAGGCTCCCGAGCACCGTTGTCGGCAGCGAGGTTCCCGCCGCCCACGGGCTTGAGACTGGGGCGACGCGCAGCGATGCCGCCCACCAGGTGCTTACAAGTAGACCGAGTCCGCTGGCACCGATTAGCACCGCGAGTGGACTTCCGTTTGAGCTTGCGTTGACATACCCGACGAGCTGCAGCCCGAGCGCGAACGCACCGACCGCGATCAGGGGAAGCCCGAGGACGAGCGGGTCGGCACCGGCCACGCGCTGCGGCGTGCCGGCAAGCTCTGGAAGGGTGGTGTCGAGTGCTTCTGCTTGGCTGGTTGCGGACATGTGAGCGTTTCGCTTTCGGTGAGGGGAGTGGATGGTCGTTCGGTGACGCGGCGGCCTGCTCGGAGGAGAGAGGAACAACCAGGGCAAGCCACCGCGCCAGCGGCTCGATAAGTGCCGTCGGCCCCCTAGTGATGTATGACGGCGGCCGTGCTCGCAGCGCTGCGAAGAGCGGTCAGCTCAAACGGGGCTGCAAGGCCGAACGACATCGTGCGCACGGGCACGCGTGTCCGCGCGTGACCTGGGGCGCCCCGCCGGTCTCGACGCGTTGCGAGAGTCTTGTCCCTGTAGGGCTCACGATAGGCGAGACGTTACTAGCCAAGCCATGGCTTGTCAAGTAACTCAATTGATATTAGTGAGTAGGGCGAAACGCCGCAGCACGAGCCGAACCGCGAGACCTCTTCCGACGGCGGTCGAGGCCAGCACAGCCGGCCCTGCGAGCGTGCGTCCGGCGGCGTGCCGGGCCCCCTGCTTCGGGAGTTACGCGTTCGCGCGAAAGCTCAACAACGTGATATTCCCGCACCCGACCCCGCAGAACAGCAATCGCAGAGTTCGCCCGAAGCAGACGCCGGTTGACTCCATCCCGGCCACGGTCACCGCGAAGCTCCGCAGCCAGTCCGCCAACGTGAGCAGCCCGAGGGTCATGGCAGCGAAATCGCTGACCTCCTGACAGCGGCCGCTGGCACTTCGACCCCATACACAGCGGCTATGGCAGCGCCTGCCGCCCCCCGATCAGAAGGCAGCGATCGCGCGCTTTGCCGCTAAAGGAAGCCATGGCGGACCTGCTCGGAGTCTGCTGGCGAAGAGCGCTCCAGCTAGCACCTGGAGTGCGTCGAGCCAATCGGTGGCTGCGATTGGTTTGCCACCAACTCGTTCGCGCCGCCGGAGCGGCTGCGGCGATGGTCGATTCGCGCCGCCTGCGGTTAGGGGTCCGCTACGTAGCCGCCGTCCGGCTCGATCGGCAGCCCCGCCGCATCCCAATCGAGCATCCCGCCGGCCATGTTGTGCGCTTCGAAACCCGCCTGGCGGAGCGCCGCCGTGGCCATCGCCGAGCGCGAGCCGCTGCGGCAGTAGAGCACGACCGGTCGCTCGAGATCGATGCTCTGCGCCTGCGCCGGCAGGTCGGCCAGCTCGATTAGCCGCCCGCCGGCGATCCGACCGGCCTCGTGCTCGTGGCGCTGGCGGACGTCGATCAGCTGCAGCTCACCTCGTGCGAGCAGCTCGGCCACCTCGCGCGGCGTGTAATCACCGTCCATCGGGTCAGCGTAGCGTCGACCGGCTGGGTAGGGTGGCAGCGTCCGACGTGACGTGCCAATTCCGGTGTGATCAAGGCGCAAGCGGCGGCGGCAAGGCGATCCCTGGCAGCCGAGAGACCTCCGAGGAGCGCGATGCGCCGCGATCCCACAGGACACCCAACCCGCCGCGCCGCCGTGCTCCGCCTGATCGATTCGATCGTCGGCCGCCCCGGCCGCGGCCGGGGCGGGATCGGCCTGTTGCATCTCGCCGGTTGCAGGGCTGGCCTGGGGGCATGCAGAATCGCGGTGATGCGTAGGCAAGCTTCCCCGCGGTCGGCCTCGAGATTGCCGAGGAGCAGGTCTGCGCCCGTCCGATGTTTGGGCCCTGCTTCGGCGTGACTGCAAGTGTGGTACTCAGCTCCGACAGCGTCGACCGGAGCGAGCTTCGCCGACGGGAGTGTCGGTCGCGCGCTGCGGCACTTCGCGGAACTCGGTCTCCCGAGCCGGCGGTTTCGTTAGCACCGCCGAGCATTACGCACTCACCGGTGGTGCGGTCGCAAGTCCTAGGAGCTCGGCGTCGGCGATGATCAACGCCTTGCTCATTGGTCGCTCCAGGCCCGAGCGAGCACGTCGGCGCATGCCTCGGCGCTCTTCGCCATCGGGCCTCATCATCGCGATCCAACGCGGAGCGCGCGGTTCATTGATCGTCAGAGTTATGTTCTTCGAGGTACTGAACTTGAAGCTGTTCGCGATGCGCCAGCGGCATTGCAGCGAGCGGTCGGCCCCGGGGCCGGCGGTCGGTCAGTAAGCTCGGTTGGTGGAGATGACCGCGATAGGTGAGCTCGTGAAGGTCGCCGGCGTCGGCCCCGTACTTGATGGGATCGTGTTCGACACGCCGAGTCGCACGAAGGTCGTGGTGGCAGTGGTGGATCCGGACCGCGGTCC
>JBKQKK010000358.1:0-9652 GCA_052147535.1 Solirubrobacteraceae bacterium | reverse complement strand
CGCGTGAAGCCCTCGCCGCGGAGGTCCTGCAGCTGCTTGCCGTACTCCCCCTTGCGACCGCGAACGATCGGCGCCAGCACCATGAAGCGCGTGCCCTCCGGCAGCTCCATCACCTGATCGATGATCTGCTCGGCCGACTGGCCGCTGATCGGGCGCCCGCAGACGTAGCAGTGCGGATGACCGATCCGCGCCCACAGCAGGCGCAGGTAGTCGTAGATCTCGGTGACGGTACCGACCGTCGAGCGCGGGTTGCGGGAGGTCGTCTTCTGGTCGATCGAGATCGCCGGTGAAAGGCCCTCGATCGAATCCACGTCGGGCTTGTCCATCTGCCCCAGGAACTGCCGCGCGTACGAAGAAAGCGACTCCACGTAACGGCGCTGGCCCTCGGCATAGATTGTGTCGAACGCGAGCGACGACTTGCCCGACCCCGAGAGACCGGTGATGACCGTCAGCGCGCCACGCGGGATGGCGACCGTGATGTCCTTGAGATTGTGCTCCCGGGCGCCCGAGACGACCAGCTGTTGAGCCACTTTGACGAGTGTATTCGAGCGAATCGACGTACGACCGCGGCGGGTCCTGAGCGAATCGACGTATGACTGCGGGTCCTGAGCGAATCGATGTACGACCGCGGGTCCTGAGCGAATCGATGTACGACCGCGGGTCCTGTAACACTGACGCTGAATGATGCGTACCAAATTGTTGCCGGCTGCCATATCAGCATCACCAGCGTCCGCGACTACCGGAGCCTGAGTCGCGCATCCCGCGACTCCGAGGACGACCGACATGCAGGCAGATGAGGCACAAGCGCTGGGGAAGCTCGCCGGCGATGCGATCGCCGGCACCACCTCGCTGGCCGAGGAACTGCATCAGGCGATCTTCGATCGCTCCTCCGGGTCAGCCGGACCGCAGACGAAGGCGATTCACGGCGCCGTCGCCACGGCCGTGTATGGCGGGCTACGGGGCCTCTCTCGCGGGGTCGGCCGACTCGCCGGCGCCGGCCTCGCGCGCGCTCAGGCGGGCGAGGGCGACCGCCTCGGCGACTCGCCCGCAGGGGGGCTTGCACTTGGCGTGCTCGGCGGCATTCACGGCGACCATCTCGAGCAGGACGCAAGCAAGCTCGCAATCGAGATGAGCCTACGTCGATCCGGACGTGACGTCGCGCTCGACGCGGGCAGCCTGTCCGCGGCCTTCCCCGACGCAAGCTCGAGGCTGGCGGTGTTCATTCACGGGCTGTCATGTACCGAGGAGACCTGGTGGAGGTTCGGCGAGAAGTCCAGTCACTATGGCCTGCGGCTGCAGCGCGAGCTCGCCTTCACACCGTTGTACGTTCGCTACAACACCGGCCTGCGCATCTCGGACAACGGGCAGCGCCTCGCAGCGCTGATCGCGCAGATCGTGCGGTCATGGCCGGTCGCCGTCGATGAGCTCGTGCTCATCGGGCACTCGATGGGCGGCCTTGTGGTGCGCAGCGCCTGCCATTACGGCGAGCAGGCTGGACAGGGCTGGGTGAGCGACGTCCGGCACGTCTTCTGCTTGAGCAGTCCGCACCTCGGAGCTCCGTTGGAGAAAGCGGCGAATGTCGCCGGTTGGGTGCTCGGGCGCTTTCCGGAGACCAAGCCGCTGGCGCGCGTGATCAACGGGCGTAGCCAAGGCATCAAGGACCTGCGGTTCGGCTATCTCGTTGATGAGGACTGGCAGGACCAGGACCCCGATGCGCTGCTCGAGAACAACCGCCACCACATTCCGTTCTTGCAAACGGCCAACTACTACTACGTCGGTGCCACGCTCAGCAGCAATCCACGTCACCCTGTGGGATACCTGGTCGGAGACCTGCTCGTGCGATTCCCGAGCTCATCCGGCCAGGGGGCAGCGGGTCAACGGATCCCGTTCAGCATCGACAACGGCCACCACGCTCCAGGGCTCAACCACTTCAACGTACTCAACGACCCTGATGTCTACCGGCAGATCTACAACTGGCTGCAGCGCGATTCGGTGGCGCAGCCTGTGCGGCCGTTCTGACGGACATCCGGGCGGGCGCCGGCGGTCGCCAGTCAGGCCTCGACGCTCGCGTACACGTCATCAAGCAGGGCGGCGCGATCGCGCAGCTTGAAGTTGTCCGCAAGGTACCGGTCTGTCTCGGCCCGAGACGTGCCGCTGAGCGCCATGTTGAGCGCGATCAACCGGGCGCTCTCCGTATCATCGTCACCGGCTTGCGGCGTATCCACGCCGTCTCGAGCGTGCTGGACCTGCGGCTCCTCCCGCGCCGGCGCCGGCGCGCTGGCCGCGACAGGCTCAGGTTCAGGTTCAGGTTCAGGTTGCTCAGGCTCAGGTTCAGGTCGCTCAGGCTCAGACTCAGACTCGGGCTGAAGGTCGGATTCGGCCTGCGCCGCCTCGAGTTCGAAGCGGGGCCGCAACGCTACCGCGCTCCTCACGTCCCCGATGTTGGCGCCAAGCTGCTCGAGATCTGCGGCTAGCCGGGTGGCGCCCTTGCGCAGCGAGTCGATCAACGCGCCGAACTCGCTCTCGATCGCATCGAGTCGCTGGAGCATCACCGCCGTGGACTCCGAGACGCTCCCGACGTATTCGCGCGCCTGGCCGGTCGCGTGCTCGCGCGTGGCCTGAGCCTCCGCCACGGCCTCCGCACGGATCTCGCGGGCCTCGTCCTCGGCCTGGCGCTGGATGTCGGCACCGGTGCTCTCGGCCGCCTCGACGATCGCGCGCACCTGCTCGCTCGCCGCCGAGGCGAGCGTCTCGCTGCGCCGGCGCGAGGTGAGCTTCAGCTCGTCGACCGCTTCCGCGAGCGCCGACAGGTGGGCATCGACCGCGTCCGGATCGTATCCACGGCGACCGATGGGA
The DNA here is from genome assembly GCA_052147535.1 of Solirubrobacteraceae bacterium. Lineage (GTDB taxonomy): Bacteria > Actinomycetota > Thermoleophilia > Solirubrobacterales > Solirubrobacteraceae > Palsa-465. Next base: position 6,796 of record JBKQKK010000358.1, on the reverse strand, counting down.
AAGTCCCTCTTCTCGATGCTCTGTCGTTCGAGCGCCACGCAATGCCTCCGGGGGTCGAGTTCGGCGAGAAAGCAGTCCCAGCCTAGCGCCGCCCCTCGGCGAGCGCGACGTCGAGCTCACGTTTCAGGTCGCGGATCTCGTCGCGCAGCTTGGCCGCGTACTCGAACCGGAGGTCCTCTGCGGCGGACAGCATCTCCTCCTCCAGCTCGACGATCGTGCGCTCGATCTCGGCCGGCGCCAGGGTCCCCTCGCGCGTCTTGCGCCGCCGACGCGAGCGCGGCACCTTCGAGTCGGACTGCAGGAACTCAGCAATGTCGGAGATGCCTTTCACGATCGTCTCAGGCGTGATCCCGTGCAGCTCGTTGTAGGCGCGCTGAATCGTTCGCCGCCGGTCGGTCTCCGACAGTGCGGCGCGCATCGCCGCGGTCTCCTTGTCGGCGTACATCAGGACCTTTCCGTCAGAATTGCGCGCCGCCCGCCCGATCGTCTGGATCAGCGAGGTCTCCCCGCGCAGGAAGCCCTCCTTGTCGGCGTCGAGGATCGCGACGAGCGAGACCTCCGGCAGGTCCAGGCCCTCGCGCAGCAAGTTCACGCCGACGAGCACGTCGTACTCGCCGAGACGCAGCTGGCGGATGATCTGGATCCGCTCCAGCGTGTCGATCTCCGAGTGCAGGTAGCGGACGCGAAAGCCCATCTCGAGCAGATAGTCAGTTAAATCCTCCGACATCTTCTTGGTCAGCGTCGTCACGAGCACGCGCTCGTTGCGATCGGCGCGGACGCGGATCTCGTTCATCAGATCGTCGATCTGGTTGCGCGTCTCGCGGACCTCGACGTCCGGGTCGATGATCCCGGTCGGGCGCACGATCTGCTGAACGATCCGCGCCGAGTGCGTGCGTTCGTACTCGCCCGGGGTGGCTGACACGAACACCAGCGTCGGCGTGATCGAGAGGAACTCCTGGAAGGTTTGGGGCCGGTTGTCAAGCGCACTCGGCAGCCTGAAGCCGTAGTCCACGAGCGTCTGCTTGCGCGAGCGGTCGCCCTCGAACATCCCGCCGATCTGCGGGATCGTCTGGTGAGACTCGTCGACGAAGCACACGAAATCCTCGGGAAAGTAGTCGAGCAGGCAATACGGACGCTCGCCTGGCTTGCGGCCGTCGAGGATGCGCGAGTAGTTCTCGATCCCGCTGCAGAAGCCGACTTCGCGCAGCATCTCCATGTCGTACTGCGTGCGCTGGCGCAGGCGGTGCGATTCGAGCAACTTGCCGGCGCCGTCGAGCTCCGCGCAGCGCTCGTTCAGCTCCTTGCCAATCGCGGCGACGGCGTCGTCGATCATCCCCTCGCGCACGTTGTAATGCGACGCCGGCCAGATCCCCACGTGCTCGAGATCGTCGGTGATCACCTCGCCCGTAATCGGATCGAAGTGCTGGAGATGCTCGATCTCGTCGCCGAACAGCACGATCCGGAAGGCGGTCTCAGCGTACGCGGGGAAGATCTCTAGTGTCTCGCCCCGAACCCTGAAGGTGCCGCGGGCGAGCGCCACGTCGTTGCGCGTGTACTGGATCGAGACGAGCTTGCGCAGCAGCGCGTCGCGGTCGATCATGTGACCCTTGGTGAGCGTCTGCAGGTTCTCGTCATAGACCGCCGGGGAGCCGAGTCCGTAGATCGAGGAGACGCTGGCGACGATCAGCACGTCTCGGCGGGCGAACAGCGCCGCGGTGGCGGCGTGGCGCAGCCGGTCGATCTCCTGGTTGATGGCCGAGTCCTTCTCGATGTACAGGTCCTTGCTGGGGACATATGCTTCGGGCTGGTAGTAGTCGTAATATGAGACGAAGTACTCGACCGCGTTGCGTGGAAAGTAGGTCCTGAACTCGTTGCACAACTGGGCCGCAAGCGTCTTGTTGTGCGCGATTACGAGCGCCGGTTTCTGCACCGCCTCGATCGTCGCCGCCATCGTCATCGTCTTGCCCGTGCCCGTCGCCCCGAGCAGGGCCATGCAGCGCTCGCCGGCCTGGATGCCGTCCGCCAGCGACGCGATCGCCGCCGGCTGGTCGGCGGTCGGGCTGTATGTGGCGTCGAGTTCGAACTGCGGCATTTCAGCTTCTCAGCGTAGCGTCACGGGTGGATGCGTCGGCCGGGTCGATGCGGTGGACGGGAGCCACGCTCAGGTCGCCGTCAGCAGCCGATCAGCGGCCCCCCGCGGCGTTCGCGTAGAGCTCGCTGACGTAACCCGGCACCGGCAGCGAGCAGCCGACGTCGGGAACGGGGGCGCTAGCCGTGACCCGCAGCGGCACCTGCCCCGCCCAGACCGGAAGCTCGAGATCCGCCCCGATGTCGACTGGACCGCCTGTACGCACCTTCGCGGAGGCCTCGGAGATCGTCAGCGCGACGATCTCGGTCGCCTTAAGCTCCGTCTCGTTGGGACCGCGGGCCTCGGCGCTGCGCCCCGGGACGATGTGCTCGACCAGTGCCTCCATCGCTTGCAACTTGGCGCCGCGCTCACGTACCGCCTGACCCACGCCAAACACGACCACCGAGCGGAAGTTGACCGAGTGGTGGAACACCGTGCGGGCCAGCACGAGCCCGTCCACATGCGTCACGGTGAAGCAGAGGCGCGCGCCCTTGGCCACCGTGCTCAGCAGGCGGCTGCGCGGCGCGCCGTGCAGGAACAGCTGATCGCCCTGCCGAACATAGAGCATCGGCAGCGCATACGGCTGCCCGTCGACGGCGCAAGCGAGGTCGCCGACGAACCCGTCATCTAGGATCTGCTCGATCGTCTCGCGATCGTAGCGCCCGCGCTCGGAATGGCGGCGCACCCGGTTACGTGCTCCTTTTGCAGGCTTTTTCTCTTTGTCGTAGTACAAAAGATTTTGTTATAGTACAAATCTATATTTGCGCTAGCACAATATCAGATCATCGGCTCCACGGCGCGCGCGATCGCGAGCAGCGTCGAGACGGGGATCGTCGAAGGCGGCCTCCCCCCCGGCGAGTCGCTACCGACCGTCCGCGGGCTGGCGGGCGCGCTCGGCGTCAGCCCCGCGACCGTCAGCTCCGCTTACCGGACGCTCAGCACCCGCGGGCTGGTGATCGCCGACGGACGGCGCGGCACGCGTGTCGCGCCGCGACCTCCGATCCGGGCACAACCACCGGTCCGGACGCCACCACCGAGCCGGAGCGAGCCCATCCAGACGCCACCGGCGAGCCGCAGCGGGCCGGTTCGAACAGGCGCGCCGCGGAGCCGCGCGCACCGGGCGCCACGCGCTCAGCGCGACCTCACGGTTGGGCTCGCCGACCCGCAGCTGCTGCCGCCGCTGCAACCCGCGCTGGCCAAAGTTGCGCGCATGCCCCGAGCTCCGACCGACCGGCTCGGGACCGCGCACGGGAACCTGCTGTGGTTCGCGCGGGGATGGTTGGCCTCCGACGGTATCGCAGCCTCGTCGCTGGCGGTCGTTGCCGGCGCGCTTGACGGCCTCGAGCGAGTACTTACCGCTCACCTGCGGTTCGGCGACCGCGTGCTGATCGAGGACCCCGCCTACCCTCCGATCCGGGATCTCCTACTGGCGCTCGGGCTCGTCGCCTCGCCGGTAGCCGTCGACGAGCGGGGGCTCGTCCCGGCGGCGCTCGCCGACAGGCTCGCGCGCGGCGCATCCGCGCTGGTATACGTTCCCCGCGGGCAGAACCCGACCGGCGCAGCGCTCGACGGCGAGCGGGCGGTGGCGTTGCGCGCCGTGCTCGCCGCCGATCCCGACCTGCTGGTGGTCGAGAACGACCACGCGAGCCTCGTGTCGGGAGCGCCGCTGCACAGCGCGCTCGCCCCGGCACGCAGCCGCTGGGCGATCGTCCGCTCGCTCTCCAAGCTGCTGCACCCCGATCTGCGAATCGCGCTCCTAGCGGGCGACGAGACCACGATCGCGCGTGTCGAGGGACGCCAGGCAGTGGGTCCGCGCTGGGTCAGCCATCTGCTCCAGGAGACGGCCGCCACGATGCTCACCGACGTCCACTTCCACGCACGCTGCGCAGCCGCCGCAGCGGCGTACGGCGAGCGCCGCCGGGCACTGATCAGTGCGCTCGCACGGCGGAACATCCGCTCGCTTGGAAGCACGGGCTTGAACGTCTGGGTCCCTGTGCCCGAGGAGGCCCCCGTCGTGCGGGGCCTGGGCGATGCGGGCTTCCTGGTGCTGGCGGGAGAGCCCTTCCGGATCGCGTCGCCACCAGGCATCAGGATCACTGTCGCGACGCTGCGAGACGGGGAGGCTGAGCAGATCGCGACCGCGCTCGCGGATACGCTGCAGCGCTCGGGCGGCCGGCTGGGACGCTTCTAGATCTTGCAACGCGGATTGTCAGGAGATCGCTTCGGCCTAACCTGGGACTAACACTAACCGAAGCTTCCCCTGGATCAGCGGGAACTTCTGGCTAAGGGCCCTAACTCCGGCTTGCCGCCACGAGCGATCACCGCAGCGACAACCCCGATCGCCCCCAGCACCAGCGACGCCGTCCGCAGGCCCGCCAGGTAAGCGTCCCAGACGGCGCCGACTGCCGCGCGGGCGTCCGTGCCCTGGACCTGGTCGATCGCGATCCTCCTACCCAACAGCAGACCTATGAACAACAGCACGCCGACTGCGGCGATCCCGACACCGAGCCGCCTGATCGCACGCCGTCGCGGCCGGGAGATAGTGACCGCGATCGCGGCGCACGCCAGGAACAGCAGTGCGAGCAGCATCCACAGCCACTTGATCGTGTTGGCAGCGTGCGCGATCGTGGCCGCGAACGATCCGACGTTCCGAGACAGCAACACGATCTGCGCGGATTGCACGGCTCGCGCAGCTGAGGGATCGAACTGCTGCAGCGTCGCCGACAGCACCGCGCCGAGATTCGCAAGGCGCAGCGTCAGTTTGCTAGCCGACCCGTTCACGAGCTCGGCGTGGGCTGCCAGGGCGGCGCTGTGGAACAGGTCAGTGAAAGCCGTGGTGCCGACGATGCCGGTGAGGACCGAGTGGACGATCGGCCGCACCGCGACCAGGTCGGGGACCGCGTCGAGGATCTCGTTGGTGATCCGATCGGCGATCAGATTCCTGACGCTCGGGTCCCGCAGCACCACGGTCGCGCGGTTGGCGAATTGCTGCGGGTTGATCGCCACGCGATCGACGTATCCGCCCAACACCGCCAGCAGCAGCGCCAGCGAGGCCACTACGACCAGCGCCGCGACCAACCGCCGCCGAAATCTCATCGACCCGGTCGAGCCCACCGAACGAGGGTAGCCACCGCTTGGCTACCCGTACCCCAGCTGGACGGGATAAGTGCTGCGATAGTCCTTCTGGGCTGCCAGCACCTTCTCGACGTATGCGCGCGTCTCGGGGAACTCGATGTCGTCGATCTCAAACGGCCGGTGCTCGGCACGAGCGGCCGCGAGCCAGCGATCCACGTTCGTCTCGCCACCGTTGTATGCGGCGAGGGCGAGCATGGTGTTGCCGTTGTACTCGTCGAGCAGGTATCGCAGATAGTAGGAGCCGTATGCGATGTTGACCTCCGGCGTCCACAGGTCGGACACCGTGAACCTGGTTGCGCCCGAGCGGTGCGCGAGGAACTCGGCTGTCGCCGGCTCGATCTGCATCAGCCCCTCCGCGCCGGTTGGCGAGGTTCGCGGATCGAATTTCGTCTCGGCGTAAATCACGGCCGCGATCAGGGCCGGGTCCAGTTGCTTGGCGGCCGCCTGGTGGCGGATGATGCCCTGGTACTGGAGCGGGAGCAGGAACTCGTTGACCGCCTTGCGGAACAGTGGCGCCGCCAGCACGACGACGGCGACGCACGCGAATGCCCCGATCAGGCCGAACACGGCCCAGCGGCGGCGCCTGACGCTGCGGCGGTGAGCCGCGGCTCGGCGGGCGCTACTGGCGCTTGCCGCGCGGGGCGTCGAGCTCACCGTCCGAGCATGTCAAGAACGCAGGACAGCTTGTCCGCCAGTGCGTCCGGATCGCCATCGTTGACGACTACGTAGGTGGCGCGGGCGGCCTTCTCCTCCTGCGAGAGCTGCCGCGCACCACGCTCCTGCAAGGCGCGGTGCCCGCGGGCTACCGCCCGCTCCTGCCGCACGTGCTCGGGCGCGATCACCGCGATCGTCGCGTCGAAGCCCCCCTCCATCCCGGCCTCGAACAGCAGCGGAACCTCAGCCACGATCGCGCGCGGTGGTGGCTCGCGGTTGCGTTGCTGTGCGCGCCACGTCGCCATCCTGCCGGCCACCAACGGCCACAGAAGCCCCTCGAGCCACGCGCGGTCCGCATCGGTTCCGAACGCCAGCTCAGCCAGCGCCGCGCGGTCCACCACGCCGGCGGGGACGACAACCTCTCCGAAACGCGCGCGGACCTCACGTACGAGCCCTTCGCTGCGGTACAGCTCATGCACGACGGCATCGGTCGAAAGCACGGCGGCGCCGCAGCGCTCGAGCGCCGCCAGCGCGGTCGACTTGCCGGCGCCGATGCCGCCGGTCAGACCGACAAATGGTGCTGCCGGCGCTGCCTCGCGCGGTTCGCTGCTCGCCTTCGCCGGCGGCATCCAGCGCTAATCGGTTTCGTCCGCCACCGGCGGCACGTCGATCTTGGTGTCGTCCGCTTTGGTGTCGTCCGCTCCGGTGTCGTGCGCTTCGGTGTCGGTGTCGTGCGCTTCGGCGTCGTCCGGTTCACTGAAGTACCTGTCTGCCTCGGGCTCTGATTCGCCGTCGGGCTCGACAACGCTCTCGTCGCCGGCGGATGGCAGCTCGATCGCTTCGGTATCGACACGATCGCTGTCCGCCTGATCGAGGTGC
>JBKQKK010000357.1:0-24047 GCA_052147535.1 Solirubrobacteraceae bacterium | reverse complement strand
CCGGAGGATGTCTTCGGCGGGCGTCATTTCGACCGCTTGTGGAAAGGGGCGCGGCAGACACAGCCGACGCTGCTCGACTACCCGATGGAAATGTTGATCGAGGGCGACGGCGCGCCCAACGACCGTGACCGGCCGGCGTGCTGGATTCACTCCCGCCACCCCCCGCTGGAACTCGCTCTGTCCTACCGCTTCGACCCCGGCTCGGCGGCTGACGGGGTCACGGTCCACGTCCCACTCGCATCGCTCGGAACGGTGCAGGAGGCGAGCTTCGAGTGGCTTGTGCCAGCGCTGCGCACGGAACTCGTCGTCGCGCTGTTGCGCGCGCTGCCGAAACGACGACGCACGCCGCTCGTTCCGATCCCCGATACGACGACCGCGCTGCTCGCCGACGTGAAGCCGCGCTCCGGCCCCCTGCTCGAGGTTCTCGCCGAGGCGATCGAACGGCTGCGCGGCGTGCGCATCAGCTCCGCCGACTGGTCACTCGACGATCTGCCCGCGCACCTGCGGATGACCTTCTCCGTCGAGGACGAGCACGGGATCGTGCTCGCGTCGGGCCGGTCCCTCCACGCGCTGCGCGACGAGCTGCGGCCATCGCTGAAGGCGCGCCTGGAACACGCGGTGCCGGCCCTCGCGCGCCATGGGATGCGCGGCTTCGACGTCGATTCGCTACCGCGCACGGTCGACCTGGCGGGCGGGACTGGTTTGCGCGGTTTCCCGGCGCTCGTCGACGAAGGCGACACAGTCGGAATCCGGATCTGCGACACCGCGGGTGAGCAGGCGCTGACAATGGCCCGCGGGACCCGGCGGCTGCTGGCGCTCACCGTTCCCTCGCCGCGCCGCTGGGGGGCGGGTCAGCTTGGGCCACAGCTGACGCTCGTGCTCGCCGCCGCGCCCCACGACACCGCGGAAGCGACGATCGAGGACGCCACAAGCGCGGCGCTGGACACGCTGACCGCGAGTGGTGGCGGGCCGGCGTGGGACGCCGAGGCGTTCACAGCGCTCCGCGAGCACGTCCGCGGTGCCCTGCGGCCAACGACGCTCGACGCGCTGCTCGCGTTCGCTCGGATCCTTGAGGCGGCGCGAGTCGTCCGCGAGCGGCTCGACACGCTCCCGGCGAGCGCTGTCTTCGGCCCCGCGCGGATGGACGTCGCCCGCCAGCTCGGCCGGCTGGTGTACCCCGGGATGCTCGCCGCGGGCGGCCTCGCGCGGCTGGGCGATATCGAGCGCTACCTGCACGCAGCGGCGCAGCGCCTCGCGCGGCTGGCGCGCCACGTCGCAGCCGACGGCGAGCGGATGGCTGCGATCCACGAGCTGGAGGCCCAGGCCGCCGGCCGTAGTGACGTCACGTGGCTGATCGAGGAGGTCCGCGTCGCCCAGCTCGCCCCAGGCCCGCACGTCCGCCCGGGCGCGACGGTCAAGCGCGTCCGCGAGGCCCTCGCCACGGGCGGTCGCACGTCCGATGCCGTTCGGCAGTCAGCGGACCACCAGCCATAGCGTGGTGGTGCGCGGCGAGTGGCCGGTGTCACGCGGCAATGCGTTTTTGACTGCGGGCCGATTCGGCCGCTGAGCGCTGCAGCAGGTTGGTGATTTGGTCGGCCGCTTGGGGACGGCCCAGCAGGTAACCCTGGACCTCGTCGCATCCCCAGGCGTTGAGTTGCTGCCAGCTGGTGGACGTTTCGACGCCCTCAGCCACCACGCGGAGCCCTAGATTGTGCGCAAGCTCAACCGTGGCGCGAACGATGGCCGCGTTGTCCTGGTCGTGATCCATCGTCATCACGAAGGCGCGGTCGATCTTGAGCTCGTCGACTGTCAAGCGTTTGATGTAGCCCAGCGATGAGGCCCCGGCCCCGAAGTCGTCGAGCGAAAGCCCGACGCCAAGCTTGCGGAGTCGGCTGACCACGTCGAGGATGCGTGCCGGATCGGCCATCACGATGTTCTCGGTGATCTCAAGAATTAGATGCGAGGGCGCGACGCCGGCCTCGTCAAGCAATCGCGCAACCTCGTCGGGGAGGCGGAGGTCGAGCAGGTTGGGCATGGCGAGATTCACGGCAACGCTCAGATCCGAGTGTTGTGCGCTCCAGCGTGCGAGTTGGTGCAGCGCGCGCCGGAGTACGTAGCTTGTGAGCTGGCGCATCAGGCCGGCACTCTCGGCGGCATCGAGAAAGCGGTCTGGGGTGAGCAGTCCGTGGGTCGGGTGCTGCCAGCGTACGAGTGCCTCCACGCCGGTGATCCCGCCGGTGCCGGGACTCGCCTTGGGTTGGTAGTAGAGGACTAGCTCGCCTTCCCGCAGCGCGTGTTGGAGCTCGCCCACGAGTCGCAGCCGGTCGCGAGAGTTGAGATCGCGGTCTGGGCGGTACAGCTCATAACCGGTATGGGCGGACTTGGCGTTGTACATCGCGACGTCCGCGTGCCGCATCAATTCGGCGGTGTCGCCGCCGTGGCGTGGATACAGCGCGCCGCCGATGCTGGCGCGGACGTTGATGCTCAGATCATCGAATTCGAACGGTGTCGTGAGCGCGGCCTGCACCCGGTCTGCTGCCGCGCGCAGGACGCCGGGGTCCGCGCCGCCCTCCACGATCACCGCAAACTCGTCTCCTCCCAGGCGCGCCAAGAGATCTATGCCCTCGACCGCGCCGAAGCGAGGGCCGAGACCAGCGAGCAGCACGTCACCGGCGTGATGGCCAAGTGTGTCGTTGAGCTCCTTGAAGCCATCAAGATCGACCAGCAGGAGACCGGCGAAAGCGGACTCCCCGCCCGCTTCGACAAGCTCCCGCATCCGGTGATTGAGGCGCCGCCGGTTGGGTAACCCTGTGAGGTCGTCAGTAAGCGCTGCACGCCGACTATCAAGAAGTGCCATGTTCTCCCGGAATGTCAGAGCAGTCCGCGTGACCACCAGCAGCAGCGTTATCACCGCAAGCGCCGCACCCGCATTCGGCAAGCGATGCGTCTGACCGTATGCCAGCAGCGCCGTCGCCACAAGCGCGAAGGTCAGCGGAACAACTAGGACGGCCAGGCCCTCGAGTCGGATTTCGTGCGCGGGCGCCGCGTCGTCCTGCCATGCGCCAACCGCGATCAGCACAAACCCAAGCAACCAGAACGGCCCAAGCGCCACGACGTAGGTCTGCCCGACCGCCGACGTGTAGGCGTAAGCGATGTCAGCGGCGGAGAAGATCGCAAGGCCGGCGCCGATGAACAGCCACATGCGGCCCGGTCGCCACCCGCTCAGTGCCATCGCCGCCACCAACTGAGCAAGCAGCAACACGTCCGCCAATGGATATGCAACGTTTGTCGCGACAGTCGAGAAGCTGCCCCCGGTGTGCGCCCGGACGAACTCGACCACCAGCGACACGCCGACCGCCGCGACGCCACTCGCGCCGATCAACCCGTCGAGCCACAAGCTTCGCTGAAACCTCGACGCTCTTGCCCGGACGAGCTGCCAGAGCCCGATGTAGACAAACGGATACAGCAGCAGGTAGCCCGCGTCCGCCGGCGACGGAAAGAACCGGTGCTGGCCTGCGGGAAACGCGATCATTCGATAGATATCACCGGCCATCCAGGCGCTGGCGCCGCACGCCAGCGCCACCCACGCGACGCGATCTCGACTTGCTCGGACGGCGCGCAGCACCATCGCCGCGACCGCAGCAGCCAACACGAGCTCGCCGCAGATCGGCAACCCGACATCCGCGACCAAGCGCCCGCCCGCCCCAAAAGCGGCGTTTAGCAACGCTGTCAGCAGGCCAACAGCGAGCACGGCAGCCACGAGACCGCGCAACCCTATGAACCGATAGCGCGTTCGGACACACACACCCATCCAATCGACCAAAAACCAAGAACCATTAGACATGGCGGTGCACCCCGACGCACGCACCACTCGGGTTCCGCGATTGATTGAATCCCGCAAATGGCTGTTCGCCAACGTCGCCGATCCAAGTCACTGCCCGGCCACCTCCCCGAAGCCGCCCCGGGCGAGGTGCTCGTCTGGACCGACGGTGCATGCCAGCGCAATCCAGGCCCCGGCGGATGGGCTGCCGTGGCCTGCTGGGAGGATGGGGTAGTCGAGGAGTACAGCGGCGGTCTGGCCCACACGACGAACAACATCATGGAGATGACCGCCGCCCTGGAGGGCCTGCGCGCGCTGCCGGGCGGGTCGCGGGCTTGCATCGTGACCGACTCGCGTTATCTGCACGACGGCATGACCTCGTGGATGGCTGGTTGGAAGCGCAAGGGCTGGAAGACGGCTTCGGGCGACCCGGTCAGGAACAAGGAGATCTGGGTCGCGCTCGACGCCGCAGCGTCGGATCGCGAGCAGGTTCGCTGGCACCTGGTCAAGGGGCACATCGGCCACGTGCTCAACGAGCGAGCCGACGTGCTGGCGGTCGCCGCCACGCGGGACGCCGCTCGGTCCGGGCGTTGATATCCGGCCGCGGGCGGAGTTCGGTGCGAGCTACCGGGCCTCGTCCGTCATCACGTTTTCGTAGCTGCTGGCCTGAACGGGGATCGACGGAGACCGCGGGCTGGTGCCTCCGCTGCCGCTCGAGGAGCTGCGTGGGCTCATGCCTGCTTGTGCGATCGGCGGGCCAAAGTGCCACCGTTCCTCATGACGGCGTGAGCGACAGAGCGGGCGCGTGTCTCGGCTGATCATGGGCGGCTGTCCGGCCGTCACGAGCCGTCTCGAACTCGATGCGGCACGGCTCTGGGGCGCAGAGGGCCGAGCGCGCTCGTTCCAGGGAGGTGGACTCCCCATTCGCTGCAGCCAAGACCGGAGTTGGCGGCGGCGTCGAGTGGGCGGCCGAACAACGTGCCGTGTGGCATTGCGTGGGCGAACATGATCAGCACCTGGGCCCAGGCGCCTCGCGTGGCCATCTGGTGCAGGATCGCCCACCGCAGCGCGGTCGCCATCGCTGCGAGCGCGCGCGTGACCATCGCCGTGTCGCCGGCGGCGCGAGCGCGGCTCCAGTCGGAGATCCACATGCACGCGATCGTGCCGGTGACGGCGGCCCCGAGCTGGTAGCGGTCGTGGACGAGCCCGGCGCCGCGGATCCGTGCTGCATCGAATCCTGGCGGCAGCGGAATCCCCTTGAGCATCAAGCGGATCGTGGTGGTGCTGTCGGCGGTCTTCACCACGCTCGGCGGCATCGCCCGGAGCCACGTCGTCACATCGACGGCGTTCAGCGCACGCAACTCAGCGTAGAACATCTCCATGTCGGTGACCGTCGCGCGGAACGTGAGCTCGCGGCCATGGAGGATCAAGAAGGCACTGACATCGACCCACCCGCGCCCGCGGCCCTCGCCAACGAACCGCCGAGCGGTCACACCGAGCCCGGTCGCGGCCGTTTGGTGCCCGCCATCGAGGTACGTGCGCGCTCCCTTCGTCACCGGATACCAGGTGAGCGACGCGACTCGGCCGGCGAGCGAGTCCTCGTTGCCAAACGAGGCGCCTCGCGGGGTCCCGCCGGCGCCCGCGGCGCCGCGGACGAAGTGCATCTCGCCAAAGCCGTCCGGCTCTTCGTCGGCGTAGACGACATGCCAGTCCGGGAGTTGCAGCAGCGCGAGCGGCGACGCGTTCGCGAAGCGCACGAGCGCGGCAGCGAACGCGGGGGTCGGGCCGCCACTGCCATCGCCGGACGGCAACAACGCCAGCGCCACCGCAACGGCGGCGGCGGCGACAAGCACCAGCGCGAAACGCCGGCGGCGGGAGACGGGGCGAGAGCGCGACGGGCCCGGGTCAACGGGCATCGCGGCTATTCGCTCGATCAACTCGGTCTCGGCTTCGCAGAGCGGCAGCGCGGCTGCGGTGCGGCTTGTCAGGGGGTTGGCGGCGGCGAGCGCCGCATCGATCTCGCTGCGGGTCATCGTGCCTCCTGAAGGGAGAAAGGATCGGGCTCGTCGGGCTCAGGCAGGCGCTCGAGGGCGGCACGCAGTCGGCGGCGCGCGCGGTGCAGGCGGCTGCGCGCGGCGACCTGGCTGATCCCAAGCACGGTGGCTATCTCGCCCGGCGTGAGTTCCTCCCAGCCGCAGAGGCGCAGGATCTCCTGATCCTCCGACCCCAACCGGGCGAGCGCGACCCGGACAGCGCCCGTCCGCGACGCTGGCGGCGGCACCGCCTCAAGCGCCCCCGGTAGCTCCTGTCGCAGCCGCTCGGCCAGCCGCGCGCGCCGGCGCTCAGATCGCTGCTGGTTGGCGAGCACGTGGCGAGCGACGCCATACAACCACAACCGCGCCGCCCCGCCCAGCGGCACGTCATCCAACCGCCGCCACACCACCAGAAACGTTTCGGCGACCACGTCCGAGGCGTCCTGCGCGTGTGCCACGCGCCGGACCGCATACGCGAGCACGGCCCTTCCGTGCTCGGCGTAAAGACGCTCTAACCGAACCTCAGCTCGCTCAAGCCCGGCCGCCGATTGGTCCCGATACGTCCTCACGCCCTTATATGTCCGGCTGACCTCGACGCGTTGCCGCCGAGTCTGCCACCGCCCGAAACGATCAAGAACCAGCGCCCGTCGCGACAGCGACGCCGGCCCCAGAGCGAGGAACTGCGACAGCTACCCGCACCGAGATCGCGCGTGCTTGTCGCCAGAACCGCGCATCGAGGCGAAGCCCGTCACAGCCTCAAGCTGGCGCTCGCATTGGACCGAACCAGCGTCGACCTCGACGCTCGCGGCACCGCTGGACGAGCCATCCGACGAGGTGGCCGCTTTGGCCGCCGCCGCCGGCAGAAGCAGCCACAGGCGTTCATGGCCGCGTGAGCGGACGTCCTGTGTCAACTTCGAAGCGCGTGTGTCAGGCTGGGAGCTCGGGTAGCGGATGTCGAGGCACGACGAGGGCGGGCGATCGCCAGGCGCTTCCCCTTTAGCGACAAGGCAGGCGCCTGACCGTGTTGGCCAAGGTGCCGCTGCGGTCCCGGCCGTGTGCCCTCTGGAGGCCGCCGTGGACGAGCTGTCCGACGCGATCGTTGGCTGCAAGCCTGCAAGCACACGGTGGTCGATCGGTGTGGGGCAGTGCTCCTCGGAGTTCTGTTTGCCGAGGGTCTGGCAAGGCTTGCGCTCGCCGCCGGAGTGCCTGGACCGCGCACGGCCTGAGTCAGCGGCAGCGGTCGTTGTGGCAGCCGAGGGGGTTCTCGGTGTTGATCGGTTGCGCGGCGCAGCAGCCTTTGCCTTGCCAGGTTTGGTGGCCTTCGTTGATGGCGAGGGCGGCGATCGCGAGCGCGACGGCTGGGTCGGCCCACCAGAGGCCGAGGGCGGCGTTGAGCGCGAGGCTTGCAAGTACTCGTGTGGCTAGGTAGGCGCAGAGCAGGTTCTGGGTCCCTTCGCCGGTGGTGGCGCCGGAGCCGAGGCGCTGGCCGATGCGGTGCTTGGCTTTGGCGAGGAGCGGCATCGCGATGATGCTGGAGATCGAGAGGCCGATCCCGAGCGAGTTGGTGTGGGGGTGCTGGGCGGCGATCAGGGAGCGGATCGCGTCTTGCGCGATGTACGGGGCGAGCAGGAAGAAGCTGATCGCGACGAGCCGTTCGGTGCGCTGCTTGGCGTCGGGGGAGAGTCGGCGCGAGCCGGTGAAGCGCCAGATGACGATCACGGAGGCGAGTGCTTCGATCGCGGAGTCGATGCCGTTCGCGGTCGCGCTGTTGGCCTCCGGCGCCTCCTCATCAAGCGTCGGCACCTTCGCCGGCCAGGTCGTGATGGCCGGCTTCATCAACTTCCAGATCCCCCTCGCGCTGCGGCGCGCGATCACCATGACCCCCGCAATCGTGATCCTCGCGGTCGGCATGAACCCCACCAGCGTGCTCGTCCTCAGCCAGGTCGTGCTCTCGTTCGGCATCCCGTTCGCGCTCGTGCCGCTCGTGATGCTCACCGGCCGCCGCGAGATCATGGGCAACCACGCCAACGGCCGCATCCTGGCAACCTCCGCCTGGGCGATCGCGATCGCGATCAGCCTGATGAACGTCTTCCTGATCTACCAACAATTCTTCATGGGCTAAGCGCCGCGCGGGATCCATGCAAACGACAGTGGTCACAGAGCACGACTCACAGAATGAGGCTCATCGAGCGTTGTAAGTGGTAGGAGGAGGAAGCCGGCGCGAAGCCCGTCCGAGACATGGAGCCGGCATCGTGGGTGGCCTGCGTTAGCGGCGAACGTGTGTGCCGCCGCGGACGAAGACCGTGGAGGAGCCCGAAGACCAGCCGTCTCGCTGGCGGCGCGAGACGGCCACATCCGTCCGAGAAGCCGGACGTCTGGGGACAAGTGGGCGAGACTTGCGAGTTGGGACGCCAACCGCCACGCTGACCACCACGGTCGCTGCCCGTCCGCCCGGCATTCAGCACTCCGGCGGCGCGATCTGACGGCCGTCCTCTGCCGTTAGCCACCAACTCCTGAGTAGTGAGTAGCAAGCAGATCAGCAGCAGCCTCACCGGCACCTCCCGGACCAGCGACTTCGGACAGAATGCGGTCAGCCCGACGCCGCGTTTCGCCGTGACTTCACCGTCGCCAAGGCGATCGCCCGTAGCCGCATCGGCGTGGGGGGTAGGGGCGATCGTCCTCGGCCGAGCGTGGGCGTTGTGCTAGCCGACGAGATGATGGCTGGGATCGCTGAGCCATTCCATCCGGGACGGCGGTCCAGTCACACCGCCGGCCTGCAGCGCCGCGCCGAGTCGGTTTTCCATGAACGTGGCTTGAGCTTCGCGCGACTCCCATACCTCGACAACGACCCAGCCAGCCGCGCTTGCGCCCGCGACGTGATCGATCAAGCCTGCCGGGATCGCCCCGGCGCTCCAGTCATCGCTCAGTCCGATTTCGCGGTTGACGGCGTCGTAAACATTGCGGCCGAACCCTTCGAACTCCAGCACCAGCACCTCGGACATCTTCACCCTCCATCTCAGTGATGTCACGGCCGCCGGAGAAAAGCGAGAGGCGTCGCCGACAGCCGCCCCAGTGCAGGCTAACGCGTGCTCGTGTGCGTGTGGGGAGGCTTTTGTCGCTGCAATCGCTCGCCGGACGGCCGCTGGGCCGCGGAGCGATTGTCGGTCCCAGACCCCGACCCGGGGGCCAATTGAGGACGATTACGAGCTCCTGGGCTCTCCCTGCGTACCTATGCCCACCTGAATGCGGCAGCTCCGGGGTCCTTGGTGGCGCTTTGCGGCACCGCAGGCAGCCTGACCCAGACCGGCGGCTTTCGACTGAGATACTCGGCGGGTGAAAGAGGAAGGGATCGAGCACTCCTGCGAGGTTCTGATCAACGAGCCGCCGGCTGACGTGTTCGCGGTCCTGACCGATTTTGAGCAGTACCTTGCGCGGTGGGCCAAAGGACCCGTCGCGGCCAGCAAGCTGACCAGCGGGCCGACGAGGAACGGCACTGTCTTGGAGGTGACCGCGCGGGTCGCGGGGATGCGCGTTCGGTCGCCCTATACGGTCACGAGCTTCGAGCGTGACCAGCGGTTCGCTGGTCACGGGATCGCCGGGCCGGTCCGGTTCAGCGAGCAGTACACGCTTCTCCCCGATCGCGATCGGGCTCGGCTGCGCTACGCGATGCGGGCCGAGCCGCGCGGCATCTTCAAACTGGCGCGCAAACCGATCGCTGGTCAGCTGCGACAGCTGCTCGACTCCGACCTGGGGCGCTTCAAGACGCTTGTCGAGACCACACCACCATCCGAGGCTACGAGGTAGCGATGGATCCCGAAACGCTGAAGGACATGTACCGCCGCTGGCTGTTTGAGGTCTGGGGCGCGGGTCGCGTCGAGGTCGCCGACGAGGTGCTGCACGTCGACCTCGTCGATCACAACCGCTACGAAGGGCAGCCTGACGGGCGCGCGGGAGACCTGTGGGCCGCGCAGATGGTTCGCCGCGCGTTTCCCGATCTGCGTTTCGTCGCTGACCTGGTCGTGTCGGACGGGGAGTTCGTCGCCGGTCGCTGGACGATGACCGGGACCAACACCGGCTCGATCGATCTGTTCGGCCTGCGGCCGACCGGGCGGCCTGTGACGATGACCGGACAAGAGGTGTTCCGCGCCCACGACGGTCTGTTCGTTGAGGTCTGGTACCAGGAGGACCTGCCCGGCATGCTCGCGCAACTCGGCCTGCAGCCACCACCGGTGCTGATGCGGCTCGCGGCCCGGCACAGCGCGTGGCGCTTTCGGCGCACGGGCCGATAAATCGCGCGCGCTGGTGGCCGATCGCCCGGCTGGTGGTGAGCAAGCGGCCGCACGGATCGTGCCGGCAACGATCGACCGCCACCCGTCCGCGCCTGGAATGGACGCCGGAGAGCAGCAGGCGCAGTCGCCCTTCGGTCGTGGGGCATCATCGCGGTGACCGTGGTGACCGTGGTTTGATAGCGACGCTATGTTGCTCGCCGAGCGCGCGAGGTTGATGTTCTTGCTGCTCTGTCGTTGACGACCAACCTTGCGACGGGGTTCCCGTTCGAGCGTGGGTTGCGCGCGTGTCTGGTCGCCGACGGGCTCGCGCGGGCGCTGGGACTGGACCCGCCGGATCATCGCGCCGCGTTCCTGGCGTCGCTGGTGCGGGCGATCGGTTGCGGGCACGCGAGCGAGAACGCGGCATCGGCATTGTTCGGCGACGACATCGCGTTCGAGCGCTTCCTGGTGACGTTCGATCCCGGTGACGGGGCGGTCGCGGGCGCGCAGCTGGCGGCGTTCGAGACGGTCGTGGGCGCGGCGGCGACGGCGACGTTCGTTGCGGTCGCGCCGAGCGTCGGCCCGGTCGCGGTGCGCGCGTCGTGCGAGGTGGCCGTCGCGCTTGGGACTCAGCTGGGTCTCCCCGCCGCGGTGGTGCAGTCCTTTGGCGATGTGTTTGAGCGCTGGGACGGGCGCGGGCTCCCGAGCGGGCGGGCGGGCGAGGCGTTGCACCCGATCGCTCGGATCGTCGGAGTCGCTGAGCAGAGCGCGATCGCGCACGCTCTCGGTGGTGTTGGAGCAGCGCGCGCGGAGATCGCACGGCGCGCCGGCGGTCATCTGGACCCGTCGTTGTGCGAGGTGTTCCTCGCCAACGCCGAGGAGGTACTCGCGCCGGTCGAGCAGGCCGATGACCTCGTTGACGCGGTCCGCGCCGCCGAGCCTGCCCCTGTTCTGTGGCTCTCGGCGGTCGATCTCGAGCGGCCGTGAACGGCGCTTGCGACGTTCGCGGACCTGAAAGGCTTTCACCTCATCGGCCACTCGCCGCACGTCACCGAGCTTGCGGTCGAGGCCGCGGGCCTGGCGGGATTCGACGAGGTCGACGATCTGCGGGTCGCGGCGCTGCTGCACGACGTTGGCCGCGCCGGGGTCGTGAGCTCGATCTGGGATCGGCCCGGCCCGCTCGGCGCCGCCGATCGCGAGCGGGTTCGGTTGCATCCGCACTGGACCGAGCGAGTACTGTCATCGACGCCGCTGCTCGCGCCGCTCGCGCCGCTCGCCTCAGCGCACCACGAGCGCCTAGATGGAAGTGGCTATCACCGCGCTGCCCGGGCGGCTGACCTTCCACGTGGCGCGCGGCTGCTCGCGGCCGCCGACGTGCTCGCGGCGATGACCGAGGACCGCCTGCACCGCCCGGCACACACTCGCGACGAAGCCGCGCGAGTGGTGCAGGACGAGGCCGTCGCCGGCCGCTTGGGTCCGGAGATGGCTGCGGCGGTGATCCAGGCGGCCGGCGCCCGACGACCGCGGACCGCGTGGCCCAACGACCTGACAGACCGCGAGGTCGATGTCCTGCGCCTGACCGCACGCGGCCTGTCGAACAAGGAGATCGCCTCATCGCTCGTCGTCTCACCTCGCACGGTGCAGAACCACCTCGCCGCGGTCTACGACAAGACCGACCGTCGAACCCGCGCGGGCGCGGCCGTGTTCGCGGTCGAGCACGGGCTGATCCGAAGATAAGCCAAATGGCGCATACCGCCGCCGCGCTCGCGGGTCGAGTATCTCGGCCATGACAACCACCGCCGCTGCACACACCAGTACCGTCGCCGCGATGTACGAGGCGTTCGGCCGCGGCGACCTCGCCGGGATCCTCTCGCACCTCTCACACGACGTCACCTGGGACGTGACCGAAGAGCCCTGGACCCCGCACGCCGCCGAAGTCCCGTGGCTGATGCCACGACGCGGGCATGACCAGGTCGCCGAGTTCTTCGAGATCGTCGGCGCCTGGACTTACGAGCGCTCCGAGCTGCTCGACATGCTGGTATCCGACACGCAAGTCGCGGCCGAAATCCGCCTCACCGCCGACCTCCCCAA
Source organism: Solirubrobacteraceae bacterium (assembly GCA_052147535.1). Lineage (GTDB taxonomy): Bacteria > Actinomycetota > Thermoleophilia > Solirubrobacterales > Solirubrobacteraceae > Palsa-465. The sequence goes on along the minus strand of JBKQKK010000357.1, from coordinate 11,835 downwards.
CGGCAACCGCATCGACGAGGTCGTAATCCACATGTGGACCTTCGGCGCGGACGGCAACGTGCTCGCGCTGCGCCGCATGCTCGACACGGCCGCCAACATCGCCGCCGCCGGCTAGAGCGCCTGTGACTGCCCACACGCAGCACGACCGAACCGACGCATTCGCAGACAAGGTCCCGCGAGCGACACGGACCGGAGCGGACGACCCACACAGGGCCGGGCGTCCGCTCCTGCTGTCCTCGCACAACGAGCACCTCACCGACATCACGAGCGGAACCCGCATCGCGCGAAACGCTCCGCATTGCAGACGCTGTCGTTATGCGGATGCTGGCACGGCGCCGATCTGAACCAGCAGCCCGAGCATGTCCGCCTCGGAGAACCGCTCGATCACGCGGTCGCCGCGAAAGTGCAGGATCGTGATCCCGGGGAGCACGATCTCGGTGCCGGTGGCTGGCACACCCATAAACTCGGCGACGTGGCGACCGGTCATCGTGAAGCGGATCGCGCAGGTATCGCCGTCCCAGAGGATTTCGTGGAACGCGAGCTTCGGTGAGTCGAAGGCGCGGAAGATCATTTCGTAGCAGCCGGCGACCTCGGGCTTGTCCATCGGCTCGGGCGAGTAGCCGTGCAGACGGATCTCGTCCGCGTAGAGCTCGAGGTAGCGGTCGAGGTTGCCTTGGTTCCAGGCTTCGTGGGCGGCATCGAGCACCTGTCGCGGTGTTGCCATGGGTGGCTCCAGTGCTGTTCGGGCGAGAGCGAGCTTGGGGTCTATGACGCGCTGTCAGCTACTTGGCGCGCGTGCGGTCCGACGACCTGGACGTCGTAGCGGGCGAGGGCCGCGACGGCCTCCTCTGGCGTGGTGGGCGCGAGCTCGAACATCCGCTCGAACCCGCCCGGCGCGTTGAGCAGCAGCATCCGTGCGGAAGGGGTGCGGATCGAGAACGTGTGCGGAATCGCGCGAGGAAGGAAGACCAGCGAGCCCGCCCGGCCTTCGTAGTTCTCCTCTCCGACGTGGAAGGTCACCTCACCGTCGAGGAGGTAGTACCACTCGTGCTCGTTGCGGTGCACGTGCATCGGAGGCTCGACGCCCGGTGATCCCTCGAGTTCCATCAGCCCGATCTGCGGGTCGGAGGCCTTGAGCTGGAACTGGGCGGTGAACCATGACATCGGCTCTCCCTCGCCGGAGGCGAGGTGGTAGGGCTGCGTGGTCGTGGTCGGCATCATCGACTCCTGGTGGTCTGTCGTTAGTGAGGTAGCTGTGGCGGCGGGCCGTCGGGGGCGATCGCGCTCGAGGCGGTCGGCCCGAGAATCTCCGGACCGTCGAGCTCCGACATCGCCGGCGGGCTGTAGGCCCGCCCGGGCACACCGCCGATCATCAGCACGCGCGCGCCCTCGGGGCCGCTGCGGATCCGACGGCGGACCTCCGGTCCGAGCCGCAGGAACGTCTCGCGGTCAAGCCCGACAGTGCCGTCCGCAACGATGACTTCGGCCGACCCGGCGAGCAGCAGGTAGAGCTCCTCCTGGCCGTCGTGCCGGTGGTCGTGTTCGGGCGCCAAGTCCCCCGAGTTGGGCGGCAGGTCGACGACCTGCACCCCGAACGCGGTGATCCCGAGCTCCGCGCGGACGCGGGCGAGCGCGCCACCGAAGGCGCGTTGCATCTGATCGAGACGCTTGACCTCGTAGGTGTCTGGTCCACTCATCCGCAGCACAGTCTAAGCTCTCAAAGAGAGCTTTGTCAAACGCAAGTGCCGATTCGCTCAATCCGCTGTCCTACGTTGTGCTCGCGCTCGTTGGGGACGGCGGCGCCGGCGCGCACGACCTGGTCCAGATGACCCGACAGGGCGGGCCCGTCTACTGGGGCGGAGCACCCAGCCGCCTCTACTCAGAGCCCAAGCGACTCGCCAAGCTCGGCTACCTCTCCACCCGCAGCGAGCCCGGCCGCACCCACACGCGCACCGTCTACCAGCTCACCGCGACCGGGCGCGACGCGCTGCGGGGGTGGTTAGCGACGCCCGCGCACTTCCCGCGCATCAAGAACGAGGCTCACCTGCGGCTGCTGGCGGGGGACCTGCTCAGCGATCAGCAGATCGTCGAGAGCTTCCGCGGCATGCTGCCCGAACTCGACGAGCTGGAAGCGCTCGTCGAAGCGATGTACGCACAGGCTGACCGTGTGCCCGCACGCACACGCTACCTGCGCCTCAGCCACGACTACGCCCGCAAGCTCGTCCGCCTGCACCGCGAATGGATCGCCGAGATCGAGTCCGAGCTTGCGCGCCCTGAACGCTAACCGCTGGGATCGATGACGTTCCCGTCAGCCGTCGCGCGGTGGATGCGAGCGCGCGTATGGTTCGAGCCCGTCCCGCGCGCGGGCGATGGCCCAGTTGTGGTTGTAGCGCAGCAACGGCCGCAGCAGCGGTGTGAGCGCTCGCAGCAGCGGCCGATCGGCGTACACGCGCCAGTCAAAACGCACGTGCGCCCCGTCCGGCGTGGGCGCGACGGTCCACGTGCCGCGTCCGCGCAGATCGCCCTGCACCTCGCCGGACACGACCCGCGGCCGATCAAGCTCGGTCACGCGGGTGCGGGTGCGCAGGTGATACGGCAGGCGGCCCTTGAAGTGCTGTGAGGACTCGTTGTGCAGGGCGGGTGGCCCGTCGGCGTCGACGTTGATGTACACGGGCCTCCACCACTGTGGGTAGGTGCGGGCGTCGGCGAGCGCGTCGAACACCGCCGCCGGCGCGGCGCGGACGTCCCACTCGTCGACGAACACGTACTCGCCTGATGCACCGCCCCACGCCTCGCCGACGGTGCGCTTGACCGCTGCGAGCGCCGCTGCGCTAGTGAGGATCATCCCCGCGAGGGCCTGCTGCACGACCGCGGGCGGGCGGGTCGCGTGACCCTCGCCGGCGAACTCGCGCACCAGCGCCGCACCGGCCAGCGGCCGCGGCAGTCCGTTGCGCATTAGCCGGCCGTCGCGTGCCAGCTCCGTGAGGCGCCGCATGAACTCCAGCGTGCGCCCGGGAGGCGTCACGGTCACGCGCACATGCCCGACGCCGGCGCCGGCGGCCAGCTGCCGGTGTGGGGCGCTGGGCGGAACCTCCATCACCTGGCCCGGCCCGAGCTCGTGCTCGCTGCCGGCGAGCACAAGCTTAATCGCGCCAGATAGCACCTCGAAGCGCTCGGTCTGGTAGGAGTGAACGTGCTCCTGTTCGAGCAAGCCGCGCGGGCGACCGATCACGTCGTACTGCAGCTGCGTCTCGTCGCTGACGCGGACCTGCACCTGTAATCCCAGGACGCCCAAGTCGAGTGTCTCGCCGGCTTCCATCGCGCCTCCTCAATCGCGTGCCCGCTCGCGAAGAACTCTATCCCGCGTCGGCTAGGCTGGCGCGGGTACCGCGCCGACCTGCTGCAACAGCCCGAGCGCGACCCAGACGGTCCATTCCTCGGCGATCTTGTCGGCGGCGATGCGGAAGATCGTAATCGCGTCGACGGCGATACTCGCGCCCGTCGGCGGCACGCCCATCAGCTCGCCGGTGTGCGTACCGCGACCGATCCAGCGAACCACGACGCGATCGCCGGTGCAGTGGATCTCCTGCACGTCCCAGTACCCGTCGAGCGCGTCCTGGTAGACGGAGATCCGTGCCTTGACGCCCACGGGTCCCTCGGCCGGCGGGGCCTGCGGACCATGCGCGACGTAGTCCGCCGCGACGATCTCATCGGCGACCGCGTCGTTGCGGTTGTTGCAGAGCTCTTCGAAGAAACGGCGGGCCAGGACCTCGTTAGCAGCTGACATCCGGGGCCTCCTGTGTTGGTGGTTCTCAGCTGGCGCTGATCATGGCTGCACCGACCGGCGGTCACATCAGCCATTTGGCCTATCTGGACGTTTCACCGCCGCTTTCCAGGAGCCCGTGCTCCATCGCAAACAAGGCGGTACCGGCACGCGTGCGTCGGCCGGTCTTGTCGTACACGTGCGCGAGGTGATGCTGCACCGTTCGGGGGGACACGACCAGCGCCTGGGCGATCTCCTTGTTCGACAGCCCGCGCGCCGCGAGCCGCAGCACATCGACCTCGCGATCGGTCAGCTCGGCCGGCCACGCCCGCCGCGGCCGCGGCGCCCCGGAAGCTTCGATCACCGCAGCGACGGCATCCGGGTCAAGCCGCCCAGCCTTCGCCTCATCGCCGAGCATATGAGCGGCCGTCGCCAGGTCCTTGGCGCTGCGGTGCGGGCGATCCTCGCGCAGCGCGTGCATCACGTCAGCCGCGGCGAGCAGCCGCGACTCGCGCGAGAGCGACACCGAGCCGACCCCGCGGTGATAACCCGAACCGTCCAAACGCTCGTGATGGCTACCCGCCGACGGCGCCAGGTCCGCGAGCACGGGCGAGCGCACAAAGACTCTCTCAGACCAATACGCGTGCAGGGCGCACCTGATCGGATTCGCCAGGGCTCAGCGGCCCGGGACGCTCCCAGATCGACGTCGAGACGCTCGTGCGCCCGACGTCGTGCACGAGCGCGGCTTGCCGCAACGCACCGCGCGCGCTGTCCGGCAGACCGGCGAGCGACGCGGCACGATCCGCCAGCCACGCCACACCGCGCGAGCGCCCGAGCGTGAAGCGGCACTTCAGGTCGGCAAGGTCTCCGAACGCCTCCGCGAGCCCGTCGAGCGCGTCAAGGTTGACCCGCGCCTTCGGAGGTGGCTCGGACGCGAGCGCCGCCGCAAACGGATCGCACCTCGCAAGGGCGGCGAGGAGCGGGTCGGGGTCGGCCAGCACGAGCGCGACCAACTCCGGATCGAGATGTCCGCCGGCGCGACGCCCGACGACAGCGAGCGCGCCCCGCGCACCACCGGTGCTGTGAGCAATGACGGCCTGCGTCGCCAGGTGCATCACGCGGACAGTCAGCGACAGCGAGTCGCCGCTGCAGCTCCCAGGTATCCCCAGGCCGTCCCAGCGCTCATGGACGTGGTCAAGCGCAGCGATCGCGCCGGGCCTCAGTCCCAGCCTGGCTCCGAGCGCCCTCGAGGCCTCGCATGACGCGTGCGTCGCCTGCGGCCCGACTGTCGGAGCGATCTCCAGGAAATGCGCGCGCAGCTCCGCTCCGCGCTGCTCACCCGCCCAGGACCCGAAGGACGCCAAAGACGCGGGGTCGGTGACATCGAGGCTGTGCACCGCGCGCTGAAACGCGAGGTCGTCATCGAAATGCGCGGCATTCTCGGTCGCGTAGGCGGTGCACCCAAGCGCCTGGAGCAGCGCCCCCTGAAACACGTCCGCCAGATCCCGGTCATCCATCCCCGCCTGGCGTCCGACCGCGAGCGCAACCAGGCACGTCCGCAATCCCTTCTCTGGCGCGAAACCCGAGCCCAGATCGGTCGCCAACGACAGCGCGGCAAGCACCTCGGTAAGGCCGGTAGTCGGCATCGACGCGAAACTACCGCAGCACGACGCGTTCCAGTGGGCAAATCCACTCCACGGCGGTCAGCTCAGGATCGACCAGGTTCCAGCGCGCACGCGGCTATCGGTTCGCGTCGGTGATCTCCCTGAGGCGCTGGAGTGCGCGCTGGTGCTTCTCGGCTGTTGGCGCGAGGTCCTCCCAGCCGCGCACCTCGCGTTCGGTTCGCTCTGCCCACGCGACGGTGAACCGCGCCCAGTTATAGAGGTAGTCGAACGTAAGCGCGCGGATATGGACCTGCTGCTGGAAGGGATGGGTGCCACTCAGATACTCCCCCGCAAGCGGTCGGCCGACCGCGAGCATCTGCTCGGCGTCAGCCCGCGCGCGGTCAAGCGCCGCGAGCAGATCCTCACGCGAGCCGCTCGAGGCGAGGAACACCCGCAGCAGCGGCTCGTACTCAAGGGAAGTGCCGGCCGGGGTGCACGAGAGCCAGGCCGTGAGCGCGTGCTGTCCATGTTCGGTGATGCGGTAGACGGTTCGCGGGCGCTGGCCGGTGCTGCTGCGCTCGGCTGTGGCCCAGCCATTGGCGGTCAGGCGTTTGACCTCGCGGTAGACGTGGCTGGCTGCCCGCGGCCAGAAGTAGCGCAGGTTGCGCTGCATCTCCCGCGTCATCTCATACGGCGTCTGTTCCCGCCACGCCAACTGTCCGAGCAGCGCCGCGCTGGTTGTCGACATGTCGTCGGATCTCACTTGACTTCCGGTTTCCGGGACTTCGCCCGAAACCGGTGGCCCCTTCGGGGCAGACAACATCGCGCCGTCAGTCAACCCGACCGCGTTCTCCTAACAGCTCGTTCTAGACCTGGGCACCCTATGGGCCGAAACCGAGGTATCTGCGCCCGTTTGCTGGTATCCCAAGGCTACATCCCGCCGGCCACATCGACAAGATTTTGTCGATGTCTAGCCGCAAGCCGCTAGCTCTTCGGCAAGCGCCCGACACGATCACGAGCGCTGGTGCTTTCGGGTGGAGGTCCGCTCGCTCACGGTGCGTGTTGCTCCGGCATCTCGGGCTGCCCGTCGTCACGATGCTCTGTGTTCGGCACGAGCTCGGGCCTGCGGTTTAGGCGGCGGCGTCGGCGATTAGTAGCGATCGGTCTCGGACCACCCGCAGGATCTCGCCGCGGTCGGCCTTGGGCGTGCGCGTCGCTGATGCAGCGGCCTTGAGCAGGGCCGGACGGGTAGAGAGCGCCGACGGGTCTCTGCGATGTTGGCAGACGTCCCTCAGGTCTGGGATCCATCACAGGAGGCCATCCGCGTCAAACACGGAATAGCCATTGGAGAGCCCGGTGAGCTGAAAGGTTCATGCCGTGGTTCGGGGGGGACGTCGGAAAAGGACCGATGAGGCACCTCGCCGACGCCCAACCTCTGCGGAGAAGCCTGACCGCCTCGGCGCCGAGCCGCTTTCCGTCTGCGACCGGGGCCGCATGCATTCAACATGGAGCAGAAGCGCGCCGCGTCCGACGTCGCACACCCATTCCATTCGTGCCGAGTCGTCGGCCGGCTGATTTAGTCTTCGCGTGTCGAATGGCACGGGATGACGATCGCCGCTTGCGGAAGGGGAAGGTTCGTGCAGTGACGAACGGGGACGCTCGCGATGCGCGTGGTGCGCGCTCGCCCTCGCCGCTGTCGGCGGGGGAGCTAAGCGCGCGACGCGCGGCCGTGCGTCGCCGGCGCGCGAGGCGCCGGGAAGGCATGCTGGCGGCGGTGCTGTGCGGCGTGGTGATCCTGATCGCCGCGCTGATTCTGGGCGGCGGCTCACGCACGCAAAGGCACGTCACACCATCCCGTGCTGCTGCAGCGAGCGGTCCGTCCGCGATCGCCCGCGGCCGTCCGCGAACGCGTGCTCCGCAGAGCGACAGCCAGGCGCCGCCGGTCGATCGGGTACTGGGCCACGCGTCGTACGTGCAGTTGGCCGGCCACCGCCGGCCGGAGGTGGCGTTGACCTTCGATGACGGGCCCAGCGCGTACACGGGCGCGATCCTGCGGATTCTGCGTCGCACGCACACGCCCGCGACGTTCTTCGTGATCGGCCGGTGGGCGCAAGCCTACCCGCGGCTCGTCGCTGCCGAGGTGCGTGCCGGATGCGAGGTCGGGGACCATACCGAGACCCACTACCCGCTGGCGCTGCTCTCGTCAGCGGCCCAGACCGCAGAGCTCACCCAGGCAGCGCAGGCGATCCACCGCGCGGGCGCGCCCTGGCCGGTGCTGATGCGTCCGCCGTACGGATCCTTTGACCAGGCAACGCTGCAGGTGCTGCACGCACAGCGGATGCTGATGGTGCTGTGGAGCGCCGACACCTCCGACTACGAACGCCCCGGGGTCGCGAAGATCATCTACACCGCGGTCAGCGGCGGGCAACCCGGGGCGATCATCCTGATGCACGACGGCGGCGGTGACCGCAGCCAAACCGTCGCAGCACTCCCGCGCATCATCACGCGCTTGCGTCAACGAGGCTTCCAGCTCGTGACCGTCTCCCAGTTGGTCGCCGATGACCCACCACCGAGCCACCAGCCCGAACCCACGCCCCTGTCCGGCGCACTCTGACGCGAAGTCGAGTGTCCAAGGCTCGATCGCCTGGCGGAGGATGCGTCGATACTGCCTTCTTGCCGCCCCAAACAGCTCCGACTCGCATATCAGTGACTCATGCGCCCCTTGCGGGGCGCGCCCGGAACGGATGAAAATGGTGTTGGCCGCCCTGAGGGCGGGCTTGCGTATGCCACGAACGCGACCGCGCGGCCGGAGGCATTGCGGCGATCGCCGTAAGTTCCCGGGCAGTTCGTGGCCGGCGATCGCAATGGCTGGCGAAGCGGCCGTCAGCGGACCGCACGGGCATGACAGCCGCGAGAACTTCCGCCGTAGCTCGCTCCACACAAGCTGACGCTTCGTCTTGGCGAGCACCACTCCGTGTTCGGGATCAGCGCGTCGTTGCGAGCCCGCGGACGAGGACGTGCACGACGCGATGCAGGCGTTGCTGGAACTCGTCCGGGGTGGCGAGCGACGGGTCCTCGCCCTTGGCGCCATGGGCGCAGTCGAACAGGACGCTCGCAAGCTTCGGCGCGCTCAGCCCGACGCGTTCGAGGTCGATCTCGCGATCGGCGACCGCGTCGCGGATCAGGCGCTCGAGCAGCCGCTCGGAGCGCTCCTGCGACGCGCGCGCGATGTCGCCACACACCCGGCTGTGCAGGTCGTAGAGCTCGGCAGCGTGCGGCGAGGCCGAGGTCAGCCTCACGAACCGTAGGAAACGCGCCTCGAGTATCGCCACGAGCCGCTGCTCGAGCGAACGTTCGCGGTCGGCCAGGGCCTGCTCCATCGCGGCGATGTGATCGGCGTGTAGCTGCTCGACCAACCCCCGCAGCAGCTCGGTCTTGCCCGACCAGTGCAGGTACAGCGTCGCGCGGGAGACCCCGGCTCGCCGCGCGACGCTCTCCATCGAGGAGCGGCGGAAGCCGAACGCGGAGAACTCCGCTGTCGCCGCCTCGAGCAGAGCGGCACGCGTCGTCGCCGCGCGACTGGATGTGGCGACGTCGGGCATCCGCATCAATCCTAAACGACATTGACAAGCTATGCAAATAGTGTCTAGCCTGTTTCGCATGAGCGAAACCAGCACAGTGTTGATCACGGGTTGCTCGACCGGCATCGGCCGCGCGACCGCCGAGCGCCTGGCTGCACGGGGCAAGTACACCGTGTACGCGACCGCGCGGCGCGCCGAGTCGATCGCCGACCTCGAGGCGAAGGGGTGCCGCACGCTAGCGCTCGACGTCACCGACGAGACGTCGATGCACGGCGCCGTCGAGCACGTCATCGCCGAGCTCGGCGTTGTTGACGTGCTCGTCAACAACGCCGGCTACTCGCAGTCAGGCGCGCTCGAGACGCTCGAGATGGCCGATGTCCGGCGCCAGTTCGAGACCAACGTGTTCGGCCTGCTGCGCATGTGCCAGCTTGTCCTGCCCGGAATGCGCGAGCGGCGTGCTGGGCGGATCGTCAACGTGAGCTCGATGGGCGCCAACTTCGTGTTCCCGGGCGGCGGGATCTACCACGCCACGAAATACGCCGTGGACGCGATCAGCGACGCACTGCGCTTCGAGGTCAAAGGCTTCGGGATCGAGGTCGTGATCATCCAGCCCGGATTGATCCAGACCAACTTCGCTGACACCGCCGCCGCGGTGACCCCGGCGCAGGACGGCCCGTACTCGGAGTTCAATGCGACCGTCGTCACGGCGACGCGGGAAGCGTACGAGCGAGGCCCGCTCGCCAAGCTCGGCGGCCCACCCGAAGCGGTCGCGAAGGCGATCGAGGCCGCGATCACCGCACGGCGCCCGAAGATCCGCTACCGGGTCACCCCGTCGGCGCGGCTGCTGATCACCCAGCGACGGCTGATGAGCGACAAGCTCTGGGACCGGTTCGTGGCGACACAGTTCCCGCAACCAGGCAAGAGCTGACCGTTGGCCAACAACGTTCGCTGGCCCGCAGGGCACGCGGTCCCGGACGCCGACCTGCATGTCGTCAATCGCGGCTCCAGCACCGCGACACCACAGCAGATATGGGCGTGGCTGGCGCGCCCGGACCGCTGGGGGGAGATCTACCCCAACGCGTGGCGCATCCGCCATCGCGAGGGGCCGTGGCCACAGGTCGCGCTCGGCAGCAGCTTCTCGTGGATCACGTTCGGCGCGCCGGTCACCACCACGATCACCGAGTACGAGCCGTTCGAGCGGCTGGCGTGGACCGGCTCCGGGCTCGGCGCGCGCGGACATCACGCCTGGATCCTCAGCGCCCGCGACGACGGCGGCTGCGAGATCCTCACCGTGGAAACGCAACACGGCGCCCTGGTGCGGCTTCTGCGACCGGCGCTTGCACCGGCGATGCTGCGCTTTCACCAGCGTTGGGTCGACGCGCTCGCCAACATCGCACCGACACGAGGCCCGGCATGAACGCGGTCGTCCTCTATGGCGCCACCGGATACGCCGGGCGTCTCACCGCCGACGCGATGCACGAAGCGGGGCTCCTGCCCGTGCTCGCGGGACGCCGCCCCGAAGCAGTGCGCATGGTCGCAGAGCCGCTCGGTCTACCGATCCGCAGCGCTGCGCTTGAGGACCCGGCCAGCGCCGACCGGCTGCTGGACGGCGCAGCCGTCCTCGTGAACTGCGCCGGGCCATTCGCCGCGACCCAGCGTCCCCTCGTCGACGCCTGCATCCGCACCGGCACGCACTACCTCGACCTCGCCGGCGAAGTCCCCGAGCACCGCTCTCTGGAAGCCCGCGACCACGAGGCGCGAGCGGCCGAGATCATGCTGCTCCCGGGCGCCGGCTTCGGCTGCGTACCGACCGACTGCCTCGCCGCCCACGTTGCCGCGCGTGTCCCCAACGCCAAGCAGCTCGAGCTCGCGTTCAAAACCGTCGGAGGGGTCTCGCGCGGGACCGCCCAGACCCTGCTCGGCTCGCTTCACCGCCCCGGTGTCCTGCGCCACAACGGTGAACTCGTCCCGGCGCGAGCGGCCGAACACACGACCACCGTCGACTTCCAAGACGGCGACGGCCCGACCATCGTCGTCACCAACCCGTGGCGAGCCGATCTCGTCACAACCGGCCACTCGACCAACGTGCCCAACGTCGAAACGTTCGCAGCACTACCAACCCCCGTCCGCGTACTGATGCGCCACGGGCGCCGAGCGCGACCGCTCTTGGACTCCAGGCTCTGGCCGGGCCTCCTAAGGACGATCACCGCCTGCATGCCCGAAGGCCCGGACAGGACCGAGCTGGACACCGGCCGGTCGGTCTGCTGGGCACGCGCCACCGCATCCGACGGGACCGTCGCCACAAGCACTCTGCGCGGCCCGGACGCCTACCTGTTCACCGCCATGGCCGCGACGATGTGCACACGCCTCATCCTCACCGCTCACGCGACACCGGGCTACGCCACACCAGCCACGGCATTCGGCGCCGACTCCGTGCTGGACATCCCCGGCGTCGCGCGCACCGACCAGCCGCTCCGCGAGCCTAACGAACACTGAATGTCGCCTTGGCGCCCAGGACCCGCCCGTCGTCGACGGACACACCGTCCCGCACTCCAGCCACTCGTGCCTGCTCAAAGAAACGCCGCTAGCATCTAACTTGTCCGAGAGGCCCCTTCCAGCACCACTACCCGCCGACCCGCCGGCGGCGGTGGACCGCGAACGGCGGGAGCGCGGAGGCATAGGCCGCTGGAGCGCCCGCGTCGGGGCGGGCGCATGAGACCGCTTGCAAGGCCTCGCGATCTGCGGCGTCTGCGGCAAACAGATGGCCGCGACCTACCACGCCCGCTGCAACGGCGAACTGGTGCCCGACTACGCCTGCGAGCGCGAAGCGATCGCGGCCGGCACCCCGCCGTGTCAGACGATCTACGGCGCCGGCATCGATCAAGCA
>JBKQKK010000356.1:0-3791 GCA_052147535.1 Solirubrobacteraceae bacterium | reverse complement strand
CGGAGCCGCTCGGCGGCTGTGAGCAGCAGCGCTGCAGCGTCGCTGCTACGCGTCGCGAGGAACGAAATCTGGCCGCGCAGCAACCCGGCCCGTGCCTGCTCGAGCTCGCTCAGGACCCCCGCCTCAGGTTCTGCTGCATGAAGTAGGTGAGGAACAGAAACACCGCGAAGATGCCGGCCCCGGTCACCAAGATCGCGGCGTACGACCCCCCGCGAGGCCGATCCCACACGATGTGCAAGGGCATTAGCGGGTGTTTGACGCGGCGCTCGATCAGCGCAAACGCGCTCAGCAGGAGGGGGCTGGCGATGAGGGCGACGACGGTCGCCGTGGCGCCCCACCCGTGCGTCTCGGCGTTCGAGAAGCCGAACACGAGCGCAAACAGCCCCAATGACCAGGTGAGGACGCCGGGAATGTCGATCCGGCCACGGTCGGGGGGCCTTTGGTTGACCAGCAGGCGCAACGCCACGATCGTGGTGGGCACCGCGATCACCAGATTGACGTACAGGCACCACCTCCACGAGAGCACCTGGGTCAGCACACCCCGAGCAGCAGCCCAAGCGCCCCGCCGCCGCCGGCGACCGCACCGTAGATCCCGAACGCCCGCGCCCAATCCTCAGTACCCGCGAACGTGACCGTCAAAAGCGACAGCGCCGACGGGGCCAACAACGCGGCGAACACCCCCTGCGTCGCCCGCGCGGCGACGAGCACATCGAACGAGTGCGCCAGCCCCCCGACCGCCGACGCCGCCGAGAACCCCACCAACCCAGCGATCAGCGCCCACTTGCGGCCGAACAGATCGCCGACCTTGCCGCCCACCAACAGCAAGCTGCCGAACGCCAACGCGTAGGCGGTGACGACCCACTGCCGACTGTCGTTAGAGAAATGCAACGCCTGCTGCGCCGAAGGCAAGGCGACGGTCACGATCGTCGCGTCCAGCACCACCATCAGCTGTGCGACGCCGACCAAGGCGAGCACCGCCCATCGATTAGGGTCACGAACGGTTTGAGTTGGCATGAAGGCTCAACTTTGGTTGGGGAGGTTGGCCCAGCCTCACACGCCATCCGGTGAGCGGTCATCGCCGGATTCAGACGTTTCGGGTCTCGCCCGGCGAGTCGGAGCTCGAATGCCTTTGCGGTCCTCACGGTCGAGATGATGTTCTCGAGCGGCAGGTCACGATCGATCGGGTGGACCCCGTCGTACTGCGAGGGCTGGTAGTCGATGACGGCGAGCGCCGCGTTTTGCGGCGTTAGCAGGTGGTCGCCGATCGGGTCGCGTGCGGGCAGGCTGGCCATTAGGGGCTTGAGGCGGCGTCAGGAGTTATTGGCGCAGTTCAGGACATAGTAGCGGGCGCCATTGTAATGTTAATGCCTCGGCGGCTCTGCAACGACGTGGCATATGGGTCGGCCGGGGCTGGGCGTCTGACCGACCTGGTTGCTAGGTACAGTGCGAACGGACCACATGCCAAGGCAGACAGCACAAACCCGAGCCGACGATCTCGTCGCGGCCTTTACGGAACTCGGCCCGGCGTGGTCGCGGTGGGTACAGACGTGCACGCCGAGCGCGGCGGTGAGCTACATCCGTATGCGGCTTCTGCACGTGTTGGAATCCGAGGGTCCGCGGACCATGAGCGAGCTGGCAAATGCCTTGGCGGTGACCCCCAGACGGGTGACGGCGTTGGTGGATGCGCTAGAGGCCGATGGGCTCGTGGAGCGCCGGCCTCATCCCACCGACGGGCGCAGCACCGTAGTTAGCCTGACGCGCTCCGGCCACAAGCAGCAGCAGGTCATCTGGGCCGAGCGTCAGCGTGAGATCTCAGAGGCCTTCCTGGACCTCTCCGCCGAACAGCAGCGCCAACTCCTAGCCATCACGCCGGTGCTGACCGCCTCGCTTCGCAAGCTGGCCGCCGGCCGGTCGCTCGCCGACGCCGGCTGCTCCTAGCGGCACTGCGGTAGACGACCTCCGAAGCGCCCGTCTGGTGCGGGCGCTCCCGGCGCGACACGCGTTCCGCACGTGATGAGGTGCTGGCGGGAGCTAGTATATGCTGTATCCCGCTAATATCTCGGTCGAGCACTTCCACGTGGGCGGCCGCCCCAGCCGCCCATTCATTGGAGCACTTGGCGCCCACCCCGAGTTCCCCGGCGTTCGCGTGCTCTCCCACCGCGTCGCGAAAACATCCTCGCGCCCCCTGAACAACGACGCGAACAGCGCGACCCGACCCACCGCGCTCGTGATGTCCGGGCCTCCCGCGTCCCGCTCCAGAACCGCGATCCGCTCGCGCAGCGCCGCACGCTCGAGGTCCAACTCAACCAGCCGAGCGCGCGCTTCCCCAAGGTCAATGTCTGCCGAGACAGCCACGTCGGTCATCGTCCCCGGAGCCCGCACCGAACCGCAGGTCAGACGCGCTTTGAAACCGATGCGCTCTCATGAACGACGACGGTCGGCTCATCGGCGCTCTGGTCCAACGGAACGAGGTGATACTGCACCGCGTACCCGAGGGTCTCCGCGTACCGCTCAACCGTCGAGACCTTCGCGTCGGCAGCCGTGCTCTCCAGACGCGCGACGAACGACTGCGACGTGGCCATCGCTGCGGCGACCGCCATCTGCGTCTGATTCTGCTCCTCGCGACGCTCCGCGAGCGTGCGCAGCAACTCCCGGCGCCGTCGGGCCGCGTCCAGCATCTGCGGGAAGGCCGGATTCCGCGCCGTGCGCTTGGCGATCATCTTGTCGAGAAAGTCACGCTCAGCCATTGGTCCTCCACGTGCAGCTGCTCATACCAAGAGATAGTATCTCTTTTCAGATATAATCACAAAAGCCTATCGGCTCAACGGCGGTTTGCCCTGGGACGCTCGCTGACCGGCGCCTCGACGACGCCAATCACTGAGCCGCCGCTGGGCCAACTGGATCGACGCTGGTGGCGTCTTCTGAGTCTTCTTGTTGAACCCCTCAAGCGCGAGAAGAACCCTGCCACGGGCTCCCTCTTCGGCGAACAAGATGCGATAGATGACGCGATCGCCATCTATTCGCACCTCCCAGATGTCCCCTTGGAGATGGCGCGCCGCTACCAAGCCCCGATCGCGCACTTCAGCCATGCCGGCGAGCACGGCCGCCGCATCACCGTCGGAGAGCGCATCGATGAACTCCTCGACAGGACTCCGACCCAACGTCGTGCGGTAGTCACGCCAGCGTCGACGGGGCGGCTGGCGCGCCTCGGCGGAGGAGCGCTGACGTGGTGCGGCCATCTTGCGAAGAGAAGCAGCGCAACCGGACCGCTCCACGACGCGGCAGGCCGCCAGAACACGCGACGGCGGGTCAACGCAGGCCAACGCAGGCCAACCGGAATGGCCGCACACGTGGCTCCCCAGGGTCGGTCAATCCCGCCGCGATCCGGCGTAAAGTCCGCGGCACGCCCTGCGGCACCACGTATTCAGAGCGCACTTTCCGACGGCCGATCGGCGAGAACGCCGCAGTCAGCACGCAGACTCGCGCCAAAATGAGCTCTCATTCCCTTTTCCGTTCCCGTAGCAGAAAATCCCCAGTAACCACGGGCGTTTTCGTGATCGTGCGCCGGTCTCGAAAGCCGGTATACCCGCAAGTGTATCGGGGGTTCGAATCCCCCCCCTCTCCGTGTATCTAGCAGCCCGCGCGAGCGCACCTGGTCGCGAGGGGCGCGGGTCTTCGCGCCCGACACGACACCGCCGCGTGGGGCCCTGCCCCAAACTCCTGGATGCTCGGCTCGTTCGGGAGCATGGGTGAAACCGGACGACGAGAGCGAGTCGCCGTAGACGAGGGGC
>JBKQKK010000355.1:0-15410 GCA_052147535.1 Solirubrobacteraceae bacterium | reverse complement strand
GGGGCATCGGTTTCTCCGCTGCTTTCGAACGTCTATCTGCATTACGTGTTTGATCTGTGGGCCGACCAGTGGCGGCGGCGTGACGCGCGAGGGGATGTTGTTCTTGTGCGGTTCGCTGACGACTATGTGGCGGGCTTTGAGTATCGTGAGGACGCCGAGCGGTTCCTGGCTGATCTCCGTGAAAGGTTCGCGGAGTTTGGGTTGGAGTTGCACCCGGAGAAGACGCGGTTGATCGAGTTCGGGCGGTTCGCCGTCCGTGACCGGCAGCGCCGTGGACTCCGGAAGCCTGAGACGTTCGTGTTTCTTGGTTTCACGCATATCTGCGCAAAGGACAGGCGCGGGCGGTTCAAGGTGCGGCGGGTCACAAGCAAGAAGAAGATGCAGGCGAAGCTCAAATCGGTCAAGACCGAGATGCGCAAGCGAATACATCACCCGATCCCCGAACAGGGACTCTGGCTCGCCAGGGTTCTGCAAGGGCACTACAACTACTACGGAGTGCCCGACAACAGCGAGGCCATGCGCAGCTTCCGACGACAGGTCGTCTGGCACTGGCGAGCGGCGCTCGCGCGCCGTAGCCAGAAAGGCGAAATCACCTGGGAGCGGATCGGCTGTCTCGCCGCACGATGGCTACCGGAACCCCGCATCCTTCACCCCTGGCCCGACCGGCGATTCGACGCCAAAACCCGAGGGAGGAGCCCAGTGCGTTGACGCGCACGCTGGGATCTGTGCGGGGGGCCGCCGGCAACGGCGGTCCCTACCGCGATTTCTCCGCCTTCGGCTGTGCCTGCGCCGACTACGAGTACCGCTCCGACAAGACCGTGCGAGCGATGATCGCGAGCCCAGACGCGGACTGGACGAACTTCGCCGCCTTGATCAACACGGCATGGCAACAACTGGAACACCGTATCCTCGCAGAGTTCGCGAAGAGCGGTGTCGCACACAATCAGGTGGAGCTTCGGCACCACGCGCGAGTGCAATACGTCGGACAGCTCAACGACGTCGAGATCCGGCTCCCATTTGAGCGTATCGAGGGGCCTGCGCACGTGCGCGCGATTCTCGAATCGTTCGAGGACGCGTATTCGACGATGTTCTCCCGGTCCGCCCGCTCGCCTGAGCTTGGCTACCTCGTCACCACCGCGGTCGTGACGGGAGCGGTGGACATCGAAAAGCCACGGCTGCCTGAGGAGCCAGTCGTCGATGCCGACCCGTCCAGCGCGCAGACCACGACCCGGCCGGTGTACCACCGCGGCTCATGGACGGAGGCGCGGATCTACGACATGGAGCAGTTGCGTCCCGGGCAGCGGATTGAGGGCTTCTCGGTCGTCGAGTCGTCCGCGACCACACTCGTCGTGCCCACCGGGCGTGAAGTTGTGCTGGATAAGCACCGCATCTTCCATCTGTCCAGCTCGGTGGCCTGAGCCGCCGCACGTTTAAAAGGAGCGATCGCTATGGCGACCATCGAGACCATCACGACCCCGAGGCCGATCGGCTGGGAGGGGCAGACCGCCCGCGAAATGCTGGAGCGCTCCGAGCGCCAGTTCGCGGAGACCGGCCACTACGGAGGCATCAAACAGCTCCGGCTGCGCGAGGAGCAGCCGATCCGCTACGAGAGGATGTTCGCCGCGCTGCGCGGCGGCCTTGTGAACGCCCGCGAGGTGTCGCTGAACATCAGCGCCTCGCCGATCGTCAAGGAGATCGGCGAGCTCTGCTACGCGCTGTACACGCCCGAGGGCGACTCGATCGCGCTCTCCACCGGAATCATCGTGCACGTCCACACGATGTCGGACGCGATCAAGTACATGATCCGTCAGAACTACGAAGAGAACCCACGAATCCGGGAGGGGGACGTCTTCTCCAACAACAACTCGATCATCGGGGACGTGCATACCGCCGATGTCCATACGATCATCCCGATCTTCTGGGAGGGCGAGCTGATCGGTTGGGCCGGCGGCGTAACTCACGAGATCGACGTCGGAGCGATCAACCCCGGATCGATGGCGTTCGGTCACGAGGACCGCTACGGCGACGGGGTCCTCATCTCCTGTGAGAAAGCGGGCGAGAACGACGAGTTCCATGCCAGCTACCTCAAGCGCTGCGCGGACTCCGTGCGGGCCGAGATGTACTGGGTCCTGGACGAGAAGACGCGGCTAGCGGGTTGCCAGATGGTGCGTGACCAGCTGCATCGCGTGATTCGCGAAGAGGGCATCGACACCTACAAGCGGTTTGCTCGCGAAGTGATCGAAGAGGGCCGGCGCTCCTTCAAGGCCCGTATCAAGGAGATGGCCTTTCCGGGAGTGTACGAGTCGCCGCGCTTCAGCGACGTGCCCTGGAAGGACGACGAGACGGTCGCGGTGAAGTGCCGCCGTGACACGCTCATGCACGCGCCGCTGGAGCTGCGGATCGACGCCGACGGGACGTTCAACATGTCGTTCGACGGCGCGAACAGATGGGGATATCACTCGTTCAACTGCGCGCCGTCGCCGATGCAGGGCGCACTGTGGGTGCAACTCACCCAGTCGTTGATCCCCAACGACAAAATCAACGACGGCGCGTACTACGCCACGAGCTTATACCTGCCCTACGGGTCGTGGTGCAACCCCGACTACGACAAGGTCTCCACGACCCTGTCGTGGCACTTCCTGATCCCCGCGTTCTCGGGAATGATCCGTAGCCTCTCTCGCGCGTTCTACGCCCGCGGGTTCGTCGAGGAGATCAGCGCCAGCTATCCGCTGACCGGCAACATCCTGCAGGGCGGCGGCGTCAACCAGTACGGCGTGGAGGGGGCGTTCACGAACTTCGAGATGTCTTCGGAAGGCATGGGTGCCCTGTACGTCAAGGACGGCGAGGGATACACCGCGGCCATGTGGAACCCAGAGGGGGACATGGGCGAGGCCGAGACCTGGGAGCTGCTGGAACCGTTGCTGTACCTCGGACGCCGCGTCAAGCCGATGACCGCCGGGCCCGGCCGACGCCGTGGCGGAGCCGGGACCGAATCGGTGCGGATGCTCTACCGCACCGACTCGCAGACGATCTTCAACGCGCTGGCCGACGGATTCGTGTTCGGCAGTGCCGGGATCTTCGGTGGCTACCCCGGCAACTCGGGCTATCGCCACAGCCTGCACGGCACGAACATGAAAGAGATCATCGAGCACCGCCAGCCATACCCCACCCACGACGGCGACCCCGAGGCGTCTGAGGTCGATCGTCTCGTCGATGCGCGCGAGAACGTCTTCGACCAACACGCCACGGCCGGTGCCCAGCACTTCGAGGAGTACGACCTCTACGTCTCGGTGAGCGCGGCGGGCCCGGGCTAGGCGACGTGCTCGACCGCGCCCCGAGCTCGGTAGCCGCCGACCTGGACAGCGGGGACCTGCTGCCCAGGTTCGCTCGGACCGTCTACGGCGTGGTCGCCGAGGAGCACGAACAGCACGACGGCGTTCGCCGCTGGAAAGTCGACCGCGAGGCCACCGCCACGCTACGGGCTGAGATGCGACGAGAGCGCCTGCGCAACGCGGTGCCAGCCACCGAATTCCTGCGACGCGAGCGCGAGCGAATCCTCGACCGCGACCTGATCGAGCCCGTGACCGACATGTACCGCAGCTCGATGGAGCTTTCCCCGGCTTGGGCGTCGAAGTTCCGGAGCTTCTGGGAACTGCCGGAGGACCTCGCGTTCTAGGACGAAGCGATCTGAGCCACGCAACATGGGGCAAGCCGCTGACACAACTAGGCCGGCTCGCGAATGCGAACGGAAACCCACAGCCAAGGAGACCTGATGACGACCACCTACACCCGCGCGACCCTGCGTCAGTTGCGCGGCGGCGACCTGCCGTTCGAGCGAGTGCACGACATGATGTCCGACCATAAGGACGCGGGGCGGTTCCGCGAGATGGTGGCCATCGCGCAGGAGAGCGTCGCATGGGACGAGACGATTCTGCTGCCGTACGCCGAGAACCTGTACGTCGTCGAGAAGCACGACGGCGCACGGGTCGTTAAGTGCGGAAGCTGCGGCCACGAGTTCGGCGACTACCGCACCAACTGGAAGCTCTCCGCCCTCGTCCGGGTACGAGACACCCGGGAGTCGATCGGTGAACTGTACCCGGACAAGATGGGCTGCGACCCGCAGTGGATGAACCTCCGCGAGTACATCTGCCCCGGGTGCGGGCATCTGCTGGAAGTCGAAGCCGTGCCGCCGGGGTACCCGGTCGTGTTCGATTTCCAGCCCGACCTGGATGCCTTCTTCGAACAGTGGCTGCCCTCGACGACGGCAGTCTGATCTTACGCGGCGCAGCTGCCGGCGAACCCACTGGCAAGCCACCCTCCGGAGGAACCATGATCGACACAGCCACCCTCACACGGCACGAAGCTGGACCACGAGGCGAGCGCCGGCGTACGGACCCACACCCGCGTCGGTACCCATGCAGGCTGTCACCCCCCGGCCTTCGACGCCGGGGCCGGAGGTGATCTCCGATGGATGATCGACGGTCATCGGCGCCGCCGATGTGGCAGCCGACACCGGAGCGGGTATCCCGGGCGAACCTCACGGCCTACCAGGCGTGGCTGGAGCGGGAGCACGGGCAGTCGTTCGCTGATTACCACTCGCTGTGGCAGTGGTCGGTCACCTTCCTGGACGGGTTCTGGCGGTCGATCTGGGAGTACTTCCAAGTCTCTGCCGACGGCTCGCCCGACCGAGTTCTCGGCGTCCGGACTATGCCGGGAGCCGCGTGGTTCCCCGATGTGCAGCTCTCCTTCCCTGAGCACGTCTTCCGTGACCGGGACGCGGAAGCCATCGCGATCCGCCACGCTTCCGAGGGCCGTCCGTTGCAGGCGTGGACGTGGGGCACGCTCCGTCGCGAGACCGCGCGTATCCGCGCCGGCCTCGCTGCGCTTGGCGTCCGGCGGGGGGACCGGGTCGCCGCCTACCTTCCCAACCTCCCCGAGACCGTGGCGGCGTTCCTGGCCACTGCGTCGCTCGGGGCGACCTGGTCGTGCGCCGCGCCCGAGTTCGGGGCGCGTGCGGTGATCGATCGGTTCGCGCAGATCGAGCCCACGGTGCTCCTGGCCGTCGACGGATACCGCTACGGCGGGCGGGACTTCGATCGCCGCGAGCAGGCCGATGAGGTCGCGGCCGCCGTCGGTGGACGCCTTGTGCGCTTGGGCCATCTCCACGGCACCGGTTGGGAGGAAGGCTTCCTCCCCGGAGCGCCACCGCCGCTCTCCTTCGCGCGCGTCCCGTTCGACCACCCGCTCTGGATCCTCTATAGCTCCGGCACGACCGGGTTGCCCAAGCCGATCGTCCACGGGCACGGCGGAATCCTGCTTGAGCTCCTCAAGCAACTGCATCTGCACTTGGACACCCATTCGGGGGACCGTGTGCTGTGGTTCACGACGACTGGCTGGATGATGTGGAACTTCCTCGTTGGCGTGCTGCTGACGCCTGCGTCCATCGTGCTCTACGACGGAAGCCCGGCCCATCCCAATCTCGACGCCTTGTGGGAATTGGCCGAGCAGGCCGGCGTCACGACGTTCGGGACCAGCGCCGGATACTTATCCGCCTGCGCAAAGGCTGGCGTACGTCCGCGCCGAGGACGCGACCTTGGTCGACTGGAGGCGGTGGGGTCGACCGGTTCGCCGCTCGCGCCTGAGGGGTTCGACTGGGTCTACGACGAGCTCGGCAAGGACACCTGGTTGTTCTCGACGTCGGGCGGCACCGATGTGTGTACGGCGTTTCTTGGCGGCGTTCCGACCCTTCCGGTGTACCGGGGTGAACTGCAAGCGCGAGCGCTGGGTTGTCGCGTGGAATCGTGGGACGAGCAGGGGCGGCCGCATGTCGGCCGGGTTGGTGAACTGGTCATCACAGCGCCGATGCCATCGATGCCAACCGGATTCTGGGGCGACGCGGACGGACACCGCTACGCAGAGGCGTACTTTTCCACCTATCCCGGGGTCTGGCGCCACGGCGACTGGGTCGAACTTACCGAGCGCGGCACGGCGATCCTGTACGGCCGCTCCGACTCGACAATCAACCGCGGTGGTGTCCGGATGGGAACCAGCGAGATCTACCGCGCCGTTCTCGCACTGCCAGAGGTGATCGACGCGCTCGTCGTCGATCTTCCCGAAGGGTCGCCGACCCACGCCGGTGGATGGATGCCGCTGTTCGTCGTCCTGCGCGACGGGGCCGAGCTTGACCAGGGCCTGCGCACGCAGATCACCGGTCGAATCCGCAAGGACTGTTCCCCACGACACGTCCCAGACGACATCATCGCGGTCGCCGAAGTGCCTCGCACTCTCAGCGGCAAGATCCTCGAGGTTCCCGTCAAGCGGATCCTCGCCGGGGAGGACCCGGATCAGGTACTCAGTCGCGGAGCACTTGCCAACCCACACGCCCTCGACCCGTTCCTCGCCCTTGCCCAAGGCGGATGCCGATGAGGAGCTCGCCGGGACACTGCGATGCGCAAGGGGAGGACCCGTATTGGAAGCACTTGATCGCGGCGATGATCGCTCGGGGCGGCGAAGCGTCGTCAACACGGCGTCGCTCGCAGCGGCTGCTCGGACGGCTATGCGACGGCCGGCGCACACGCAGGACCTTGTCGATGGAGCGGTAAGCGGGATCGTGTGGTACGCCAGCCGCTTGCCCCTCCTCACGGCAACACAGCCGACAAACCCGACGCCATGGAGACGGCAAACGAGTTACGCGGAGACTTCGCTGCACGGACTCAATCAGGGTCTCGGTCCAAAGTCCACAAGTTCAACATGCGCGAACAGGCCATCGAGGAACTCGGGCTCGCAACCACAGCGGCCATCGACCACGCGAGGTAAGACACTGATGTCTGCCGGCCACTGTGTCGCCAGTCATGCGTATATCCACCTGAATGTGGGACAGCACCCTGTAACCGCGAGCAACGGACGGTAATGAACACCTATGTTCTTCGATCTTTCAGACGACACGCAGTTTCTCCAGCAGACCGTCCGTGATTTTGCTCGGGCTGAGATAGAGCCAATCGCGGAGGAACAGGACCGCACGAAGTCGTTCCCGTACGAGATCGTCCGGAAGATGGGTGAGCTGGGGTGGATGGGGATCCCGTTTCCCGAGGAGGTGGGCGGCGCCGGCGGCACATCGCTTCAGTATGTGGTGGCGGTCGAGGAGCTCACGCGCGTGGATTCGAGCGTGGCGATCACTCTGTGCGCCCACACGTCACTGGGTACCCAGCCAATTTACGTGTTCGGCTCCCAGCAGCAGAAGCAGCACTATCTACCCGACCTGTGCTCCGGGCGCAAGCTCGGCGCGTTTGGTTTGACCGAGCCAGAGGCTGGGTCAGACGCGGGGAACACGAGGACTCGCGCCGTGCTCGAGGACGGAACGTGGGTCGTCAACGGCGCCAAGCAGTTCATCACCAACGCGGGTACGGACATCTCCGGCCACGTGGCGGTGACGGCGCGTACCGGCGATGGCGAGATCTCCAACATCATCATCGAGAACGGCACGCCCGGATACTCGCAAGAGAAGCCCTATCGCAAGATGGGCTGGAACGCTTCGGATACGCGACCGCTGTCGTTCGAGGACTGCCGTGTGCCCGAGGAAAACCTACTCGGGCCCCGCGGCAACGGATTCAAGCAGTTCCTGCACATTCTCGACATCGGTCGCATCGGCGTGGCGGCAATGGGTGTTGGGCTGGCCCAGGGCGCGCTCGACCAGGCGCTCGCGTACTCGAAGGAGCGCAAGGCGTTCGGTAAGAGCATCTGCAAGTTCCAGGCGATCCAGGGCAAGCTTGCCGACATCGCCACCGAGATCGAGGCGGCCCGCCTGTTGACCTACAAGGCCGCGTGGTTGAAGGACGAGGGGCGCAACTTCACCTTGACGGCGGCGCAGGCGAAGCTCAAGACCGGCCGGCTGGCGGTGCGGGCCGCGGAGGAGGCCGTGCAGATCCACGGCGGCTACGGCTACATCGAGGAGTACCCGGTGTGCCGGTTCTACCGCGACGCGAAGGTCCTCACGATCGGCGAAGGCACGGATGAGATCCTGCAGCTGGTGATAGCGAGGGCACTGGGGGCATGACCAGTCACCTGCCTGGGTCGGTACGGGTTCGTGAGGTCGGCCCGCGCGACGGCTTTCAGAACGAGCAGGAGATCATCGCCACCGACGACAAGGTACGGCTGATCGATCTGCTGGCGCGAACCGGCGTCGGGCGCCTCGAGGTGACTTCGTTCGTGCGCGCCGACGTCATCCCGCAGCTCGCCGACGGTGCGGCGGTGCTCCGGCGCATCGATGTGCCTCCAGGCATCGACGTCACGGTGCTGATCCCGAACGCGCGTGGACTCGAGAATGCGCTCGCACTGCGTGACCACTTCAGTGACATCAACTGCTTCGTGAGCGCCAGCGAGACGCACAATCGGAAGAATGTCAATCGCTCGATCGAGGAGTCGCTGACCGAGCTTGAGGGCGTGATCGGGCGCGGTCGGGCCGAGGGGCTGCGCGTGGAGGGCGTGATCGCCACCAGCTTCGGCTGCCCGTACGAGGGGCGCGTGCCGTCCGAGCAGGTGTTCGCGATCGCCGGCCGTCTGGTCGCGGCCGGTGCGCAGGAGATTGGATTCGGCGACACCACTGGCATGGCGAACCCCGTCCAGGTCCGCGAGTTTTTCGCGCGCGCGGCGCGTGAGCTCCCCGGCGTCGAGCTCACCGCACACTTCCACAACACCCGCGGGCAGGGACTGGCCAACGTGCTCGCGGCGCTGGAGGCGGGGTGCACATCGTTCGAGTCGAGCTTCGCTGAGCTGGGGGGATGTCCGGTCCCCGCGGGGGCGACCGGCAACATCGCCACGGAAGACCTCGTCTCGATGTTGCATGAGATGGGAGTCGCCACGGGCATCGATCTCGAGCGCATGATCGACGCCGCGCGTGCGGTGCGCGAGGTCATCGGCCGGTCGGTTGGCTCCCACACGCTCGTCGCGGGTCCGGTGAACTGGGAGCCGAGGGCATGATCGGACCGCTCCTAATCGCCAACCGCGGCGAGATCGCCGTGCGTGTGGCCCGGACGGCGCACGCCCTCGGTCTCGGCACAGTGGCGGTGTTCACCGACGCCGACGCCGGCGCGCTGCACGTCGACGTCGCCGATGTCGCTGTGCGCGTGACGTCGTACCTGGAGTCCGACGCGCTACTGGAGGCGGCGCACGCCACGGGCGCCCGCGCGGTTCATCCGGGGTACGGCTTCCTGTCAGAGAATGCCGGATTCGCGCGTGCGGTCTGCGACGCGGGGCTAGCCTGGATCGGGCCGCCAGGCGACACTATCGAGCTCATGGGGGACAAGGCGCGCGCCAAGCGGCTAGCGCGCGAGGCCGGGATCCCGGTGGTGCCCGGACTCGAGGGCGAGAACCTCGGTCTCGACGACCTGCGTGGCTTCTGTGTCGATCGCGGCTTCCCAGCCGTGATCAAGGCGATCGCCGGAGGCGGCGGCAAGGGCATGCGCGTGGTGCGAACCGACGCCGAGATGGCGGCGGCGCTCGACGCGGCTCGGCGTGAAGCACGCTCGGCGTTCGGCGACGATCGCGTGCTGATCGAACGCTACCTCGAGCGGCCGCGACACATCGAGGTCCAGATCCTGGCCGATCGACACGGACAGGCGGTCCACTTCGGCGAACGCGAGTGCTCGCTGCAGCGCCGCCACCAAAAGGTCGTTGAGGAAGCACCGTCGCCGGTCGTCGACGCCGCGTTGCGCAAACGGATGGGCGAGGCCGCCGTCGCGCTCGCACGCGCATGCGCGTACGAAAGCGCGGGCACGGTCGAGTTCATCGCCCTCGCGGACAGCAGCGACTTCTTCTTCCTCGAGATGAATACCCGGCTGCAAGTCGAGCACGGGGTGACCGAGCTCGTCTACGGCGTCGACCTCGTCGAGCAGCAGTTGCACGTTGCCGCCGGAGTCCCGCTGAGCGTGAAGCAGGAGGATCGCGTGCCAAACGGTCATGCCGTCGAGGCACGCTTGTACGCCGAGGACCCGGCCAACGGCTTCCTGCCCGCCACCGGCACCGTCCGCATCTACCGCGAGCCCACCGGACCCGGGGTGCGTGTCGACTCCGGCATACGGGCCGGCGCTGAAGTGGGCACGGCATACGACGCGATGCTGGCGAAAGTGGTCGTCCACGGCCCCGATCGCGCCACGGCGCTGCGCCGCCTCGACCGCGCGCTGGCGACGTTCGGCCTTGTCGGGGTCACAACCAACGCCGCGTTCACGCGTGCGCTGCTCGCTCGCGAGGACGTGCGCGCCGGCGAGTACGACACCGGCCTGCTAGAGCGCGTCCTCACTGACCTGCCACCGAGCCGCCTGTTGACCTCGTCGCCGCCGCGATGCTCGCAGCCGCCGGAACGGCACGGCCGGCCGGCCCCTGGCGCCGGGTCTTGGCCGACCACGGCGAGGCTCGGGTAGGCGACGGGCGCGCCAGCGTGGGCGACCGGACGTGGGACGCCGCTATTCGCCACGGTGGCGACGGTGCTGTGCACGTCGCGCTGGACGGGGTGGAGCGCCGGTACGCTGTGGCGGCGACCGACGACAGGGTGTGGATCGCCCGCGACGGTCACCACCTCGATGTCCGCACCGCGAGCCTTGTCCGTTCGGGTGCCGATGCGATCAGCGGCTCGCTGGAAGCTCCGATGCCCGGCACGGTGCTACTGGTCAACGTCGCAGACGGCGATACGGTTGCCGAGGGCGATCTGCTGATCGTGCTCGAGTCGATGAAGATGGAGCTGTCGATCGTCGCCCCGCACGATGGCACGGTCGCTCGTCTCCACCTGCAACCGGGCGACCGGGTCGCGCTCAAGCAACCGCTGCTCGTCGTCGTCGACGGCGATCGAGGGGTTGTGGAATGAGCACGAACATGAAGTCAGCGAATCGCGACGGCCACCTCGCGCTGATCACCGATCTGCACGAGCGTCTCGCGCGTGTGCACGGCGGCGGCGGCGAGGCGGCGCGCGACCGCCACGTCGCGCGCGGCAAGCTGCTGGTACGCGACCGAGTCGAGCGGCTGTGCGACCCTGGCGCGCCGCTCCTTGAGCTATCCGCCCTGGCGGCCGAAGGGCTCTACAACGACGACGCCCCGGGAGCCGGGATCGTCACCGCGGTGGGCGTAGTGCATGGGCGGCGCGTCGTCGTGGTCGCGAACGACGCCACAGTGAAGGGCGGCACGTACTACCCGATGACGGTGAAGAAGCACCTGCGCGCGCAAGAGGTGGCGCTGCACAACCGCCTGCCGTGCGTGTATCTGGTCGACTCAGGCGGGGCGTTTCTGCCGATGCAGGACGAGGTCTTTCCCGACCGCGAGCACTTCGGGCGCATCTTTTACAACCAGGCGACGATGTCCAAGGAGTCGGTTCCGCAGCTCGCTTGCGTGATGGGCTCGTGCACGGCCGGCGGAGCTTACGTGCCGGCCATGAGCGACGAGACAGTGATTGTCCGCAAGCAGGGGACGATCTTCCTGGGCGGACCCCCACTCGTGAAGGCGGCTACGGGGGAGGAGGTTACCGCCGAGGAACTCGGTGGCGGCGACCTCCACGCGCGCACCTCAGGTGTGGTCGACCACCTCGCCGAGGACGACGAGCACGCGCTTGAGATTGTGCGCGCGATCATCGACACGCTCCCCCAGCCGGTGGCGGCACCTTGGGAGCGTCAGGCACCCCGGCCCCCGGCCAAGGATCCCGAAACCCTCCTCGACGTCGTCCCGCTTGACGCACGCACGCCCTATGACGTTCGGGAAATGCTGCGCTGCGTCGTCGATGCCAGCGAGCTCAAGGAATTCAAAGAGCTGTACGGGACGACGGTCGTCTGCGCTTTTGCCAAACTCGACGGTCACCCAATCGGAGTGATCGCGAGCAACGGCATCCTTTTCAGTGAGTCGGCGCTCAAGGCCGCGCACTTCATCGAGCTGTGTGACCGGCGCGGCATCCCACTGCTGTTTGTCCAGAACATCTCCGGCTTCATGGTCGGACGCGACTACGAGGCGGGCGGGATCGCGAAGGACGGCGCCAAGCTCGTTACGGCCGTGTCGTGTGCCCGCGTACCAAAGCTAACGGTGGTCATCGGCGGCTCGTTCGGGGCGGGCAACTACGGTATGTGCGGCCGCGCCTACTCGCCGCGCTTCCTCTTCATGTGGCCTAACGCGCGGATCAGCGTGATGGGCGGCGAGCAGGCCGCGACCGTGATGCGCGAGGTCGGGCAGGAAGAGGTCGGCGCTCAATTGCGCGACCAGTACGAGCACCAGGGGCGGCCGGTGTACTCCACCGCGCGCCTGTGGGATGACGGTGTAATCGACCCGCGCTCCACGCGCGACGTACTGTCCGCCGCGCTCGCCGCGTGTAGTCAGGCGCCGCTCGGAGCGCTCGGATATGGCGTCTTCCGAATGTAGATCGAGGGACGTTCCAGTGACCATCCAATACCGTACCGGCACCGCCGTCACCGAATCCTATGACGCGGTCTGGCAATGGTCCGTAGCTGACCTCGATGTTTTCTGGCGGGCGATCTGGGACTACTGCGAAGTCCACACGGACGGTCTCACCGGACCTTCGAAACCCCGCTGCCCTGAAGAATCCGGAGTTCGAACCGAGGAGGATCGATGAAGGCGTACCAGCTGGTCGAATGGCAGCAGGAGCCGGAGTTTCGCGAGGTCGACGTGCCCGAGCCGGGGCCGGGGCAGGTTCTGGTCAAGGTCGGCGGCGCCGGCGCATGCCACTCCGACCTGCACCTGATGGAGTGGCCGGAGGGGTTGTTCGACTTCGACTTGCCGTTCACGCTCGGCCACGAGAATGCAGGCTGGGTGGAAGCGCTCGGGGCCGGGGTCGAGGGCTTTGAGATCGGCGACGCGGTCGCCGTGTACGGGCCGTGGGGATGTGGCCGCTGTCGCGCGTGCCGGCTCTCGACGGAGAACTTCTGCGAGCGCGCCGCAGAGATTGGAGCGCTCGGTGGCGGTCTCGGCCAGGACGGTGGGTTCGCTGAGTACATGCTTGTGCCGGCGCCGCGGCTACTCGTGCCGCTGGGCGACCTAGACCCAGTAGAGGCGGCGCCGCTCTCGGACGCGGCGTTGACGCCGTACCACGCGATCAAGCGCAACCTACACAAGCTCGCGCCTGGCTCATCCGTCGTCGTGATCGGTGTCGGCGGCCTCGGTCACATGGCCATCCAGATCCTGAAAGCGCTTTCGCCTGCGCAGATCGTGGCCGTGGACATCGCCGAGCCGAAGCTGGAGCTGGCGCGCGAGGTCGGCGCGGACGCGACGGTCCGCTCTGGCGAGGAAGCGACGGCGCAGATCCGCGAGCTGACGCGCGGGCGCGGCGCGGCGGTCGTGCTCGACTTCGTCGGCGCGGAGGCAACAATCCAGTTCGCGGCGACGGTTGCCCAGCCCGAGGGGGAAATCACCGTCGTCGGGCTCGCCGGCGGCACGTTCCCATTCCAGTTCGGGGCGTTGCCGTGGGACTGCGCGATCACCGTGCCCTACTGGGGCAGCGCGGTCGAGCTGATCGAGGTACTCGAACTCGCCCGCCGTGGAGCCATCAAGGCGCATGTCGAGCGCTTCACGCTCGACCATGTTGCCGACGCTTACAAGCGGCTCCGCCAGGGCACCCTCGCCGGCCGCGCCGTCATCGTCCCGTGAGCGACTGTCGGGGGTGGGCACAGGCCGTGCGCGGGACTGGGCGACACTCCTCAGCTCAGTTGAACAGGATGGAGAACTGTCGGCAAGGGTCGGCGGGAGGAAGCCAGCGCCAGTCGGGCTCTCACAGCCGCGCGGCGTGAGCGCGCGTCTCCCGGCCCGACACCGAACTCACACAGCTCGTGCGACTGGGCAAGATGCGCTGGCGGATCGAGCACGACTACCGCGAACTCAAAGACGCGCTCGGACTCGACCTACCCGGGCTGGAACGCTCCTGGGCTGCTGGCACGGGACCTGTCCGGTGTGCTCCAGAGCGATGCCGCCCGATCATCCACTGCGAGCACCACCATGACCTAAACCGTAACGGAGCGTTACTACTACCCGCAATCGCTCTGGAGGCTTGAACGAGACGCTGTCGTCGAGGGTCGGTCAGACTGCCTCGAGCACCATCGCGTTCGAAAGCCCTCCTCCCTCACACATCGTCTGCAGCCCGTAGCGAGCGCCTCGCTCTGCCATCGCGCCTAACAGCGTTGCGGTCAATCGCGCCCCGCTGGCGCCCAGCGGATGGCCCAGCGCGATCGCCCCGCCGTTGACGTTGACCTTGTCGAGGTCGGCGCCGATCTCGCGCTGCCAGGCGAGCACGACCGACGCGAACGCCTCGTTGACCTCGAACAGGTCGATCTGATCGAGCCGCAGACCGGCCTGGGCGAGCACCTTTCGGGTCGCGGGGATGACTCCGGTGAGCATCATGATTGCGTCATCGCCGGTCACGGCGAAGCTGCGCAGCCGTGCTTTGGGTTCGGCCCCGAGCGAGCGGGCAACCTCAGGGGTTGTAATCAGCACCGCGGCACTGCCGTCGTTGACAGGGCTTGAGTTGCCCGCGGTGACACGCCAATCGATTTGCGGAAAGCGCTGCGCCATCGCGGAATTCGCGAAAGCCGGTTTGAGTCCAGCGAGCGCCTCAAGTGTCGTGTTCGGCCTGATCGACTCATCGACGCTAACGCCGTTCAGCGGCACCATCTCGTCGGCGAAGCGCCCCTCATCGGTTGCCTGCGCCGCACGTCTATGGCTCTCGAGCGCAAACCGGTCGAGCTCTGAGCGTGGGAGCTCCCACTTTGCCGCGATCAGTTCGGCACTGATCCCTTGCGAGACCAGCCCGTCCGGGAAGCGGGCGGCCACCCCAGGGCCGAACGGGTCCGAGCCCGGAGTCACGTTCGACAGAAGCGGGATGCGGCTCATGCTTTCCACGCCGCAGGCGATCACCGCGTCATAGGCACCCGCGATCACCCCCTGCGCAGCGAAGTGGATCGATTGCTGGGAGGGGCCGCATTGGCGGTCCACGGTAACCGCCGGTACAGACTCCGGCAGTCCTGCAGCAAGCACGGCGTACCGCGTCGTATTGACCGCCTGCTCACCGATCTGATCGACGCAGCCGCCGATCACGTCGTCGATCCGCTCCGGATCAATTCCGGTCCGCTGCACGAGTGCGCGCAGGCTATGGGCGAGCAGATCGACGGGATGGACGTCGTGCAGGGCGCCACCGGGCTTACCCTTAGTGGTCGTCTTCCGAAGTACGCGGCGAGTTTGAAGGAGTCATAACTCGGGTGGCGAATCCTGGTGGTGATGGCGCAAAGCTCCCCGCATCAGGTGACCTTGAGTGATGAGCAGCGTCGCGCGCTGGAGCGTCGCGCGGCGGCGTACTCGGACCCGCACCGGGATGTGGTGCGCGCGAAGGCGATTCTGTTGGCCGCGGAGGGTTTGTCGAACACCCAGATCGCGGAGCG
>JBKQKK010000354.1:0-42698 GCA_052147535.1 Solirubrobacteraceae bacterium | reverse complement strand
GGAGCGGGCGTCCGCCCCCGCGCCCGCCGCGCGACCAGCGCGGCGCTGCGCCGGCGCGGCGCCGCGGAGGCGATGGCGGGCCAATCCCCCCCCCCGCGCCCGCGGGCGCGCGAACACGGGATCGAGCGGGCGACCGAGGACGCGCTGGCCGCCCTCTACGGAGCTTGCACGCTCGTGCTCTCCCCCTGCAAGGCCGCCGACGCCGAACTGGCCGCGCTCGGCATCAGCGCCGAGCGGATCCGGCGCTGGGCTCCCGGAGTCGACCTCGAGTGCTTCAGCCCCGCCCGCTACCACCCCGCCGCGATCCCGGGGGCCGGCGGCGAGCCGGCGTACAGGATCAAGATCCTGTACGCAGGAGGGCTTCGCATCGAGCAAGGGCTCGACCTGCTGGCCGACGCGTTCCTGCGCGCGCGCGAGCACGATCCGCGCCTGCAGCTCGTGCTTGCCGGTGATGGTCCGCACGAGCAGGCCCTGCGCCGCCGGCTCGGTGACGCCGCCACCTTCCTGGGCTGGCAGCAGCACGACGCGCTCGCCAGCGTCTACGCCAGCGCCGACCTGCTCGTGCTCCCCGCCGGCGCGGGACCGTACGGACGGGTGATCCGCGAAGCGCAGGCGAGCGGCCTGCCGGTGCTCGCGGTCGACGTGGACGGCAACGCAGAGTTGATCGAGAGCGGACGCAGCGGCTGTCTGGTGCCCGCCTCGGCACCCGCGCTGGCCGCCGCGATTCACGGGCTGGCTCGCCGCCCGCCGCTGCGCGAGCGGCTCGCCACAGGCGGCCTCGTGGCCGTCCGAGAGCATTCGTGGGAGCGCGCGCTGCGCCAGCTCGCCGACATCTGGGAAGCGGCGCGCAGCGCGCACGCGGACGCCGCTGCACCACTCGTGCGCGCGCCCCGGCAGGAGGCGGCCAATGCCGCGTGAGCGTTCATTGAGGGTCGTGTCGCCGCCGGCGCACGGCCCAGCCGGCGGGGCGCCGAGGCCCGCCCTGCGCAGCGCGACGCCAGCCGTGCCCGGCGCCGAGCGCCTGCTGCGGATCGCCGATGTCGCGATCTTCTACGGCGAGCGCAGCGGCGGGATCCGCACCTACCTGCAGGCGAAGGCCGCGTTCGCCCGGCGCACCGGCGCTTTCGAGCACCACCTAGTGGTGCCGGGCCGCCCGCAGGCGGCCGGTGACGATGCGCACCGGCACGAGCAGCGTTCGCTGCAGCTGGCGGCCTCAAACGGCTACCGGATCCCGCTCGGCAGCGGCGGGCTGATCTCGACACTGCGCGCGCTGGCGCCCGATGTCGTGATGCTGCACGACCCGTTCTGGAACCCGCGCCTGTCGTGCCGATGCGCGCACGAGCTCGGCGCGATCGTGATCGCCGTGCATCACTCCTCGGCGGCGCTGCATGCCGCCGGCCTACCCGGCCCGCAGGACCTCTACAAAGCGGCGCTGCGCCGCTGGTATCGGCGTGCCTACCTGGACGTCGACGCCGTCATGTCGGTCGTGGACCCCGGTCTCGACGCGCGGCGCGCAAGCACGCTGCAGCTGCGGCTCGGGCTCGATCCGGCGTTCAAGCCACAGGCCGACGCGGTGCGCAGCGACCACGTCCTGTACGTCGGCCGGCTCTCGCGCGAGAAAGGCATCCGGGAGCTGCTCGAAGCAGCGGCAGCGTCCAGCGAGCCGTGGGAGCTGGTGCTGCTCGGCGCCGGGCCGGCGGGCGACGCCCTGAGTGAGCGCGCCGGCCAGCTCGCCATCGGCTCGCGCGTCACGTTCGCGCCATATCTGAGCGACCGTGACGCGCTGGCGCGCGAGTACGCGCGCGCCAGCTGCGTCGTGCTCCCGGGGGCGTACGAGACCTTCGGTCTGGCGGCCCTCGAGGCGGGGGCCTGCGGCGCAACCGTCGTGACCGCAAGCTGCTCGCCGGTGGCGGCGCTGCTCGACGCCTGCGTCGAGACGTTCACGGCCGGCGATCCTGACGCGCTGCTGCACGCGATCACGCGGGCCCGGGCGCGCACACCGGACCTGCGCGCGGCGCACGCGCTCGTCTCCGAGCATGGCTGGCACGCCGCGCTGCAAGCCGAGCTGGCAGACGTGCGACGGCTGGCGGAGCAGCGGAGCACCGCGGCGCAGGCCGCCGCGCGGCGCCTGCGAGAGGCGAGCAGCGGATGAGCCGCAAGCTCGCGGTCGCCTTGCACGATGTCGAGCCACGGTCGTTCACCCGCTGCAACGAGATCCGGCGATGGCTGCTAGAGCGCGGCATCACCCCGATCACGCTGCTCGTGATCCCGGCCACCGACCTGCGCCCGATCGGCTCCAGCGCGCCGACGCTCGCAGCATGGCTGCGAAACCGCGTGGCGTGCGGGGACACCGTCGCCCAGCACGGGCTCACGCACCGGGCATGCATGCCGGCGCGCTGGCCGCGTAACCTGCTCGCAAGCTGGCAGGGCGGCGAGAACGCCGAGTTCCCCGGGCTTGGTGCGCAGGACACCGCGCGCCGGGTGCAGACCGGACGGCGGCTGTTGCAAGAGATCGAGCTCGATCCGCGCGGGTTCGTCGCGCCGGGATACGCATACACGCGTGCCCTGCGCGCGGAGCTCGCCGGGTCGTTCGAGTGGTTCGCCGACCTCCGCTCGGTGCAGCTGCACGAGCGACCGCGGCTCGAGTCTCCGGCTCTCTGCCTGGGCGCCTCCACCGCGGTGAAGCGAGCGCTGTCCCCGGCATACGTGCGCTTCGCCGGGTGGCGCGGCACGCACGAGTTGATGCGCCTGGACATTCACCCAGCCGACTTCGATTTGCGCAGACACGTCGCGACGCTCGAATCGGTACTGGCGCGCGCGCAGATCCGTGAGCCTGTGACCTACGATCAGCTACTGGACTGAATGCCAGCCCCAGACGCAGCGACCCGCGCGCGGGTAGTCGCAGCCGCAGGGCGAGCACTGAACCACAACTGGCGCCATGGACACCGCTCCAGCGACGGGGTCAGCTACGCGTTCACCTGCCCCGCGACGCCCCGCTACCGCCACCAGTGGTACTGGGATTCCTGCTTTCATGCGATCGCATGGCGGCACTTCGATGTCGCCCGTGCGCGCGCCGAGTTGCGCACGCTGCTGCGCGCCGGGCGCCTCGACGGGTTCATCCCGCATACGGCCTTCTGGGATCGACCGGCGTACTGGCGCCGGGCACCTTTCTACGGCACCCACACCGTGTTCGGGTGCACCGCGACGGCGACGATCCAGACGCCGCTGCTGGCGCTCGCCTGGGAGCTTGTCGCGCAGGCGTCCGCGGACGATCCCGCGTTCTCAAGCGAGGCGCTGCCACAGCTGCGACTGCACTACGACTGGCTCGCGCGGGAGCGCGACGTCGACCGCGACGGGCTGCTGACGACGATCACGCCGGACGAGTCCGGGCTCGATGACTCGCCCAAATACGACCGCGTGCTCGGCTGGATGCGCCACGACCGGCCCGGCCACTTCTGGCTGATCGAGCGTTACCGACGGCTCTCCTACGACGCCGGGCAGATCGCTCAGCGCTACGACGAGCACGTCGAGGACGTCGTCGTCAACGTCTTCTACACGCTTGGGCTGCAGGCACTTGCGCGGCTCGATGTCGAGCATGGGGAGGTGTATGCGGCGCGAGCGCGGGAGACCATCGCGGCACTGCTCTCACGCTGCTACGACGAGCGCACCGGCCTGTTCTTCGACCTCGCGGGCGCCGCTGAGCACCCGCTGCGCGTCTCGACCTGGTCCTCGCTGGCGCCGCTGGCGTTACGCGAGCTGCCGCCGGACATCCGCCGGCGCCTCGTGGAGGGGCACCTGCTGCATCCGCGGCGCTACCGCGCGGCCTGCGGCATACCGTCCGTGGCGATCGAGGAGCCGGCCTTCAACCCGAACTTCGCGACCTGGCGGTGCTGGCGCGGACCATCGTGGATGAACACGTCATGGCTGCTGGTGCCCGCGATGCGCGAGCTCGGTTACGCGCAGGAGGCGCAGCGGATCGTGGACTCGCTCGTGCGCGCCGTCGACCGCTACGGCTTCCGCGAGTACTACAACCCGCTCACCGGTCGCGGACTCGGAGCCCTGGGCTTCGGCTTCTCCACCCTGCTCGTCGATCTTCTCGCAGTTTGCGGGAATCCGGCGCAGCCCGTGGGTCACCCGTCCGGCGCACTGCGCATCATTGGCCCGTGAGCTGGCGAACGACTCGCGCCGCCGGGCATGACGCCACTGGTCCCCACCAGGTGGCGATCGTCGATCTCGGCTCCAACTCCTGGCGGCTGGTCCTGTTCAGCTTCGGGGCCGGCGGCTGGTGGAAGCGCACCGACGAGATCTACGAAACGGTCCGCATCGGCGAGGGACTCGCGGTGACCGGACGGCTGTCGGAGGCCGCGATCCAGCGCGGTCTGGAGACGCTCGTGGTGTTCGAGCGCTTCTGCCGCGCCAACCGCCTCGGCAACGACAAGGTGCACCTGATCGCGACGAGCGCGATCCGCGATGCGTCCAACCGCGACGAGTTCCTGCTGCGTGCGCGTCGCGAGAGCGGCTTCCAGATCGAGGTGCTCTCAGCGGTCGACGAGGCCTACTTCGGCTACGTGGCGGCGCTCAACACCTCGACGTTGACCGACGGCGTCGTGCTGGATATCGGCGGCGGCAGCATGCAGCTGGTGCAGGTCGCCGACCGCCACGCGCTCGAGCTGAGCTCATACCAGCTCGGTGCGCTGCGCTTGACCGAGCGCTTCCTGGACACCGATCCCGACGAGCCGGCGCGCAAGAAGGACCTGCAGCGCCTGCGCGCGCATGTGCGCGAGACCCTGCGCGAGGCGGACTGGCTGGATCGGCGCGGCGGGCGACTTGTGGCCGTAGGCGGCGCCGTGCGCAACCTCGCGGCGGCATCGCTGCGCGCGTCCTACGGCGTGATCGGCGGGATCGACCTCGGCGTGCAGGGGCATGTGATCACCGCCGCAGCGCTCGATGACCTGGTCAGCACCCTCGCGGAGCTGCCGACTTCCGAGCGCCGCACGGTCCCCGGGATCAAGCCGGGACGCGGCGACATCATCCTCGCAGCCGCCGTCGCGCTGCAGACGGTGATCGAGATCGGGTCCTTCGCGGGGATCGAGGCGACCGAAGCGGGGCTGCGCGACGGCGTGTTCCTCGGTCGCACGTTGCTCGAGCAGACCGACCCGCTGTTCCCGGACGTGCGCGAGGCGGCCGTGCTCAACCTCGCGATCCAGTATGAGTCCGACATGCGCCACACCGAGCATGTCGCCAAGCTCGCCCTGCAGATGCACGATTCGATGGTCAGAGCGTCGCTGTTCAAGCCCAAGCCCGGCGAGCGCGAGCTGCTGTGGGCCGCCGCGATGCTGCACGACGTCGGCATGACGATCTCCTACGACGACCACCACCGGCACTCGCGCTACCTGATCATCAGCGCCGAGCTGCCAGGGTTCGACCCGCGCGAACGCGTGCTGATCGCGCAGATGACGCGCTACCACCGCAAGGGCACGCCGAAGCTCGGGGAGTGGACCAAGCTCTGCGACGCCGGTGACGAGGAGCTGCTCGACCGCTGCGCGGTGATCCTGCGCCTCGCCGAGCACCTCGAGCGTGGCCGGGACCAGTCGGTTTCGCAGGCGCGCCTGCGGGTCAACGGCGACGGTGTCGCGCTGCACCTCGATGCCGACGGCGACCTCACGCTGCCGCGCTGGAGCGTCGAGCGCTACGGCGACGACGAGGCGTTCGAGCGGGTGTTCAGGCGCCGGCTGGTGATCGGCTGATCAAAACCCGCGGGCAAGCCCGAAACGGCGAAGCCAGATGCGGCGAAAGTCAACAAAGCCAACATAAACTGCAAACGGGGCCATGCCGGCAGCGTAGAGTTGCGGCAATGATCTGGCTCCTGCGCCACGCCGACGCGGCCGACGCCTACCCGGACGACGCGCGGCCGCTGACCCTACGCGGGGCGCGGCAGGCGACCGACGCGGGGCTGACTCTGGCACGGCTCGGCGTGCACCTCGATGCTTGCCTGTCGAGCCCGAAGCTGCGCGCGTTGCAGACCGCAAAGCTCGCCTGCGAGCCGCTCGGCTTGCAGGTCGAGGAGTGTGCGGCTCTGTCGGGGCCGCCGTTTCACCCCGCCGAGCTGACCGTCGGACGCGGCGAGGTCCTACTCGTCGGGCACGACCCATCGTTCTCGCTCACACTGCACGACTTGACGGGAGCCCAGGTGCGGATGCGCAAAGGCGGACTCGCGGGCGTCGACAAGGGGGAACTGCTGGTGCTGCTGAGGCCCTCGGAGATGAGCACGATCGCCGGAACACAGGAGCGCGTGTGAGCGAAAAGACAGTTCAGAGCATTGGAACCGAATCCGGCCCGGTCGGCGATCTGAATGAAAAGTCGCTCTACATCAACCGCGAGCTGTCATGGCTGGAGTTCAACGATCGCGTATTACAGCTCGCCGAGGACGAGCGGCTACCGCTGATCGAGCGGTTGAAGTTCGTGGCGATCTTCGTCTCGAACCTCGACGAGTACTTTATGATCCGGGTCGCCGGCGTTCACGACCAGATCGACGCGCGGATCGACGCGCGCGGCCCCGACGGGCTGTCCCCCACGCGCATGCTGGATGAGATCGCGCGCACAGTGCGCGCGCAGCAGTTGCGCCACGCCCGCACCTTCCGGGAGACGATCGCCCCGGCGCTGGCCGAGAACGGGATCAAGATCGCTTCGTGCGCCGATTCGGGCGCGCCGGACCACGTGATCGAGCGCCACTTTCGCGAGCAGATCTTCCCGGTGCTGACGCCACTCGCGATCGGCCCCGGACGCCCGTTCCCGTACATCTCGAACCTGTCGCTCAGCCTGATCGTCTGGCTACACGACCCCGAGACGGACTGCGAGGCGTTCGCGCGGGTGAAGGTCCCGAAGGAGGTGTTGCCACGGTTCGTGGCGATCGCGCAGGAAACGCTGATCCCGCTGGAGGACATCATCGCCCGGCACCTCGACAAGCTGTTCCCGGGCATGGAGATCGTCGCCCACGACCTCTTCCGGGTTACGCGGGACGCGGACTTCGAGGTCTCAGACGAGGCCGACGACCTGCTGCGCGCGGTCGAGGACGAGCTTCGCCGACGGCGCTTCGGCGAGGTTGTGCGGCTCGAGGTCGGGGCGCGCATGAACCCTGTCCTGCGTGCTCGGCTGATCGACTGGCTGGGCGTCGACGAAGTGCAGGTCTACGACGTCAACGGGCTGCTCAACCTCGGCGACCTGTGGCAGATCGAGGGACTTGACGGTCACCCGGAGCTGCGGCAGTCGCCGTGGACGCCGATCACGCACCCGTCGCTGCGACCACGGCCGGGCGACGACGACGAGGACCCGGACATTTTCGCAGCGCTGCGAGCCAGCGACGTGCTCGTTCACTACCCGTACCACTCGTTTTCGTCCAGCGTGGAGCGGTTCGTACGCCAGGCCGTCGATGACCCGAATGTGCTGGCGATCAAGATGACCGTGTACCGGACCTCTGACGATTCGCTGCTCGTGCCGTCGCTGATCGACGCGGCCGAGAAGGGCAAGCAGGCCGTCTGCATGGTCGAGCTGAAAGCGCGTTTCGACGAACGGCGCAACATCCGCTGGTCGCGCAAGCTCGAGGAGGTCGGCGCGCATGTGGTACACGGAATCCCGGGCCTCAAGACGCACGCCAAGGCGATCCTCGTGGTGCGCCGCGAGCGCGGCGCCGTGCGCAATTATGTGATGATCGGGACCGGCAACTTCCACGCCAAGAACGCCCGGCTGTATGAGGACTTCGGGCTGTTCACCACCGACCGGGAGCTCGGCGAGGAGGTTGCCAACCTGTTCAACACGCTGACCGGCTGGGGGCACCCCAAGCGCCAGCGCAAGGTGCTGGTGGCGCCGAACTCGATGCGCGACCCGCTGCTCGAGGAGATCGAGCTCACGATCGACGCGCATCTCGCCGGAGCGCCCGCGCGGATCGCGATGAAGATGAACTCGCTGGTCGACCGGCGCTGCATTCAGGCGCTGTACCGGGCCTCGCAGGCGGGCGTGCCGATCGACCTCAACGTGCGCGGGATCTGCTGCCTGAGGCCGAGCGTGCCCGGTGTCAGCGAGACGATCCGCGTGGTCTCGCTGGTCGGGCGATTCCTCGAGCATTCGCGCATCTACTCCTTCCATCACGGCGAGCAGAGCAACTACTACATCGGCTCGGCGGACCTGATGCCGCGCAACCTCGACACGCGCGTCGAGCTGCTGACACCGGTCGAAGCGCCCGAGCTCAAAGCGGAGCTCGAGGACACGCTCGAACGCTGCTTCGCCGACGACACGAACGCGTGGACGCTCGACGCCGACGGCCGCTGGCACCGTCTCCACGGGCGCACTCGCTCGGTCCACCGCGAGCTGATGGAGCGCACCCTGACGCTGGCGTCGTCGGCTTCGTCTGCTGCAACCGGATAGCCGGACCGGCTATCCGGCGTCCGCCGCTGCGCTGCGCGACGGCTGAGCCCCCCCGCAGCGCACGCCGGAGACGCTCGGGTCGCGGCTAGGAGGTGGGGGCCGTCGCGGGGCGGCTTCCGAGCGCGACCTTGATCTGCAGCGTCTTGCCGGCGCGCTTGATCGTGAACGTGACCTTGGTGCCGGGCGAGTAGCTCGCGATCTTCGTGATGAAGTCCTCGGTCGAGGTCACGCCCACCCCGTCGATCGCCGTGATCAGATCACCGGGCTGCAGACCGGCCTGCGCAGCTGGCGACCCGGCGGCGACCGGCGCCGTGCAAGACGAATCCGACTGGGTCGCGATCTGAGCGCCCCCGCTCGCGGTCGGGTTCAAGCAGATGCCGACGTAGGAATGCTTGACCGGATGACCGGCGATAATCCCCTGCGCGACCTTGACATCGGTGTTTGAGGGGGTGGCGAAGCCGACGCCGGCGCTGGAGCCCGAGTCGGTCTGGATCTGGTCGTTGAGACCCAGCACCTGCCCTTGTGCGTCGAGCAGCGGGCCGCCCGAGTTGCCTGGGTTGATCGCCGCGTCGGTCTGAATCGCACCTGTGATCGTGTAGTTGTTGGGAGCGGTGATGTCACGACCGACGGCGCTGACGATCCCCGCGGTGGTGGTCTCGGGCAGGCTGAACGGGCTGCCGATCGCGACCACCGGGTCGCCTACCTGCGCCCCCGACGAGCTCGCGAACACGATCGGGTGCAGTTGCGCGGCGGGAACGTTGACGCGGATCACCGCGACGTCGGTGGACGGATCGGTGCCGAGCACCTTCGCGGTTGCGGTGTAGCCATCCTCGAAGGTGACCTTCACCGAGACCGCGTTCGCGACCACGTGCTCGTCGGTGAGGATGTCGCCCTTGGTGTCGTAAACGACGCCGGCGCCCTCACCCTGGGTCTGCTGGGTGGTGGGGCCACCGAAAAGGTTGATGGCGCCTGAGGACTCAGAGGTCTCGATGATGTCGACGACCCCGGGGCTGTCCTTTCGGTAGATCTGGTTGATCGTGAGGCCCTGACCCCTGGCCAGCGAAGTCGGGACCGCCGCGGACGTCACGCTCTGCGACACGACCGTGGTGACGGTCTTCGTCGAACTGCCGCCCCCGCCTGCGATCGCCAGCGCGACGAGTCCGCCGGCAATGGCGCCAGTGGCGATTGGTAGGACGTATGAGAGACGGCTCATGATCGATTACTGCTCCTCTTCTGCTGGGCGATTGCGCGGAATCCGCACCTGACGAAGTGAAGCATCGAGTGCTTAGAAACCGATCTGAAGCGCATGAGAACTCTGTAAGAGGCGGAGCCGGCCAAAGCCCGGGCGCGCGGGCCCGGGCAGTCGCGTTGGCGTCGTGGCGATTGAGCTCGAAGGCAACGCAGCTCGCAGAAATTTGGACGGGCACTCGTTTAGCGGTGGAGTGCCCGTAGCCCTATTTGACCATACTTGCCGTCGGGCAACAAGAGGACTAGACAGATCGACGGTAGATCTTCTGTCGCCTTTAGGATTAGCGAGCGCCCACCGGACGAGGGTCATCGTCGCGGGCTGCTCATCCGCCGCTTGCCATCGCCACGAACGGATCGAGCGCCGCCGGATCGGCTAGCGATTCGCGGCTGACCGCCTGCTCAACCGGCGTGCCCATCAGGATCCGCTTGACGGGAACCTCGAGCAGCTTGCCGGACAGCGTACGGGGAACCTGGGCGATCTGCCTGACCTCGTCGGGCAGGTGCCGTGGAGAGCAGTCGATACGCAGCCGCCTGCGGATCTCGGCGCTCAGCACATCGTCGAGCTCGACGCCTTCGCGGAGCACGACGAACAGTTCCATCCAGCCGTCCGTTCCCTCTCGCGGCAGATCCACGACGAGCGCATCGAGCACTTGCTCGAGCGACAGGACCGAGCGGTAGATCTCGCTGGTGCCCATGCGCACCCCGCCGCGGTTGATCGTAGAGTCCGAGCGACCGTAGATGATCGCGCTGCCACGTGAAGTGATCTCGATCCAGTCGCCGTGTCGCCAGATGCCGGGGAACATCGAGAAATAGCTGTCGCGGTAGCGCTCACCGGTCGCATCTCCCCAAAAGTAGATCGGCATCGACGGCATCGGCTTGGTTATCACCAGCTCGCCGACCTGGTCGGTGAGCGGGTTGCCGTGCTCGTCCCAGGACTCGACGGCCGCCCCGAGGCTGCGCGCCTGGAGCTCACCGGAATGTACCGGCAGCGTCGGCACGCCGCCGACGAACGCGGTGCACATGTCGGTCCCGCCCGATGTGGAGAACAGCCAGGTGTCGGATCCGACCTCGTCGTAAACCCACCGGAAGCCCTCCGGTGAGAGCGGCGAGCCGGTCGAGCCGACGGCCCGCAGCGCCTGCAGCGAACGACCCGATCGGGGCGCAGCACCGCCCTTCATGCACGCGGCGATGAACGCGGCGCTGGTGCCGAAGCAGCTCATCTGCGAGCGTTCGGCGAGATCCCACAGCACGCCGAGGTCCGGGTAGCCGGGGTTGCCGTCGTACAGGACGATCGCGGCGTCGGTGAGCAGCACGCCGACGAGCAGGTTCCACATCATCCAGCCGGTCGTCGAGAACCAGAAGAAGCGGTCGCCCGCCCGGGCATCGAGGTGCAGGTGCCCGGTCTTGGTCTGCTCGAGCAGGATCCCGCCCTGACTGTGGACGATCGGCTTCGGCAACCCCGTCGTGCCGGAGCTGTAGAGCACCCAAAGCGGGTGCTCGAACGGCAACGGCTCGAACCACAGCTCGGCGGCCTCGCGGGGCAGGAAGCCCGGCTCCCAGCCACTCCCGTCGAGGTAGCCGAAGCGCACCACGCTCGGTGGCGCCGGCAGCGCCGCCGCGATCTCGCAGACGATCTCGCGCCGGTCGAAGTCCTTGCCGCCATACCTGTAGCCGTCGATCGCAAGCATTACTTTCGGCACGATCTGGCTGAAGCGGTCGATCACGCTGCGGGCGCCGAACTCAGGTGCGGCCGAGGACCAGATCGCCCCGATCGAAGCGCACGCCAGGAACGCCGCGAGGGTCTCCGGAATGTTGGGCATGTACGCGACCACCCGGTCGCCGGCGCCGACGCCGAGGCCGCGCAGGCCGGCGGCGATCTGCGCCGTCTGCGAGCGCAGTCGCTCCCAGGTCCACCAATCCAGCTCGCGCAGCTCCGAGCAGTGCGCCAGTGCGAGCGCGCCGGGATCCTTGCCCGCGAAGATGTGCCGCGCGTAGCTGATCCGCGAGCCCGGGAACCAGCCGGCACCGGGCATCGCGGTGCTGCCGAGCACGCGCGCACTCCGAACGTCGAACTGGATGTCGAAGAACTCGATGATCGAGCTCCAGAACGACTCCAGGTCATCCACAGACCAGCGCCACA
Organism: Solirubrobacteraceae bacterium; assembly: GCA_052147535.1. Classification (GTDB taxonomy): domain Bacteria; phylum Actinomycetota; class Thermoleophilia; order Solirubrobacterales; family Solirubrobacteraceae; genus Palsa-465. The sequence continues at coordinate 30,889 of JBKQKK010000354.1, read as the reverse complement.
GCGACTCGTAGTGATCTGCGCGAACGCCGCGGCTATCGGCCAGCCAGGCCTGGTAGCGGGTTATCGTGGCGGCTGCGATGCGCTCGCTCGACGGGGTCCAGAGAAGCTCGTGCTCGGTCATTCCAGCCTCTCTCAGGCTAATGTTGAGCCTGAGAGTCGGTCGAGGCGGGCCTCCGCACTTGGAGGGCTGCGTCCACGCTCACGCGCGCAGCGCTTCGGTCGGGCTCAGCCGCGCGGCCTTCGCCGCCGGATACACGCCGGCCAGCACGCCAATCAGCAACCCGGCGGCCGGTGCCGCCACAAGCGCATACAGGGGCACGACGAACGGCTCGTTCTGGGCCAGCGAATAGGCCTCGGTAGCACCAGCACCGAGCAACAGACCGGCGATCCCGCCGAGCGCTGCCAGCAACGCCGACTCGGTCAGGAACTGGACGCGGATGTCTCGCTTGGTGGCACCCAGCGCGCGTCGCAGACCGATCTCGCCACGGCGCTCGAGCACCGAGATCACCATGATGTTCGCGATCCCGATCGCGCCGACGAGCAGCGCCACGGCCCCAAGACCGAGCAGCAGCGTGGTGAACTGGCCCTTCGCCGCCGCGCGCGCCTCGAGCACGTCAGAGGGGCGGCTGACCTCGACGCCGGAGGCGTTCTGCGGGTCGGCGGTCGGCGCGAGCAGGTTCGACACCGGAACGACGTCGTTGACGTTGGCGCGCACATAGATCTGCGACGGGTTGGGCTGCGTGTTGAACAGCTGCTCGGCCACAGGCAGCGTGATGAACACAGTCGTGTCGAGGGTCGGGTCGAGAATCACCGGCTTCATGATCCCAACGACGTTGAACCACCTGTTACCGAGGTACACCATCACGTGCCCGCCAGTGTTGGGAATCTGGAGGATGCTGGCCGCCTGGGCGCCGAGCACCACCTCTGGGTAGCGGTCGCTGACCGCGTTCAGGAAACGCCCGGAGGCCATCGCGGTGCCCACCACCTGCGGCAGATTGTCGCCGGCCGCGTCGACGCCGATGCCGCCGGTCTGCTCGGAGGGCACGAACTGCGTGCGCAACACGATCGCGCTTGGGATCTGGTAGATCGCGACCGCGCTGTTGACATTCTGCATGTGGTTGATCATCGGCACAGCCGTGTCGGGCAGGACCTCGGCGCCGCCGAAGAACGTCGTTCCCGGCGCGACCGTCAGCAGGTTCGTGCCGAGACTGTCGATCGTCGCCAGCAGGTTCGCCTGGCTGGAGGACGACACGCCGACGACGGCCACCATCGCGCCGATCCCGATCGCGATCCCCAGCGCCGACAGGGCCGCGCGCAGCTTGCGGCTGCGCAGCCCCTGCAGCGCCACGCCGAACAGCTCGCGCGGCGGTACGCGCGAGGCTCGCAAGCGACGGCGGTGCGGCAGGCTGGCGGTGGCGGCGCTCATGCGCGGTCGTCTCCGACGATCTCACCGTCGCGCATCTGGATGCGGCGCTTGAACGTCTGCGCGATGCGGTCGTCGTGCGTGATCAGCACCAGTGTCGCGCCGTCGTCCGCCAGCCCGTGCAGAAGCCCGAGGATCTCGCTGCCGGACTTCGAGTCGAGGTTCCCGGTCGGCTCGTCGGCGAGGACGATCGACGGCCGCTTTGCGATCGCTCGGGCGATCGCCACGCGCTGGCGCTCGCCGCCAGAGAGCTGCTGCGGACGGTGGGTCAAGCGGTGGCCGAGCCCGACGCGCTCGAGCGCCGCGCGCGCTGCCTCGCGGCGCTGCCTAACAGGTTCACCGCTATACAGCATGCCGTTGGCGACATTGTCCACGGCCGACATCGCATCCTGCAGGTGGAAGGACTGGAACACGAACCCGATCTCGTGCGCCCGCAGCCCCGCCAGCTCATTGTCCGAGGCCTTCACGACGTTATGACCGGAGACCCGCACCTCGCCCCTGGTCGGCCGCTCGAGCGTCCCCATGATCGTCAACATCGTCGTCTTCCCCGACCCCGACGGCCCGACGACCGCGACCTGGTCGCGGTCGGGAACCTCGACGGTGACGCCGCGCAGCGCAGCAATGCCACCGGGGTACTCCTTGGCGACACCGTCGAGCCGGAGCGCCACACCTTTGTGGTGTGGCGCGGCCCGGATGGGCGCCTGCCCAGCACGCCCGCCGCTCTCCCCCAGTTCGATGCTCATCCCTGCGAGTCCGTCACCTGCAGGCCGGGATAGATCCCAGTCCCGGAGATCTGCACGTAGCCGGCCGCGAACAGCCCCGTTGTGACCGGGATCAGCTTGTGTGGTGCGGCAGCCTCCTGGACGGCGTAGTTGCCGCCCGCCGTCGCCAGCAACGCTGTAACCGGCACCGACAGCACGTTGTACGCCTTCGCCTCAGCGAAGTTCACGCTCACCGACGCCTGGTCCAGACCGACCCCCGTCACGTGGCCCTTGAGCTCGATCGTCACCGGGACCGTCGCCGAGGAGCTCGAGCTGGAGCTACCGGCAGCGCTCGACGCGCCTGCGCCACTTCCGGAGCCGGAGCCGCTCGAGCTGCTCGAACTCGTAGCGACCGGGCTCACGGCGGTGATCGCGCCGTTGACGATGCTGCCGTCAGGCATCTCGACGGTCACTTTCTCGCCCACGACTGCCTCGCTTTGCGAGCTCGCAGCAAGATCGACGGTCACGATCAGCTGGGTTGAGGTCGTCTGCAGGATCTCCGTGGCGGTGCCGCCGCCACTGCTCGAGGACGCCGAGGAGCCGCCGCTCGCCGCCGCGCTCGAACCACTCGCGCCGCTCGAAGCACCGCTCGAGCCACCGCTCGAACCACCGCTCGAACCACCGCTCGAACCACCGCTGAAGCTGCTCCCCGCCGAGCTCGAGCGACCACCGGTGCTCCCACCGGTGCTCCCACCGGTGCTACTGGACGAGCCCTTGGACTGGGCCTCAGCCTTCAACAGCGCGGAGATCAGCGCCTGCAAGGTCGCCTGCTCCGAGGAGACACTAGAGCTCGACCCCTTGCCACCGGGTTTCTCGCCACTGGGCGTGGTGCTCGTCGGCGTCGTGGTCGTCGGCGTCGGCGTCGGCGTCGGCGTCACGGTCGTTGGTGTGGGCGGCGTCGTAGTCGTCGGTGTCGACGTGGTAGTCGTCGGCGTCGTGGTCGTCGGCGTCGGTGTCGTCGTGGCGCACGGCGTCGTCGCGGTCGTCGGCGTCGTTGCGATGGTCTCCGTCGGGCACTGCGTCGTGTCGACCGCTGCGGTGATCGTGCCCTCACCGCCGCCCGGCGTGGAGCTCTGGTCGGTACCGGCCGCCGAGCTGCGGTCGAGATCCAGGCTGACGAACTCCGAAGTCGCGGCGAGGACCGGTGTGCTGGCCGCCGCGGCGCTGGAGCCACCGCCCGTCGAGCCGAGCGTCGCATCGACTGTCGCGATCAGCTGATCGCCCGGCAGGAAGACGATCTGGCCGAGCGTCAGGTCGCCGGTTTCGGTCTCGCCGAGCGAATCCTGGAAGGCCTCGACTCCATCGGTCGTGGCGGTCTGCCACTCATTATTGACAACGATCCCGTCAGGGTTGAAACCCAGCGCAACGAGGTCCTGGTTGAGCTGGAGCACGTCCTCACCATTAGTGATGCCGGCCGTCAGATCCCGGTACGCGGGCGTCGTGCCGTTCATCAGGATCACCGGCGAGCCGTCGACCTCGTAGAGGGCTTGGCCCTGCTTGATCACCTGACCGACGGACGGCAACGACGTGATCGTCCCGCTGACGCGGTTATAGACCGTCTGCGGGTTGGAGTAGCTGAGCGTCCCGGCTTCGGTATCGGTCTCGACCAGGTCGCGCCGCCGCACGGTGGCCGCGCCGGCGACCTGGTTGGGATTGGTCGCTGCGGTCGTCGTCGACGGCACGACGCTGACCACAACCGCGATCACCGCCGCGAGCGCGACGGCAAGCGCCGCTCCCGCCAGCAAGCGCCTGGTCCGTCCCTCCGCGGGCATCGCGCGCAGTGCCCGCAGCCGGTCACGCACCCGCAGTGCTTTTAGCCGGTCACGCACCCGATCACGCACCCGCAGTGCTTTTAGCCGGTCACGCACCCGGGGCCCCCGCTCCGCCGCCACCTCCGCCGAACCTGCCAAAACTGGGCCTCAAGCTTGCGCACGCCGTGTTCGCCTTCTTGAACGCCGGCGTGTTGAGCAGGCTGCGGAAGTTCGCTCCACCGCCGCCACCGCCGCCGGCGCCGAACCCGAAGCCGCCGCCGGCCGGGCCAGTGCCGGTGGTCGTCGGATCCGGAATGTTGACGTTGTGCGAGCGCATGCAGGTGGCGTACTTGACGAGCTGTGCCGTACGTTGCGCGCGCTGCGCAGCACTGAGGTTCGCGGCCGGGAAGGCTGCCGCCAGGTACTGCTTGCAAGCCGTCATCGCGTCCTGAATATCGGCGCGCGGATAGTTGCGCAGCGCCCGGAAGATGCCACCGCCACCGCCCGCGCCGGCCGTAGCCGTGGCCGTCGAGGAGCCGGAATCTGAGACGTTGATCCCGTGGGCGCGGAAGCACTTGGCGAGGTTCAACCGAGCGGTCGTCGCGCCCGCGGTGGTGGCGCTCGCGCCGCCCGCGGCGCTGGAGCTGTTCGACGCCGAGGATCCGCACGCGCCGACTGCGACAGCGATCGCGACCACGCTGAGCGCGACCACCAACCGCCTAGATGTGAAAATGACTGGGTTTGACATTTTTTGAAAAGGCTCCTAGATATTGCAGGCGCGCTACTGCGCCGGTACGCGCTGCTCGCGTTGTCGGATGAGAGTGGCATCGGAACGTAAGAAATCAAGAAATCCACGACGCTGGTGATCCGCGAGAGCGATGCTTCTGAACCCCAACGGCCACCACCCGGCGGCGGCGGAGCTCCGCTCGAGGAGTGGAACCTGAGCGCGAGCGCCGCGTACGAAATCGCCGCCCGAGCAGCCCGCCACGGCGCGACGGTGGCTCGTCAATCAGCCGACGGGCGGCCGCTCGCGGATGATCCGCAGGTTACTGGTCTGGGCCTGGAGGCGGTCAAACGCGGCCTCCAGCCCGTTGGCGGGCGGCTCGGTGCTCCACAGCTTGCCGACTTGGTGGACCTCGCCGGCGGCCTTGAGCTTGTGCAGCCTGCCGAGCGTCTTTGCGTGGTTGAGTCCGGCGGCCTTGGCGATCCGGCCGGTGGAGTGCTCACCGCGCGGCAACTCCCGCAGCACCCGCTTCAGCCGGTCCTCCTGTTCGGCGCGGCGTACCCGAGCCGGCGCTGACGCGGGCTGCTCGGGCTCGACCACGACCGGTGGAGCTTCACGGATCGGCGGCGGCAGCGGGTGCCGAGCGCGACAGCCGGCGCACAGCACGAGCGGGTCGCGGCCCGCGGTTCGGATCACTTCGAGCTGGCGCCAGTGGCGCCCGGAACGGCAGACGGCACAACGGCGTCCGGCGCGGTCTATCTCGGTCAGGTCTTCCTCGTTCATCGGCTTGGACAGGTGACGATAGACGGTGAGCCCGTTTCGCGTCCCCACAACGTCACACCCTACTGTTGCGCTGCGGCCTCGCGGCGCAACACGTCCCAGGCCAGCTGCAGATCCTCGCGGGTCGTGTACATGCCGCCCACTACAAGCCGCAGCACGAAGCGTCCACGCAGCACCGCATGCGAGAGGTAGATCTCGCCGGAAGCGTTGACGCGATCCAGCAGCGCACGGTTGTGGTCCTCGCCGCCCTCGTGACTGAAGCAGACCAGCGAGAAGTGGCGCGGCGCGCACAGCTCCCACCCCGGCTCCGCCGCCAACCAGCGCTCGAATTCACTCGCGAGCGTCACGCAGTTGCGAACGTGCGCCTGCAGCCCCTCGCGTCCCAGACAGCGCAGCGTCGCCCATAGCTTGAGCGAGCGGAAGCGCCGCCCAAGCGCAGGGCCGTACTCGCTGAGGCTGAGCGCGTCCTCCGCCGCCGGCGTTCGCAAGTACTCGGGAACCAGGCTGAACGCAGCGCGCAGATCGTCCGGACGGCGGGAGAACAGCAGCGAGCAGTCCATCGGCGTCAGCATCCACTTGTGGGCGTTGACCACCAGCGAATCCGCGCGCTCGACGCCTGCAAACGCCCAGCGGAGCTCCGGACAGACCATCGCGGTCCCCGCAAAAGCGGCGTCTACATGCATCCAGGTGCCGGCCGCCGCACACGCCTGCGCGATCTCCGGGAGCGGGTCCACCGCCGTGGTCGCGGTGGTGCCCGCGGTCGCGACCACGATCGCCGCCTCGTGCAGGTCCCCCAACTCGCCGGCGCGCATCGCGAAGGTCCCGTCGGAGGGAACCGTCCGCAGCGGGACCCTCAGCATCAGCGCGGCCTTCTGCACCGACGAGTGCGCCTGCTCGGAGGTGACTACTAGCTGGCGGCCGGTCGCCCGGCGCGCGGCGATGATCGCAGCCAGCGTCGAAGTCGAAGCGCTGTCCTCGATGTGCCCGTGCCAGCCCTCGGGCAGGCCGATCAGGTCGGCCACCCAGGCAGCGACCACACCCTCGAGCTCCGTGCTGGCGGGCGCGGTGCGCCACAGTAACGCCACCGAGTTGAGCGTCGCTGCGAGCATCTCCGCGAGGATCGCCGGTTCGCAAGCCGAGGACGGGAAGTAGGCGAAGTAGCGCGGGTGCTGCCAGTGGGTCACCCCGCCGAGTAGCAGCTGGTCGAGGTCGCGCAGCACCGCGTCGAACTGCTCGCCCTGCTCCGGGGCACGTCGCGGCAGCCGGGCCGCGATCTCGCCCGGAGCGACCGTCGCGAGCACCGGCAGATCGTGCAGACCCTCGAGATAGCTCGCCGCCCACGCAAGGGCGGCGGGCCCATGCGCGCGCAGCACGGACCCCGGCGGGCGCTGCTGGTGGACCGGGAGCGGATCCTGCACAGGCCAAGCGGGCAGCGGATCGCTCATGACTCCGGAGCCGGTGCCGGTGCCGGTGGGGGTGCTGGCGCGAACTCGTAGCGCACCCCAGTCAGCTGCTGCGAGACCTCCCACAGCCGCTGCCAGGCCTGCTCGTCATACGCACGGTCGGCGCCGGTGAGGACGTGCGGGCGGCCGCGCATGCCCCGTAGACCGTCGGGCCCGACGAACGAGGCACCCGGCAGGTCAGGCACAGTCGCGGCATAGAGCGTCGGCAGCGCGCCGAGCTCGGCGCTTTGCGCGACCAGCCTGTTTCCGATCGCCATCAGCGCCGTCTCGTAGAAGCGGCTCGGCCCGGCGAACTGCAGGTTGGTGGCGGCGTAGCCGGGGTGCGCAGCCAGGCTGCGCAGCGCCACGCCAGCGGTCGTGGCGCGTCGCTGCAGCTCGAAGCAGAACATCAGATTCGCAAGCTTCGACTGCCCGTAGGCGGTCCAGTTGTTGTAGCCCCGGTCGCGCTGGAGGTCCTCAAACTTGATCTGACCGATCGTGTGCGCGATGCTCGAGACGGTCACCACACGCGCCGCGGGGGCGGACAGCAGCGCCTCCAGCATCAGCCCGGTCAGCGCGAAGTGGCCGAGATGGTTGGTGCCGAGCTGCAGCTCGAAGCCGTCGCGCGTGAGCCGGCGCGGAGGTGCCATCACGCCGGCGTTGTTGATCAGCAGGTCGAGGCATGGGTGGGTCTCGCGCATGCCGGCCGCGAACGCGCGCACCGAGGCGAGGTCGGCCAGGTCCAGCGCGGCCACCTCGAGCCGCGCCCCAGGGATTGCCGCTGTGATCGACGCAGCCGCTCGGTCGGCCCTGACCGTGTCCCGGCAGGCGATCACGACACGCGCACCGGCGCGTGCCAGCTCGCGTGCGGTGACGAGCCCGAGACCACTGTTGGCGCCGGTCACAACCGCGAGCGCGCCGGACAGATCGCCGATGTCCGCGGTGGTCCACCGCGGCTCGGGCTTGCTCCCGATCCAGGGGATCGAGCTGGGAACGTGCTTACGAAGGTCGGGAATCAAGCTTGCTCCAGGACGCGGAACTCGATGCCGGCGCTGATCAGACGATCGATCAGCGCCTGCCCCATCGCGACCGCCGTGGTGAGCTGGCCGGCGAGGTCGGGGAGCTGATCGTGAGCGAGGCACAAAGCCGATTCCGCCAGCATCTTGGAAGTCTCGCCATAGCCGGGGTCACCGCCGCTGAGCTGCGTGATCACCTTCTTAGCGCCGCTCCTGGCGACGAATCGCACGCGGAAGTATGAGCGAGCGCGCTGCTCGGCATCGGGCCCCTCACCCGGGCTCTTGATCCTCAGCAGCACGTTGCGGGTGGGACCGAACTGCGCCATCGTTAGGCCGACACCGACGCCGGTGAGCAGCGTCGCCAGCGAGGTCAGCCCTCCGAGCACCAGGTAATGGCTATAGCTGAAAGCGGGCCCGTAGCGGTCCAGCGCGCGCGCGGACCGCAACACCACCTGGGGGTCGATCAGCGGCGCCGGCACCACCCAGCCGCCGGCGCTGGGGTCGTTGTGCGGCCAGCCGCCCCGCCCTTTGACCTGCCGGCCGGCCGGGCGCTGCTCTCGCGCGCGGCGCTCGCGCGCGATCTTCGCGCTCTGGCGCAGCCGGCCCATGGCGTTGATCGCCGAGTGGTAAGTGCCACCAGAGAACGTTCCCTTCATCAGTCCGAAGCCCTCGAGGTCGATCGGGACTCCCTCTGGTAGATGGTTGACCGTGAACAGCGCGCCGAGGTCGTAAGGGATCGAGTCAAAGCCGCAACAGTGCACGAGCCGCGCACCGGATGCCTGCGCCTGCTGGTGGTACCTGAGCCACATCAGATCAACGAACTCGGGCTCACCGGTGAGATCGACGTAGTCGGTGCCGGCGGCGGCGCAGGCGGCAACCAGCGGCTCGCCGTATAAAGCGTAAGGACCGACCGTGGTAAGCACCACCTTCGCCGCCCGGGCGATTGCCGCGATCGAAGCCTGATCGGTGATGTCGGCCTGTAGGAGTGGCAACTCGCCGCAAGCCGGGTTCACCTCTGCCAACCGCGAACGGACCGTCTCGAGCTTCTGCTGGTTGCGCCCGGCAAGCGCCCAGCGGGTGTCAGGCGGGGCCTTGCGCGCGAGATACTCGGCGGTCAGCGAGCCGGTGAAACCAGTTGCGCCGAACACGACGATCTCATACTGCCGCTCCGAGCTGTCACTCACCGCGCTGCTGCACTTCCTCGGCACCGGGCGCCGCAACGCCGAGCTTGCCTGCGTAGGCGGCGATCCATTCCTCAGCGTTCATGCGCTCCGAACTCTAGCGCTGCGATGATTGCGCCCTCCCAATCAGAACGCATCGATCCGGGATAACCGAGCTGCCGATCACGGCGCTCACCCCAGATCCGATGAGTGCGTCGCGGAAAGGCGGAGACATACATGAGGATTCTGGACGGCAAGGTCGCGATCGTCACCGGGGCTGCCCGCGGAATCGGTCGCGCGTGCGCCGAGTTGTTCCTGGAGCACGGCGCCAAGGTGGCGATCAGCGACCTGGACGGCGACGTCGCCAAGCAGACGGCCGCCGAGCTCGGCGGCGAGACGATCGTGATCGCTGGCGATCTGACCGAGCCCGGCGTCCCCGACGCGGTGGTCAGGTCAACTATCGACGCATGGGGTGCCGTCGACATCCTCGTCAACAACGCCGGCTACACGTCCGATCGGCCGCTGCACACGATGAGCGACGAGTGGTTCCAGCGGATGCTGGATATTCATAGCGTCGTGCCCTTCCGGATGTGCCGAGCGGCCGCACCGCACATGCGCGAGGCCGCCAAGCGCGAGCGTGAGCAGGGGCACGAGGTGTTCCGCAAGATCGTCAACGTCTCGTCAGTCTCGGGCACGATGGGTAACGCCGGACAGTCGAACTACGCCTCTGGCAAGTCAGGCGTCGTGGGCCTGACGAAGGCACTGGCAAAGGAATGGGGGCAGTTTAAGATCAACGTCAACGCGGTCGCGTTCGGCTACATCGACACGCGTCTGACGGCCCCCAAGGACGCGTCGAACACGCTACTGATCGGCGGCGAGACTGTGCAGCTGGGCGTCCCCGATTCGATCCGCCAGATGATCCCGCTGATGGTCCCGCTCGGACGCACCGGCACTGCCCGGGAGGCCGCCGGCGGGATCTTCCTGCTGTGCACGCCATGGTCTAACTACATCCACGGCCAGGTGCTGACCGTCAGCGGCGGGATCCTCGGGGGGATGAGCTCCTAGCCGAGAGCCCGGCGATCCGGCAACTTAGCTAGAACCGCTGGCTGTAGATGTCACAATGAACTCCGAAGCCGTAGCTGGAGCTGTTGACCACCTTGCACGTCGTGGCCGCGTTGATCTGCTGGTTGGCACTCGGTACAACGGCGATGACTCCGCGCGAGGGCCGCTCCTGGAAGTAGACGTTGGTCGCATGCCAGACGTACAGTGAAGGATTCGCCCGCGGGACGATCGTGCCGGCGTTCCCGCTCGACGCGCTGCTCGTCACCGCCTTGTAGTACTTTCCCGAGCCATCGAACACCGACGCGCTCTCGGCGAGGAACGCCTCTCCGAACAGCTCCATGCGCCGACTGCAGCCGATGCCCCCGAACCAGCGGACACGGGCCGACTTGTGGACGACGTTGACGAACTTGGCCGTCGTGAAATCGACAGAGCACAGCGCCGCCGAGATCGGGATGCTCGCCGTACGCGCCGCCGTCGATCCGCTGCCGCCGACCGCGCTGCCGCCCAGCACTGTCGCGCGACCGCCTGCGAACGACACGACGATCAGCGGCTGGGTGAGCGGCGTGGCGCCGAGACCGAAGCGCGGCTGGGTGGCCGCGGCCTGTGAGGAGGAGCCGATCGCCCGCAGCTGGCTGGGGGACGGCGGACCCGCCGCCGACGCCAGCCCGGACCAGCACCCCAGCGCTGCCACACCGGTAGCCGCCGACGCAACCAAGCTTGTTCTGGACAGTCTTTGACTCACCGCTCATCCTCCGCTTGCCGTGTATTGATCGCACGCAGACCGCGGGATCGTATCGTGTTTGAAGCACCCGAACCACGCGCGCACAGCTCCTGCCGGAGCGCTAGACGACCAGCTGTGGAAGGCTTGTTGGCGGAGCGCGGCGAATAATGGTGGGTCGCTGCTAGCTGGCTAGCTAAGCCCGGTCGCGCCCCGGCGCCCCGGCAGCAGCGGGAACGAACGTTGCGGGCGCGATGGCAGTATGTAATTGGCGCGCTTGAGCACGAAGATGAACTCATTGATCCCGTTGTTGACGGTGTCCGTAATGGCGGGGTTCGTGAGCTGAACGTCGCTGGCGTTCATCGCCGTCCTGGTGGTCACGAAATCCGCGATCGTCCGCTGGAGCGAGACGAAATGCAGGCCTGCCTGACCGCCGTCGACGGTGTCGAAGTCGCGACGGATGATCAGCGGCTTGCCGTTGCGTCGGGCGCGGCCCGAGGTCTGCGAGTGACCGATCACGCTGTCGCGGTTGACCGCCTGGTCCAGCAGGTTCGAGTTGGGCGGGGCGTTGATCGTGAACTGCGCGACCTGCTCAGGTGTCGTCTCGGGCGAGTACATCCGTGCGACGCGCTGCTTGTCGTTCAGGTCCTGATACCAGCTGTTGAGTCTCAGACGCATGTAGCTCACCTGCATCGTCGTGCCCTCCGCGAACGTGCCGTCGGGGATCGTGACGTAGTCCTCAGTGGCCTGGTTCTTGACGAAACCCGACTTGAACCCCATGAACAGTGGGCTCGTTGGCGGCACCGGGTTGCCCGGCGGGATCCCGCCGACCTCCTGGTTTACGGCCGGCAGACCAGCGCCGACAAACCCCGTACGGGTCTCGCGCCAGCGCAGCGCGTCGGTCAGCCGCAGCGAGCCGCTCGCGCCCGGTAGCGGCGCGCCGTGCAATAGCGCAGCCTCCACGGCAGAGAGTCTCTCCGCATCGTCACAGGCCAGGTGCAAGCACAAGTGGTAGTCGTCAATCGAGGGCACCTCGAAGTCCGACAAGCCCTTCGCATACGGGATCGGTGAACTCACGCCGAGTAGCTTCTCGAAGTAGGAGGGGCCCCAGCCGGCTGTGAACAGAAGGCCCAACGGCCCCCACTTGTAGCGACGCTCGAGCGTCCGCAGCGAAGCCTCGAGCATGCGCGCGTGCGCGGGCGACGGGCTGCCGTTGACGTCGAAGAACAGCAGTCGGTCGAACTTGGGCGACACCGAGTTGCCGAACTGGTCACGGGCCAGCACCGCGCTCCACGCGTGCTGGCGCACCGGCAGGCCCGAGGGCTCGCGCCCGAGTGCCACAACCGGCACGGCGGCGCTGGACGCCCCGATGGTCGTTCCGCAGGCGGCGACGCCACCGGCCGCGACAGCGCCTGCGCCAGCCAGGAAACCACGCCGCGTCAACACCGAACGGACCTACTCTCGTCGAGCGGGTAAGCAATCGAGTAGTCGTGCTGGCAGCTCATGGCGTCGGGCTCCAATGGAAAAACTCGGTGACCACGTGCGGGTGCAGCCACACGTTCTGGTACTCGAGGTGGCGCGCCGAAACCGGCGGGCTGATCAGCAGCCTCAGCTGATATGTCCCGGCACCCGGAAGCACGACGTTGTTGCCGTAGTGCGGACCCATGAACGCCGACAGCATCGGCCACTGGCGCTCGTCGTAGACGATCTTGCCGTCGTTGGTGATCGTCACCCATACGCCCGCGTATGGGATCGGCACGCCGGTGTGCGCGTCGTTGAGCATCACCATCAGGTGAAAGCTGACGTTCTTCGGCGGCTTGACCACCGTTTCGCCGGTCCCGCTGTAGATCACGAACGGAGCCGCTGTCATCGTCCGCGCCTCGATCTTCATCCCCTGCCACGTCGTCGAAGCGAGCAGCTGCGAAGGCACAGCCTTGATCCCGTTGACGGTCATCCCGGCGGTATCGGCCGCGACCCCGTTCATGCCCGCCATGCCCGCCATCCCGCCCGAGCTTCCGGCGGAACTGCCCGCGCCAGCGCCGGCGGAGCTGCCGGCGACTGCCGCCGGCGCCGCCTTCGTAGCCGTCTTGTCGGCGGCCGCGCAACCGGCGAGCAGCGCCATGGCCACGACCATGACGGCGACGTGCAGCACGCGTCTTGCACTCCTCATATTGGTTTCAAACATCAACAAGCTCCTGGCGACCGGGGGTCGCGTCGAATTGGGCTCGCCAGTCCTTGTTCATACGGGATCAGCGTGTGCCAGGGATGTTCGTGCTCAACTGAAAACTCCGATCGGGTTCGCCGAAAACATAGCGGGCTCGCGCGCTCGCCCGTGCCCGTGAGTCCGCTCCCGGTGCAGCGCGCAGCAACCACCCAACATGGCATCGCACTCCGTCAACATCAAGGTCTGAGCCCGAACGTTCGGGCGATGATCTCGCGCTGGATCTCGCTGGTGCCGCCGTAGATCGGCATCACCAGCGCGATCCGCAGCAGATGCTCCATGTCGTACTCGGCCGCGTAGCCAGCGCCGCCCAGCATCTGCACGCCCTCGAGCGTCGCACGCTTGGCAAGCTCGGACGCTTTGAGCTTGCACATCGATGCCTCGCGCGGCAACAGTGCGCTGGGGTCGGCATCGACTCGGGCAGCGGTGTCGTAGATCAGCAACCGCGTCGCCTCGAGCTCGGTCGCGAGCTCCGCAAGCCGGTGCGAGAGCGCCTGGAAGGATCCGACCGGGCGTCCGAACTGCCGGCGCTCGCGTACGTGGGTGAGCGCGTCGTCGAACGCGCGCTGTGCGATCCCGAGCGCCTGGGCGGCGATGATCAGCCGCTCGTTGTTGAGCCCCGCCATCAGCTGCGTCCAGCCGCTGTCCTGCTCGCCAACGAGCCGCTCAGCACCCACCCGGCAGTCGGTGAAGAAGATGTCGTTGACCTCCCGCCCCGCCATCGTCGCGATCCCGCGGATCTCGACCCCCTCGGCGTCTGTCGGCACCGAGATCATGCTCAAACCGGAATGCTTGCCGGAGCCGGAGCTCGTGCCCCTGCCCGTGCCAGTCCTCATGCCCGTGCCCGTGCCCGTGCCCGTGCGGCAGATCAGCAGGATGTGGTCGGCGGCGTGCGCAGCGGTGATCCAGGCCTTCTGGCCGTTGATCACGTAGTGCCCGTCGATCAGCTGCGCGCGGCAGCTTACCGCGCCAACATCCGAGCCGGCTCCGGGCTCGGACATGGCGATCGCCTCGACCCGGCCCCGCGCGATCCCGCCGAGGATCTCCTGCTTGAGCTGCTCGCTGCCGAAGCGCCCGACGGCGCCGGCCGTGATGAAGCTCACCGCGAAGTAGTGGATCGGGATCATGCCACGCATGACCTCCTCGCACAGCAGGCACATGTCGACCGCGCCGCCGCCCGAGCCGCCGTAGCGCTCGGGGACCACGACGCCGAGCCAGCCGAGCTCGGCGACCCGCTCGTACAGCGCCTGGTTGTGCGGCTCGTCACCGTGCACGGTGAGCACATCGCGCTGCGCACGGCCGCATTCGCGCGCGGCGAAATCGCGGATCGATTCCACGAACGCACGCTGCTCGTTGCTCAGGGACCGGATCATCATCAGGCTCGCTTTGGTCGGTTCCGGTGCCGCAGCATCGCACGCCCCGTCCGGCGATGGGGGTCACGCAAGAACGTAACGGCTCCCGCGGATAAAGTGGCGAAGGTGCTGATCCGCCACGCCGAAGCCGACCGCGATGGAGCCGCCTGTGCCGCGATCTACGCGCCGTACGTGACCAACTCGCCGGTCAGCTTCGAAACGGTCCCGCCGATTGCCGAGGAGTTCAAGGCGCGCATCGCGCGGCTGGAGCGCACGCACCCGTTCCTGGTCGCGGTGGCCCTCCAGGATTCCACCGGCAGCGAAGCAGTCGCCGGCTTCGCCTACGCCGGGCCGCACCACGAGCGCGCCGGCTACCGCTGGGCGGCCACCGTCAGCGTCTACGTTGATGCGGGCTACCACCGCCGGGGCGTCGGCCGTGCGCTGTACGGGACCCTATTGGACCTGCTGGCGCGCCAGGGCCTGTGGATGGCCTGCTCGGGCATCACGCTTCCGAACGATGCGAGCGTCGCGCTGCACGAGTCGTGCGGGTTCGAGCCGGTCGGCGTGTACCGCCGGATCGGCTGGAAAGCCGGCAGCTGGCGCGACGTCGGCTGGTGGCAGCTGGCGCTGCGCACGGCAACGGCCGACGACTGCAGCGCCCCGCCGGAGCCCGAACCCCCGGCGCGCCTGCACGACTGAATAGGGCTCCCGCGGGAGCCCTAACCCTAACGCGCGTCAGCGGGATCTCTCGAGCAACAACGCTAGCGTCGGGCAGGCGTCCGCCGCTTTGCGTGCCAGGCCCTCGAGGTCCGGCGGCACTTCCGGCTGATCGATGATCGGGTAGCCCCAATCGTCGCGCCGGATCAGCTCGGGCAGCAGTTCGGCGCACATTCCGTGCGCTTCGCACATGATCGGATTAACTCGCAAACGCATCTTCAGCTCGCTTTCTGAATGCCGCTGACGGCGGTCCGGGGGGCTGACGGACGCGGGCCTCGGGGCCTCCTCTCGCGTCCGCGGGCTGCTCGTACCCAAGCGGCAGGCGGGCGGACCGGGCGCGGCAGCGACGTTCCTGCTGCACACCGGCGCATCGGCCGAACACGCGCAGCGAGCTCTCGACGAACCGCACGGCCCCGTCGGGATGGTGGCACGCACCGCGACCGCGGACCTCCGCGCACCAGCTCAGCAGACGCTGCCGTTCGCGCTCGTGTGCGATCCCGTCGGCCAGCGCCGTGAACGAATCGGCGATTGCCGCCAGCCCGTAAACGCACGGGCCGCACTGGCCGGCGGACTGAGCTGATAGGTAGCTGACCACACGCGCGCTCTCGTGCATGCCACAGGCGCTCTCGCCGAGCGCGATCACCACGCCGGCGCCGAGCGTGCACTGCACCGACTCCAGGTCCGCGCGTGCAAGCCGTAGCTCGAGCGCAGGCTGGGCAGCCACCCAGGTGCCGAAGTAACCGCCGATCAGTAGCGCCTGCAGCGGCTCTGTTGAACCACCGGCGGCCGCGACCAGATCGACCATCGGCGTTCCGAACGCCAGCTCGTAGACGCCCGGATGGGTGACGTGACCGGAGATCGTGACGAGCGCGGAGCCGGGGTCGGCGAAGGTGCCGAGCTGACGGTACCACTGCTCACCATGACGGGCCACGAGCGCGATCTGCGCAAGCGTCTCGGGGTTGTGAATCAGCGTCGGGCGGCCACGGTACCCACGCTCGAATGGACGCGGTGGTATGAACGTCGGCCGCGCCGGGCCGCCGTTCAGATGCTGGATCACGGCGCTCTCCTCGCCGGTAACGTAACCGGGCGGTCCGAGCGCGACGGCGATTTTGATCCGGTCACGTACGCGCTCGGCGATCGCAGCCTCGACCGAACGGATCGCGCCGGTCGCGTGCTCGCCGAGCTTCACGATCACCTCGGCAGCGCCGACCGCCTGAGCGGCGAGCACGGCCCCGTCCAGCACGAGATGCGGTGCGCAGCGGAGCAACGTCGAGTCCTTGCGGCTCGCCGGCTCGGTCTCAGAGCCATTGGCGACAACCGCCGAGACGCGCCTACGCTCAGCTACCGCCCGCAGCTTGAGCGCCGTTGGGAAGTCCGCGCCGCCGCGCCCGCGTAAGCCGCTGCGCTGCACGAGCTCGATCAGCTCCTCCGGCTCGCGCGCCGGCAGCGGCCCGTGGACACGCTCGTGCTCGACGAGGGTCAGCGCGCGGCCGCTGGCCTCGAAGCCGGCGAGCAGCCGCGGCAACCCACGCGGCGCGTTCATCTTGTCGCCCGTCCGCTGATCGTGCCGGTCACCGACCCGGTCTGGTTGTGGATCTCCAGGCGAACGGCAAGCTCGAGCGGCGTGTGGCCGGCGGCGCTAACGCGGGCGATGAACGATTCTCCCTGCAGTTGTGTAATCGTGCCGGCCAGCACGACCGGCTCGCCCCTCACCGCCAGGTCGACCTGGCTGCCGGTCAACGACAGACCAGCGCCCTCCGGCTCGCCCGCGAGCCGAACCCGGAGCTCGCCACTCGCGCCCCCGCTGACACTCATCAGCAGGTCGATGAAGGCGCCGCCCGGAACGGGGCTCTGGCGGACGCTGCCCGACAGGTTCGCATCGAACGGCAGCTGCAGCTCGGCGGTCCGCGTCACCGGGCCCGTCGCGAGCGCCGGCGCCGTGCGCGTGACCGTGTGCGTGACCAGCTTCTCAGGAGTGCCCGCGCGAGCCGCCCAGCCGGGCGCGAGCGGTCCCAGCACCGCGAACACGGCGATCCCCAGCGGTGTCAGGATCGAGGCGCCGATCGCCGCCGAGCGCCCGCGTTCGGAGAGCCCCTCACCACGCGCGATCCGGGCGATCACCGCGCACCCGACAGTCCCGACGCATGCGGCCGTGATTGCCAGCGCCCACGGCTGGTTGCTGTCCGAGCCGGTGCCGAGCCCGTGCAGGACCGCTACGGGCCAGCTCGCGTAGGCCAGCCAGTGGACGGTGCGCCAAGCGTGGTAGCCGAGCCGCCGCCGGATCAGGCTGGTCAGCACGAGCGCCAGCACGAGGTCGAACGCGAGCGCACCGAGCCCAAGCCAGATCGGCCGGTAGGCCCCGATGAACGGGATCACGGCGTCGATCAGCGTGATCGGCGCGAACCCGTCGAGCACGGTCGTGACGATATGGATCGCGAGCAGCGCCACCGCCAGCAGCGAGACATCCCGGTGCAGCGAGCCGATCGCGAACCGCGGCCAGCGCGTCCCTCCCGACACGCCGACCGCGCCGAGTACGCCGAGCACGACGACTGCAGTCAGTAGGATCAGCGCAACTACACCGCTCGCGCGTGTCAGGTACCAGTAGGCGCTCGGCCCGAGCGCCGCCGCGGCGCTCATGCCGGAACCGGCGACTCGAGCGGGAGCTCCTCGCCGTCCGCGGGCCAGCCGCCGACATGCTGAACAGTTCCGTCGAGGCGCACAAGTCGGCTCGGCATGCCATTCTCCTGCAGCCACGCAACGGCGCGCCCGCCGCGGATGATCGCGGCAGTGCTTGCGATGTTGGCGTCAAGGCAGCATCCGGCGGCGACGCTGACGGTGCGAAAGTAAACTTTCGCGGGTTGTCCGGTCGAGGGGTCGATCACGTGGTGGGTAGCGACTCCGTCGGCGTCGCGGCTCTGCACGGTGGTGCTCGACGTCGCCAACCCCCCCGATTGCAGCACGATCGTCTGGCCCGGAGCATCGAGACCGGAGCGGTGGTCGTCTGTTACGCGGACCTGCCAGCCCTCCGGTGGTGGCGCGCCCGCGATCGCGAGATCGCCACTGAGGCTGACCAGCGTTCCACACCGCGCGGCGGCACTGGCGGCCGCCGCCGCGCGGTCCGCCGCCAGCGCTTTGGCCGTCGCGCCGAGGTCGAGCCGCACGCCACGCGCAACCGTGAGCGTGCATCGGTTGCGGTCCAGGGCGACGGCGCGGTAGCCGGGGACGCGGGCCAGTGAAAGCCGCGGGCGGGCGGGCGCTGGATAGCTGGCGTCGTAGAAGCCGTAGGCGACCAGCGCCTCCCCCACCGTCGGGTCGACGTCGCCGCCGGTCAGGCGGGCTGCCCGCAGCGCCGCATCGACGGCGTCGAGCAGCAGTTCGCTCACCTGCACGCCCTGACCGCCGGCGGCGTTGACGCCGGTCAGCTCAGAGTCGGCGCGGAACGATGAGCACGCACGGTCGAACGCGTCAACGACTCGCGCAGCGGCTGCCACGGCGTCCTGCAGGACCGAAGCGTCGGTGACGGCCACGACCGCGAGACCCCCGAGCGCCGAGAAGCGGGCGCTGCTGCCGGCTTGATCAGACACGACGCTCGTCGAGTTCAGGAGCCGCCGGACACGACCACCTGGCCGCCGCCCCGACCTGCTGCCGGTTGTGCGGCAGCCTGCTGATCGGCAGCCTGCTGCGCGGCAGCCTGCTGCACGGCAGCCTGCTGCACGGCAGCCTGCTGCGCGGCAGCCTGCTGCGCGGCAGCCTGCTGCGCGGCGGCCTGCTGGCCAGGGGCGGCGCTAGCGGAGCCGCTCGAGCTCGAACCCGAAGAGGCCGAACCGGAAGAGGCCGAACCGGAAGAGCCCGAACCAGAAGAGCCCGAACCAGAAGAGCCCGAACCAGAAGAGCCCGAGGAAGCAGACGGCACGGCGGCGGGTGCCTGCAGGCCGAGCTGGCTGGCGCCCGCCAACGGCGGCATCGTCGGCAGAACGCCGGCGCTGACATCGGCCGTCCTGATCGCCGTCCCGGCGCCGTCCGCGGACGTGGTCGCGCCGTAGGTCTTGCCGGGCGCGATGCCGGCGACGAGCGTCGCAAAGCCGGCGGTCAGCGCAGCGGCGCCGGCGATGCTCGCACCTCGGACGCGCGTTACGCGGGCGATCGCGATGTCACGATCCAGCGTGGCCTGCGTGCGCTGCGCGTCAGCGCGCAATCCTGTGTCGTTTGCCATGGACGGCATGTTGGCCATACAGCATCAGCTTTCGCTAAGAGCAGCGTGAGAATTTGCTCAGCCGACGGGCAAGTGCAACGTGAATTGCGCACCATCGACCGTGACCCGGCCACCGTGGCGGGCTGCGATCGCTGCCACGATCGCCAGGCCGAGACCGGAGCCGGGGCGAGCCGCGGCCGAGCGACCGCGCCAGAAGCGCTCGAACACACGCTGACCCTCTTGCGGCGCCGGGCCACTCCCCTCGTCAGCCACGGTCAGCAGCGCGTCCAGGCCCTCGCGCCTTAACGTCACGGTCACGATCCCCGCGTCGGGACCGTGCACGAGCGCGTTCTCGATCAGGTTCCAGAGCACCCGTGCGAGCGCCTGCTCATCGCCGGCCACGTTGACGTGCTCGAGCGGGCCGAGCCGGATCCGCTCAGCGCCGCTGTGCAGCCGACTAACGGCCACGGTTACGAGCTCGTCGAGCGCAACCGGGCGCAGCTCGGGGCCGGGCGACCCTTCGCGCTCCAGCGTCAACAGGTCCTCGACCAGCCGAGCGATCCGGCCCGCGTCACTGCGCAGATCCTCGAGCGCCTCGGCATCGACGCCGTGGCGGATCAAGTACTCGACATTGCCGACCAGCGAGGTGATCGGGGTTCGTAGCTCGTGCGCGGCGTCAGCGAGAAAGCGCCGCTCGCCGGCCCGTGCCCGCTCCAGCGAAGCGAGCATCCGGTTGAGCACGCCGGTCAGCTGACCGAGCTCGTCGGAGCTGCCGCTGTCCGGCAGCCGGCGCGCGGGATCAGCGGTCAGCTCGATCTCCTCAGCCGAACTGACCAGCCGCCGCAGCGGGCGCAGCGCGCCTGTGGTCAGCGCAGCTGCCGCGGCCGTCGCCCCCAGCGCCACCGCCAGCCCGGCGACCAGCAGGACGAGTCGCAGGTGTGCCAGCGTGGCCGAGATGTCGCTCGTATCCGAGGCGACCAGCACGGCGCCACCGGCGGCGGGGCCGCCAGCCTGCGCGATCGGTGCCGCGTAAAGCCGGAACGGTTGACCCGCAACGCTCAGGTCCTCAAAGCCGGTCGCGCCGCGTGCGATCGCGGCGCGCGCCAGCGCGTCGAGCGGCAGCAGGTTCACTCCGAGCGTCAGCGAGCGCGCAAGGATGCGTCCACGGGCATCGAGCACCTCGACGGCGATCTGGCGACCCGACGCCGGACTGTCGAGTGCGTCGGGGTCGCTCAGCAACGCCGGCGCGGAGATTGCCAGCTGCGCAACCGCGACCGCCCTCGCCCGCAAGTCTGAGCCCAGCGAGTCACGCAGATCCCGGCGCACGAGCACGACCGAAAGCGCGCACAGCACGGAAACCGCGGCCAAGCTCGACAGGCAGGCGGCAGCCACCAGCCGAAAGGCGATCTTCCGATGCGGCGAGCGGCTCACGCTCGCAGTGTGAAGCCGGTGCCCCTAACCGTGCGGATCAGCAGCGGCTCACCCAGCTTCCGGCGCAGCCGAGTGACGTAGCGATCGACGACGTTGGCCTCCGCCGAGCCCGACCAGATCTGATCGATCGCCCGCTCGCGCGAAACCAGCCTGCCCTGCTCGCGCAGCAGCAGCTCCAGCAGCTGCGCTTCACGTCCCGTGAGCTCGATCACGCGACCTGAGCGCTGACACGTCCGCGCGCCGGTATCGAGCGTGACGCCAGCATAGGAGAGCAGCGGGCGCGCGTCGGCGTGCCGACGGGTCAGCGCCCGGATCCGCGCCACCAGCTCCTGTACGGCGAAGGGCTTGACCAGATAGTCGTCGGCGCCGGCCTCCAGGCCGGCGACACGGTCAGCAACCGTATCGCGTGCGGTCAGCATCAGAATCGGCGTCGCCAGGCCCTTGCCGCGCAGCCGCCGGCAGACAGCGATGCCATCCATCACTGGCAGCGCAACATCCAGCACGATCACGTCCGGCGCGGCGCGCTCGACCTCCGCGAGCGCGCCCCCTCCGTCCGCGGCCGTAGTCACCGCGAAGCCCTCCGCGCGCAGCATCCGCTGCAGCATCCGCCGCAGCGGCGGGTCGTCGTCGACCACGAGCACACGTTCACCGCCGTCATCACCGCCAGGCGCGCGCTCCGCCGTCAAAGCGCAATCAGCCGCCTGCGACGTCGCGGCGCAGAAACACCAGGAACGCCGCGGCGAGCGCCGGCACCCCGTACAGCGCGCACACCCACACCGCGCGCACGATCGGCGTCCAGTCGATCGGCGTGCGTAGCAGTCCCTGCCAGGCGTTGAACTGCGTGCTGAGCAGATACGGCTGCAGGCCGCTCAGGCCAGGCAGGATCCCGATCAGCTGGATCAGCAGTGAGATCATCAGCGTCCCGACGACGGCGGCGGCGCTGTTGCGCGTCACCGCTGACAGCATCAAGCCGATGCACACGATCGCCATGATCGGGATCATGTAGATCACGAAGCTGGCGTACACGAGCTCAAGCGCCTTCGGCGCGGACACGATCGTGCCCGACAGGCTCTGCAGCGAGTTGAAGCCCGACTGGATGCAGCCGGCGATCACCCCCACGCTGACGCACAGCAGGATCGCGACCACCGCGTAAGTGGCAGCCGCCAGCGCTTTGCCGGTGAACAACTGCCAGCGCTCGAGCGAGCGTGTCAGGACCGTCTTGAGCGTGCCATTGTGGTCCTCGGAGGCGATGATGTCGCCTGCGACCAACGCCGTTATGAGCGGGAACATCCAGACGGCGCCGAACAGCAGGATCACGAGCGGCACCGCCAGCCCGCTGCGGGAGAGGTAGTCGGAAAACGCGAAGTCACCGCGGCGGTGGTTGCTGCGGAAATGGATCGCGAGTACGAACAGGATCGGCACGATCGCGGCTGCGAACAGTCCCAGGTAGGTCCGCTTCAGGTAGCGGAGCTTGGTCATCTCCCAGCGGTAGACGGTGCCGACCCCGGGTCGCGCGCCGGACCGCGTGCGCCTGATGACCTCGGTGCTCGGCGCCGCGACGGACGTGCCGCTCACTGATCATCCTCCGTGCGATCGGCAGAAGTCACAAGAGCGCCCGTTTCGGAGACCGCACTCGGCGGCCGACCGTTGGCCCGGCCTCGTGCATTCGCATCGACGATCCCCTTGGTTTCGCCCTCCGTCAGCGAGAAGAAAAGGTCCTCGAGCGTCACCGTCTGCGGTGCGAGCTCGCGGATCAGCACATCTTCGAGGACCAGCGCGCGGGACAGTTCGGCCGCCGCGACCTCATCGCAGGTGAACACGATCCGGCCGTGCGCCGTGCCGACGTCCGTGATCCCCTGCTGCCTGCGGCAGATCTCGATCGCGCGGGCGTTGTCGGTGCTGGCCAGGCGGTAGGCCGTGCCGGCCCCCCGCGCGAGCTCGTCGATCGTGCCCTCGTAGACGATCTTGCCCGTGCGCACGATCGCCACGCGGTTGCAGACCTCCTCCACTTCGCCCAGCAGGTGGCTTGACAGCACGACGGTCATCCCCTGGTCGGCGAGGCGGCGAATCAGCAGTCGCATATCGCGCATCCCGGCCGGGTCCAGGCCGGTCGCCGGCTCGTCCAGCAGCAGCAGCTTCGGATCGCGCAGCAACGCCGCCGCGATCCCG
The DNA here is from genome assembly GCA_052147535.1 of Solirubrobacteraceae bacterium. GTDB lineage: Bacteria > Actinomycetota > Thermoleophilia > Solirubrobacterales > Solirubrobacteraceae > Palsa-465. The sequence continues at coordinate 7,970 of JBKQKK010000354.1, read as the reverse complement.
AGCCGCTGGCGCATACCGTGCGAGTAGCCGCCGACGCGGTCACGCGCGCGGTCGGCCAGCTCAACCGCGTCGAGTGCCGAGTCGATCCGGGTGGGCGCGTCGTAACCGTCGAACGCGGCGAGCAGCTCGAGGTTGCGGCGGCCCGTCAGGTACGGGTAGAACGCGGGCGCCTCGACGAACCCGGCCACGCCCTCCAGCGCCTGGATGCTCTCGTTCGGGTCGCGCCCGAACAGCCGCACGGTCCCGGCGCTCGGCCGGATCAGGCCGAGCATCATCCGCAGCGAGGTGGTCTTGCCCGCACCGTTGGGCCCGAGGTAACCGTAGACGTCGCCGGAGTTGACGGTCAGATCGACGCCGTCGACGGCGGTCAGCTCGCCGTAGCGCTTGACCAGACCCCGGACCTCGACAGGGGATTCACTCATAGGGCTGCGGCGGCGTGCTCTGCGATCGTTGGCAACACCGAGCCGAGGACGAGGTAGCTGACGCCGCCCCGCGTGAACTCGACGGCGGCGCCGAGCGCGGTGTCCAGCTCATGTGCGGTCAGCTCATGTGCGGTCACACCGGAGCTGAGCTTGACGGTCGGCAGCGTGAACTGGCTCTGACCGTGGTCAGCGCCGGTGTTGCTCGACGAGTGTGAGCTCGTCGTGGCTGGCGCGGCGCGCTCGATCACGGCGATGGCGCCGAGTCCCCGACCGTAGGTGATCAGCGCCGCCGGGGAGGAACCCCAGTCGAGCAGTTGCACGGTCTGCTGCTGGAAGCCGTAGAGCGTTCCCGGAGCGTCGAGCTTGAATGGCAGCGCCGCCGACACGGCGCTGACGCCGGTCACCGCTCGCGCGGGCTTGGCGGCGCGCTTGCCTTTGCCGCGCGCGGCGTTGGCAGCGGCGCTCGTCGCCGACGGGGTTGCGATCTTGACTACGGTCGCGTCCGCGGGCGCCCTCGTGTTGAGGTCGGATGGGCCCACCGGTCCGAACGAGATGTCAGTCACCTGCAGCTCCAGCACGGTCGCGCCGCCGCTTGCGTGCACGGCGAAGTCGAGCGGAACCCCGTTGTTGGCGTCCCACGCGAGCTGGATGTCGCCGAGCAGCCCGCCGTCGTGCTTGGGAGATGCCGTCACGGTGTAGGCCGGCGCACTGCCAAAGTCGCTCGGGGTCGGGCCCGTGATGTCGAGGTGCGCGGCGAGCTGCTTCAGCTCCGCGTTGATCTGCTCGATCGTGGGGACCTCGCCGGAGCCGTTCGTGGACGTGCTGCCACTCGAGCTCGAGCTGCCGCTCCCCGCAGATGGCATCGTCCCCCTGTAGACGGTGTTGGTGGACGGGTCGTAGATCGAGAAGGAGTTGTGGTCGACGACGATCTCGGCGTCGCCATTGTTCGATTGCAGCTCGAGCCGCAAGCGACCACCGCCGACCCACAGGCGGCCGGACGCGCCGGTGAGGATCGGATCCGAGCTCTGAATGTCGCTCGAGCTGATCAGGTTGTTGGTGAAGCTGACGGTCGCATTGATGCCCTGGACAGGCGTCGCGCTGAGCCCGCGGTGAATCGCAGCGGCGAGCGATCGCGCCCGCCCCGGCACGGGGTTGTTGGCGGTCGCCGCGATCGCGATCGCCGTGCCGCCGGCGACCACGACGACGAGCCCGGCGATCATCGCCAGCAGCCGACGGGTTGGAACTGTGCGCAGGAATCTCATGGCCATCCGCCTTCGTGTTGCGACCGCACGTCGCTTGGTGCCATCAAGGTATAGACGGCGAGCTTGACGTTAGTCTGACAACCGGTCGCCGTCGGGAAGCTTGACCGGGCTCCGGCCATGCCAAGAAAGATCGAAGGCGCCGTTAGATGGGCAGGCGTTCAACCGTCTGCGAGGTAACCGTGGATCAGGCTCGTCGGCGACGCCGCTTGGAAGAACTCCACACGACTTCCAGGCAGCGTGTAGACAAGCCACTGGACGCGGTTCGATGTGGGGTCGACATCGATCACCATGTAGCCCAGTTGTGAGGTTGGCGTGCCACCGTATTGCGCGATTCGGTGCGCCAGCGTGGCCGGTCCGCCGGCCGCCAGATCGCTCAACGGGAAGACCGCGTCACCGGCGGCGCCGCCAGTGCTGTTGAACTCGTAGGTGCCCTCGGCGTCGATGTATACATCTGCCTCCTGGCCTGATTTGACGACCGTCAGGCTGAGGTAGCCGGGGTACAGCGCCGCGTCGGTGACCTCGACGCCCGCGCCGAGATGAGCACGAAGCGTCGCCAGCGCGTGCGCGAAGTTGGCTGTGCGCAACAGCGAGAGCGGATCGGTCGCCTTTACTTTGCTCGCATCGAACGAAGCAGTGCCAGACGAGCCCGAGGCGCCCGCGGCGTCCGAGGCCCCCGACGCGGCGGTCAAGCTCGATGGACCGGAAGCCGTCATCGCCGTGATCGGACCCGCGGGACTGGTCGCCTCGAAGTACCCGATCTGGCTCGTGTCCAGCGGGTACACGTCCCAGTCGAGGAGATTGGAGCTCGAGTCGACGCTGAGATTGATGTAGTTGAGCCGCGACACCGGGATCTTTGCGCCGGCGGCGATCCGCTGCGTCAGGGTGGCGGGATCATCAACGGTCAGCTTCGACAGCGGGAACAGCAGGTCGCCCGTCGCGTCACCGCCCGTCCCTTGATCCACGTAGCTGCCACCGACGTACACGACGACGTGGTCCTCCTGGCCGCCCCTGACGAGCGTCAGGGCGAGGTAGCCTGGATACAGCGTCGCGTCGGTGACCTTCGCAGCGGCGCCCAGGTGGTCGTGCACGATTGCGAGGGCCTTGGCGAGGTTCGCAGCGCGAAACAGCGAGTCCGAATTGCTCGCTTTGACGCTGCTCGGATCGGTCGACGCGCTGCTCGAGCTCGAACCGATGCCATCTGCCACCGCCGCCTGGATCTCCCAAGCCCCGGCGACGACACCCACCCAGACGACCAGCGCGACCAGCAGCCTCATGAACGCGCAGCGGTCGAGCGCCAGCGGCGATCGTCAGATCTCATCGAGGAGCTTCGCCTTCTCGCGCTGGAACTCCTCGTCGGTCAGCACGCCCGCCGTGTGCAGGTCAGCGAGCTTGCTGATCTGGTCGAACACATCGCGCTTGGGCGCACCGGTGGCGGCCGATATGAAAGCCGACGGCGAGGTCCCGAAGCTCGACGGCGTGGGCGTGACAGGCGTATCCACCGGCCCGCCGGCGGCGTAGGCGCCCATGATCGCGTCCGGCTTCGACGACGCCCCGCCAAATGCGGCCGCCGCGTCGGAAGTGCTGAGCGGGGAGGCCACCGCGTCAGAGTTGCTCGGCGAGGCCAGCACCGGCGCGGACCCCGACGCGGCGGCTGCACGGGTCGCGGCTCGTGCGGCCACAAGCCCCAAGCCGCTGGTGAGACCGCCGGTACCGCCAAGACCAGCGAAGGCGCCCCCGTAGGACCGGGAACCGCCTCCCTTCAACATTCCCCGGAGCACGAACAGGCCCGGAATCAGTCCCGAGACGAAGAAGCAGCCGCCGAAGATCAGGCCGAAGATGGCCGAGCCCGAGCTCACGCCCTTGTCGAACACGACGGTCATCGAGCCCGCGCCAATCGCCATGAACAGCACCGGTATCGTGAGCGCAAACGCGCCCCCGATCGCTGCGCCGATCAGCACGAGGAAGATGCCGCCGATCAGGAAACCGATCCACGCGCCCTCTCCCGCAGGACAGACCGCAGTCGGTCCATACTGGTTGTAGCCGGTTGACGAGCAGGTGCCGGTCTTGATTAGGTGATTGAGGCCGGCGGCCAACAGAACCGCCGCGAACAGCATCAGCGCGACCCCGATGATCACGCGGTTACTCGGCCGCAAACGCCCCAAGGCCACTCATCCTCGAATCAGCTTGGCGGTCCGATCACGCGGCGCATCCTACTACCGATTCCAAACGACAATAAACGCGCCGGGCAGGTGGACCGTGGACGTCGGGCCGGCGGTTTTCGCTAGAAATGCAAGCGGAGAGTGTCGTCGGCGGCGGCCGTGACCAGATTGGAGGCGGAAGATGACCGGTAGCAACCCCGCGCAACTGGACCGCGAGCGGATCCGGGAGCTCACCCAGCGTGAGTGGGCCGAGCTCGAGCGGCGCACGCAGGCCTCGGGTGCGATGTACAGGCGTGCGCGCGAATCGCTGAGCGGTGGCGTTGCCTCGACCTATCAAGCGGGCGAGCCCTGGCCGATCTACCTGACGACCGGGGAGGGTCCGATCATCTACGACGTCGACGACAACCGCATGTGGGACTTCCACAACGGCTTTGGATCGATGGTCCAGGGTCACGCACACCCGGCGATCGTCAAGGCCGTAACCGAGCGGGTAACGCAGGGCACGCACTTCGCGGCCACGACCGAGGATGGCGTGGTCGTCGCCGAGGAGCTCAAGCGCCGATGGGGCCTGAACCGCTGGCGTTTCACCAACTCGGGATCCGAGGCAACGATGGACGCGATCCGGATCGCGCGCGCATACACCGGACGCGAGACGATCATGAAGATCTTCGGCTCCTACCACGGCCATCACGACGGCGTGATGGTCTCGATCGGAGTCCCGTACGACCGTATCGGCGACCGTGAGAACTACGCCTCGCTGCCCTACGGAGCGGGGATTCCGAAGGCTGTCACCGAGCTCACAATCGCCGTGCCGTTCAACGACGCCGGTGCGATGGAGCGGCGGATCGGGCGGCTCGCATCCGAGGCACGCAAGCCAGCGTGCGTGATCATGGAAGCAGCGATGATGAACCTCGGGGTCGTGATGCCCGAGGACGGGTACCTCGAGGAGGTGCGCGAGATCACACGCCGCAACGGCATCGTTCTGATCTTCGACGAGGTCAAGACCGGGCTCGCGATCGCGGCCGGTGGCGCGACTGAGCAGTTCGGCGTGCGGCCGGACATGGTCACGCTCGCCAAGACGCTCGGCGGAGGGCTCCCATCGGGCGCGATCGGCGGCACCGAGGAGGTCATGCGCGTGGTCGAGGACGGCAGCGTCTACCAGGTCGGCACCTACAACGGCAACCCGCTCGCGATGGCGGCCGCGCGCGCCAGCCTGCTCGAGGTCCTCACTCCTGACGCGTACGAGCACCTCGACCATCTGAACGATCGGATCGTCGGCGGCTGTCAGGGCGTGGTCGATCGCCACCGGCTTCCCGGCTATGCGCTCGGCCTCGCCGCCAAGGGCTGCGTCACCTTCTCCACCACGCCGGTTGTCGACTACGAGACGTTCAAGGCCAACCAGGACGCCGAAGTGACCGAGCTCGCGTGGATCTACAACATGAACCGGGGCATCTTCATGACCCCGGGACGCGAGGAGGAGTGGACCCTCTCGGTGGCCCACACGGACGCGGCGGTGGACGCCTACGTCAAGGTGTTCGACGAGCTCGCTGCCGAGCTGACCGCCTAGCGCAGGACCCGTCGCCTAGCGCAGGACCCGTCGCCTAGCGCAGAACCGTCGCCTAGCGCAGGACCCGTTCGAACACTCGACGCCAGTTTCCCCAGGCGATCGCGTCGATCTCCTGCGCGGTGAAGCCCGCGCCGGCGAACGCGTCAAGCAGCTTCGGGAGGCCGGACACGTCACCCACCGCGGCCGGGATGGTGGCCCCGTCGAAGTCCGATCCGAGCGCCACATGCTCGACGCCGATGCGCTGCGCCACGTAACGCGCGTGCTCGACGATCAGCTCGAGCGGTGTATCTGGATCGTTGCGGAAGTCGGCGCGCAGGAACGGAACCGCGAACACGATCCCGACCAGACCGGCGGAGGTCCCGATCGCGTCGAGTTGCGCGTCGGTGAGGTTGCGCGAGCAGCCGCACAGCGCGTGCACAGCGGCGTGGCTTGCGACCAGCGGCACGGCATCCAGCCGCGCCACGTCCCAGAACCCCGCCTCGTTCAGATGGCTCAGATCGACGAGGATGCCGAGCTCCGCGCAGCGGCGGACCAGCGCGAGACCGGCAGGCGTCAGCCCGGGACCGGTGTCCGGCGTCGAGGGCGAGATGAACGGGACGCCGTGACCGAAGCTGTTCGGCCGGCTCCAGACGGGTCCCAGCGAACGCAGCCCGGCCGCGTACCAGGTCTCGAGCGACTCGAGCGCGGGATCGATCGCCTCTGCGCCTTCGAGATGGAGCACGGCGACTGGGGGCCCGTCGCCCTCCCGGGCTGCGTCGATGTCGGCGATCGATCGCGCCACGCTGATCTGCCCGGCACGCTCGAGCGCAAGCAGCCGGCCGGCCGCGGCGCTCGCCAGCGCGGCCGCGCGCGCATTGCCAACGGGAGCCGCGAGCTCGAACTCGGTCACGCCGTCTGTCCGGGGCAGCGGTTGCTTGCGTTCCCGGCTCGAGGGCGTGAACACGGCGAAGATCCCGCCGCGCATGCCGCCCGCGCGCATTCGCGGCAGATCGAGATGGCCGTTGGGGCGCCCGCCGGCAAGCTGCGCGTGACCGCGCGCGGTCAGCGTGTCGTTGTGCCCGTCGAAGATCGGCTGCACCCGCCTAGCCTAGCCGCGGAGACGGTCAACCGATAGGTTTGACTGCGTGCCACCTCGCCCTCTCGTGATCGCCCACCGCGGGTCGCACGGCCCGGGCGTCGCGGAGAACACGCTGGCGTCGTTTCAACAGGCGATCGCGCTGGGCGCGGACATGATCGAGCTGGACGTCCGCCGCACGGCCGGTGACGAACTGGTCGTCTTCCACGACCACAAGGTGGGGCGCGAGACGGTCGACTCGCTCAGCCTGGAGGCGCTCCGCGAGCGGGCCGGCAGGGACGTGCCGCGACTGACCGACGTGCTCGAATGGGCTTCCGGGAGGGTCGGGCTCGACGTGGAGCTGAAGGAGGACGGCTATGTCGAGCGGGTGGTGGAACTGCTGGTGGAGTTCGCCCACGGCGGCGCCGAGCTGCTCGTAACCTCGTTCGTAGATCCGGTGCTGGCCCAGCTGAGGCGGCTCGGGGCGCCGTTGCGCTATGGGCTGTTGATCGGGTTCATGAGCAGCGGCGCGGTCGGCCGTGCCCGGGAGTGCGGGGCAGGCGCGCTGGTTGTGCAGGCCAAGCTCGTCTCGGACGCACTGCTGGACGAGGCGGTAGGCGCCGGTCTGGAGTGCCTCGTGTGGGACTTCATGGCCGCCACCGCGGGGCACGCCGAGTTGCTGCACGACCCGCGGGTCGCCGGCGTGATCACCGACGACGTGCCGGGCGCGCTGGCCGCGCGCTGAGTCGCTCGGGATCAACCGGCTTCGGCCGCCCAGGATAGAGCCACCGCGGGTGTTCCGGGATCCGCGACGGCGCCCCGGTCGGCGACGACCTTCAGTCCAACCCGGGCACCGAGCTGCAGGTCGGTGCCGAGGCTCGGCGCCTCCACCAGGATGTCCTGGCCATCATCGAGGGTCACCCTGAGCCGCACGGACGAGCCGAGGAACGTCCGCTCGCGTATCTCCCCGGGGCCGCCGGCGTCCGGCATCGCTTCCAGAACCTCGGGGCGCAGCAGTGCCTCGACCGCCGTCCCGGGAGCGTACGCGTCCGGCATCGTCAACGGCACGCGCTGGCCGAGGATGACCACCTGGCCGCCCTCGGCGATCCGCCCGGGAACGCGGTTCATCGCACCGACGAACTCGGCTACGAACTCCGTCGCCGGGTGGCGGTAGACGTTCTCAGGGGTGTCGAGCTGCTCGAGCCGCCCTTCCCGCATCACCCCGACCCGGTCAGCCAGCGACAGCGCTTCGGATTGATCGTGGGTGACGAACAGCGTGGTGATCCCGAGCCGCTGCTGAATGCTGCGGATCTCGGCTCGCAGCTGCAGGCGGACGCGCGCGTCGAGCGCTGACAACGGCTCGTCGAGCAGCAGCACCGTCGGCTCGATCGCCAACGCCCGGGCGATCGCCACGCGCTGCTGCTGGCCGCCGGAAAGCTGGTAGGGGTAGCGGTCGCCGGTGCCGGTCAGCCCGACCAGCTCGAGCAGCTCGTCGGCGCGCTTGGA
>JBKQKK010000353.1:0-5251 GCA_052147535.1 Solirubrobacteraceae bacterium | reverse complement strand
GGTCATCACGTGAGGGCCACTAGAGGAGAAGGCACCAATGGGCCACCGGCCCATCGAGTACATGGAGGTAGGGCAATGAAGTCTCTGACCAAAAAGATGCGTCTGGTGTCGGTCGGCGTAGCCGCTGGTTTGACCCTCGGCCTTGTCGGCACAGCAGCCGCCGTAACAAGCAGTAGTTCAACAGTCAGGAGTTCCCCGGCTGCACCGTACATAGCATGTGCAACCCGGCAGCGCGTGCTGAAGATCATGCAGTATTCCACATGCCCGGCTGGCACTTTCGAGGTGACAGTCGGTGCGAGGGGCGCAACTGGCGCGAGGGGCCCGAGGGGCATAACTGGCGCGAGGGGCCCGAGGGGCGCAACCGGCGCGATGGGCGCGACCGGCGCGACCGGTCCTGTAGGGCCTGCGGGCCCCGTAGGTTCTGCCGGCCCTGCCGGCCCGAGCTTCACTCAGTGGCACGCGGGTAGGGCAACGATCGCTTCGGGTTCGAACAGCGTCGCGGTCTCGATCACCGCATTCACGGGCAGCCCAGATAACTACAGCGTGACCGCGACGTTTGGTCAGGCCGCTAACTGGGGGAGCGACAACTCCACGGTGCCGGTCCTCGTGATCACGAGCGAGACGGTGACAGGGTTCACGATTGAAGTTGTCAACGACACCGGCGGCGCTCTCAAAGCTCCGTCGGGCGGCGTGACCGTCAACTGGATCGCCATCCCCCAGAACTGAACAGGGGAGCGACCAGAAGCGCTTTGACAGTAGGAGGTCACGGAATAGGTCCGTTAACCCATTCGCCTGCCGCGGACTGTCAACTTCAGCTGTTTTCGAGCAACGGCTCGTACAGGGTGTCGCCTACTCAGTTCGGACGGGCAGCCAGAAGATGGGCGCCACCTGCAAAGGCAATCAGGACTTCAGGCGCTCGGCTTTAGCGAAGCAAACCACCGCTTCGTCAAGTAGCCCTGATGTTCGAGAGAAGAGGAGGCGTGTGGAGATGTCATGGCCGACCGCATCTGGCCCAGAGCTAAGGCAAAGGGCCACGGGAATGGGTCGGGCAAGAACGTTTTTCAGCACAGTCGTGATCAAGGAGGAGAAGCCACATGTTTAGGTCATCTAGTTCGCCGCGCCAAGGCGCGAATAGGCGCACGATCCGGCTGGGAGGGGCCCTGATTGCCGTTCTCGGTCTGCTGCTCGGTCCACTCGCAATAGCCGCCTCGGCCGCAGTCGCACCGCATGCGGCGAGTCCCGTCATGGGCTCCTACGTCTCAGTGACGCCCTTCCGCATCAGCGACACCCGGTCGAACTCCGGCCAGCCGAACGCAGGGAAGACCCTCACCGCCGCCGCCACGCTATCGGTACAAGTCACTGGGGTGGGCACCGCACCCGTACCCGCCGGAGCCTCGGCGGCGGTGCTCAACGTGACCGCGGTCAACCCGACCGCCTCCGGGTTCCTGACCGTCTTCCCCGCGGGGACAACGATGCCGACGGTCTCTAACCTCAACTTCAAACCCGGCGTGACAGTGGCGAACCTCGTGACGGTGCCGCTCAGTTCTTCGGGCACGGTGTCGATCTTCAACCATGCCGGTAGCACCAACGTCGTGGTCGACGTAGACGGCTACTACACGAGCACTCCTTCGACCAACGGCAGCGGCTTGTACAACTCCCTTTCGCCGACGCGCGTGCTCGGCAGCCTCCAGCTCGGCAGCGTGCTCGGCGCGAACTCCAGCTCACCGGTCATCGTCGCGGGCACCGCTGCAGCTGACGGAGTGCCCGCCAACGCGATCGCGGTAGTGGCCAACGTGACTGCTGCCCATGGGACCCAGGCGAGCTTTCTCACTGTCTACCCGGCTGGCGTGACTGCGATGCCGACCGCGTCGAACGTCAACTTCGTGGCCGGCCAGGCCGTCCCCAACCGCGTGACGGTGGGAGTCGGGACCGACGGCAAGATCGAGGTCTACAACCACGCCGGCACGGTGAACGTGGACGTTGACGTGGACGGCTACTACACAGGTGCCGGTGGTACGGGCTCGGTATTCGTGCCGATCACGCCGGTCCGCGTGGCCGTCACCCGCACGCGCTCCCTAGTGGGTACCGAGACCTCGATTGCGGCGAACACGACGGAGAAGTTCACCCTTGCCACTACCGCGAGCGGGATCCCCGCTACCGCCTCTGCCGTCGCCGCGAACTTCACAGTGGTGGCGGGCGACACCTCTGGCTACCTCACCGTCTACCCGACGTCCGACGCAACGGTGCCGGTCGCGTCCGACGTGAACTGGATCGCCAACGAGATCGTTCCGAACTTCACGATCGCGGACACAGTGGGTACTGGCAACGTGAACGTCTACAACAGCCACGGTGCGACGATCAACCTCGCGATAGACGTCTTCGGATACTTCACGGCTTCGACCGCTGGGCCGACCATGGTGTCGGCGGCGGTGACCCACACGTCAATCGCGATCACCTACAACGAGAACGTGTCCTGCCCGACAGACGCTTCCAGCGATTTTGCGTACTACTGGACTGGTTCAGCGTCCGGTGGCACGATCACCGCCAAGAGCTGCACAACGTCCGGTGACGTGCTGACCCTGACTGGAGCCTTCACCCTGCCAGGGAGCACTGGTGCCAGCATCGTGTACACCGCTCCTAGCAGCACCTCCAAGGCGGTGTATGCCACGAAGAACGTGACGGAGTTTGCGGCAACGCAAACACTCGCGGTGACGGCAGCACCGGTTCCGGCCATGGTGTCGGCGCACACGACCTCTTCAACACTCGTGATCACCTACAACGAGGACGTGTCCTGCGCCGCAGTGAACACGGTTCCGGCTGCCTTCGCGTACGACTACACGGGCGTCGCGTCCGGGTTCACCGGGACAATCACCGCCAAGTGTGCCACTGACGTTCTGACCCCGACAGCGAGCGGAGCAGGTAGCGGCGTCAAAGCACCGGGGTCTGGTGCCAGCCTCGTCTACACCGCTCCTACGACCGCTCTCGCTACGAGCGCGGTGTTCGCCACCGGGTCTTCGCCATCGCTCTATGCGGCAACGCAGACCCTCTCGGGAGCCGCCATTAGCTGACCAAGAGATCGAGCCCTTGGCACGGTAAGTGATGAGTCCTGGACCACAGAGGGGACCGGGGCTCATTACTGGCTCTACGCGACCAACTGGGTCCTGTTACCGGGCGCTCCGGCGTTTACCCGGGCGGGACTTGCACTCGCTGGTCTGATCCAGTTTTCAGGACGCAACATCGGCCAACCGTAGCGTGCACTTTTCTCGTCGGCACGCTGGCGCGCCTTCAAACGCGGCGCACACGACGCCTCGCCCGCGCTCGTAGGCATGCGCTGGATGATCACCACGACCAGCAGTAGGTTCGGGTAACTGTCACCGCCGGGGGGATCAGCGCGGTGCCTGCGATCATCGACCCGCTAGGCCAACACCAAGGAGACCTTGCCGTGCCCACCGATTCCCGTGCCGGACAGCCTGCCGAGCGCTCCGACCTCGTCGACGTCGCTCGTCTCGTCACCGCGTACTACAGCGAGCATCCCGATCCGTCCGTTCCCGACCAGCGCGTGTCGTTCGGGACCTCCGGGCACCGAGGGTCGAGCCTGCGGGCCAGCTTCAACGACGACCACATTGGCGCCACTACCCAGGCGATCTGCGACTACCGGGCCGGGGCCGGCATCGACGGCCCGCTGTTCCTCGCCCGTGACACCCACGCCCTGTCGGAGCCGGCGTGGGTGACCGCTGTGGAGGTGCTGGCCGCTAACGAGGTGACAGTCCTAGTCGACGCCCGCGACGGGTACACGCCGACGCCGGCCTTGTCCCTCGCAGTGTTGGCCCACAACCGAGCGGCTGGGCGCCGGGGCCAGTTCGCGGACGGGATCGTCATTACCCCATCGCACAATCCGCCATCTGATGGCGGGTTCAAGTACAACCCACCCGACGGCGGTCCGGCCAGCACCGAAGTGACCTCAGTGATCCAGGATCGGGCCAACGCCCTTCTTGCCGGTGGGCTGCGCGGGGTTCACCGGATCCCGATCGCCCGCGCCCGGGCCGCGGCTACCACCCACACCTACGACTTCCTCGACGCTTACGTGTCCGACCTCCCCTTGGCCATTGACCTGGCAGCTATCGCAGCTGCCGGGGTGCGCATCGGCGCTGACCCGCTCGGCGGGGCGAGCGTGGCGTACTGGGGTGTTATCGCGGAGCGCTACGGCCTGGACCTGACCGTCGTGAATCCCGACGTCGACCCGACATGGCGCTTCATGACCCTCGACTGGGATGGGAAGATCCGCATGGACTGCTCGTCGGAGTACGCCATGGCTTCGCTGATCAAATCGCGCGACAAGTTCCAGGTCGCGACCGGTAACGACGCAGACGCCGACCGCCACGGCATCGTCACTCCCGACGACGGGTTGATGGCCCCGAACCACTTCCTCGCTGTGGCAGTCGACTACCTCTTCGGTCACCGCCCGGGATGGCCGGCCGGTGCCGCTGTCGGCAAGACGCTCGTGTCGTCGAGCATGATCGACCGGGTCGCCGAAGACCTCGGCCGCCGCCTCATCGAGGTTCCCGTCGGGTTCAAGTGGTTCGTGCCCGGCTTGCTCGACGGGACGATCGGCTTCGGTGGGGAGGAGAGCGCTGGAGCGTCGTTCCTGCGCCGAGACGGCTCGGTGTGGACGACTGACAAGGACGGCATCCTGTTGTGCCTGCTCGCCTCGGAGATCATTGCGGCCACAGGGAGCACGCCGAGTGAGCGCTACCGGGCCCTCACCGACCGCTTCGGCAGCCCCGCTTACGCCCGCGTCGACGCGCCCGCCACCCGGGAGGACAAGGCGGTGCTCGCCGAGCTGCGCCCTGAGCAGGTGACCGCCACCGAGCTCGCCGGCGAGCCGATCATTGCCAAGCTGACCACCGCCCCAGGCAACGGAGCCCCGATCGGCGGACTCAAGGTGACGACCGCTTCCGCCTGGTTCGCGGCACGTCCTTCGGGGACCGAGGATGTGTACAAGATCTACGCCGAGTCGTTCCAGGGGGCCGACCACCTGGTCTGCATCCAAGATGAGGCCCGCAGCGTCGTCGCCGACGCCCTCGGTGGGGCCTCCAGTCCAACCCCTGGCTCGCCGGACCTGCCTGGCCCGACGATCCAGCGGCACGACTAGCCCGTAGTTCACCCTGATCATCCCGACGCGAAGACCATCGCAAGATCGTGAGCAGCACTTTTGCGCCTTCTAAGCGGTAACAGCGTAGGCATGTAATAA
>JBKQKK010000352.1:0-6134 GCA_052147535.1 Solirubrobacteraceae bacterium | reverse complement strand
CGCAGGGCACCTACCAGCTCCCGGACGGTGGCACGATCCGCGTCAACCTCGAGTCCAACCCCAGCCATCTCGAGTACGTCTCGCCCGTCGTCGAGGGCGCGACACGCGCCGCGCAGACCTCGCGCGTCGGGCCGCACGCCCATCAGGACACGAACGCGGCGATCCCGATCGTCCTGCATGGCGATGCCGCCTTCCCCGGTCAGGGCGTGGTGGCGGAGACGCTCAACCTGCAGGCGCTCGACGGCTACACGGTCGGCGGCACGATCCACATCATCCAGAACAACCAGATCGGGTTCACGACCGATACCGAGGACTCGCGCTCCACGACATGGGCGTCCGACCTCGCGAAGGGCTTCGATGTTCCGATCATTCACGTCAATGCTGATGACGTCGCGGCCTGCCTGGCGGCGGTGCGGTTGGCGTTCGCGTTCCGCCAAGAGTTCGGACACGACGTGCTGATCGATCTGATCGGCTACCGGCGCTTCGGCCATAACGAAGCGGATGAGCCCGCGTACACGCAGCCGCTGGAGTACCAGGTGATCCGCAAGCACCCGCCGGTACGTGAGCTGTTCGCCAAGCAGCTGATCGCGCGGCGGGTAGTCAGCGAGCAGGAGTCCACCGAGATGACCGACGGCGTCTGGGATGTCCTGACGTTGGCCCACCAGCAGCTCAAAGAGCGGATCGCCGCCGCTGGCGAGTTCGATCAACCCACCGGTGAGTACCTGCTCGATCGCACGCCCTCTCCTGAGGTCAACACGGCCGTCTCCCAGGACAGGCTCAGCGTGCTGAATGAGGAGCTGCTCGCCCTGCCGGAGGGCTTCACCGTGCACCCGAAGCTGGCCAAGCAGCTCGATCAGCGCCGAGACGCGGTGAAGGGGGAGATGGGGATCAATTGGGCCCACGCCGAGGCACTCGCGTTCGCGTCGCTGCTGACCGAGGGGATCCCGATCCGGCTGACCGGGCAGGACTCCGAACGCGGCACCTTCAGCCACCGCCATCTCGTGCTGCATGACCCCAAGACCGGCCGGGAGCACTGCGCGATCCAGCACCTTCCAGCTGCGCTGGCGCCGATGGAGCTGCACAACAGCCCGCTGTCGGAGATGGCTTGCCTGGGGTTCGAGTACGGCTATTCGCAGGAGGGCCCGGAGACGCTGGTCCTGTGGGAGGCCCAGTTCGGCGATTTCGCGAACGGCGCGCAGGTCATGATCGACCAGTTCATTGCACCCGGCTTGGCGAAGTGGGGTCAGACGAGCCGCCTGGCGATGCTGCTGCCGCACGGTTACGAGGGGTCCGGACCGGAGCACTCCTCCGCGCGGCTCGAGCGGCTCCTGCAGCTCGCGGCCGAGGGCAACATCCGCGTCGCCAACCTGACGACGCCCGCACAGTACTTCCACCTGTTGCGCCGCCAGGCGCGCATCGCCAAGCAGCGCCCGCTGGCGATCATGACTCCCAAGAGCCTGCTGCGCCTGCCGAAGGCGAGCAGCAACATCGCCGAGCTGACTGGCGGTCGCTTCCACTCGGTGCTCGCCGACCCGGTGGCGGACCGGGCCAAGGTGACCCGTCTGATCCTCTGCAGCGGCAAGATCTACTACGACCTCGACGGCCACGAAGCGAGGCGCAACGAACCGCGGCTCGCGATCGGCCGGGTCGAGCTGCTGTACCCGTATCCACAGTCGGAGATCCTCGAGCTGGTGGACGAGCTCCCATCGCTGCGCGAGGTCGTTTGGGTCCAGGAGGAGCCGCGCAACATGGGCGCGCGGGCTCACATGTCGGCGCGGCTGCGCCAGATCCTGCCCGACCATCTGCTGCTCGGCTACATCGGCCGGCCCGAGCGGGCGGCGTCGGGTGAGGGCTACCCGGTGGCACACGCGATCGAGCAGAACCGGATCGTCTCGACTGCGCTTGACCTTACGGTGTCGGTTTCGCAACACCCACGCAGGCAGCCGGGCGAACGCTAGCAAGCCGGGGTACGCGGTCGCCGGCGTCCGATCGAGCAACAATGTCGGACGCCCGCCGGTGGCTTACGTTCGTCCTCGGTTAGAGTCAAGCGGACTGCGATGCCGCAACCTACTGATGCCGAGCGGCGGTATGTAGCCGGTCTGGACGGCATTCGGGCGCTGGCCGTCGCCTGCGTGATCGCTTATCACGTCGGTGTGCCGTGGGGCCGGGGCGGAATGCTGGGCGTCGGCGTGTTCTTCACGCTGTCGGGCTATCTAATCACCGACCTGCTGCTTTCGCAGTGGAACCAGCACGCCGGACTCCGGCTCGGGCAGTTCTGGATCGGGCGCGGCCGTCGGTTGCTTCCGGCGCTGTCCGTGATGCTGGTGGTCGTGGGCGTGTGGGTGGCGCTGCTGGACGGCGGCCAGTTGGCAGCGGTGCGCCGGCAGGTGATCGCGGCTGCCTTCTATGTGAGCAACTGGTCGACGATCGGGCGCAGCGGCTCGTATTTCGCGCGGTTCGCGGCGCCGCTGCCGCTTGATCACCTGTGGTCGCTGGCGGTCGAAGAGCAGTTCTACCTGTTGTGGCCGTGGCTGCTGCTCGCGGGGGTCAGGGTGGCGCGCAGTCGTCGAGTGCTGGTGGCGCTGACGTTGGGCTTGGCCGCGCTGTCGGTGCTGAGCATGGGTGTCATGTATCACCCCGGATATGACCCGACGCGGGTGTATGAGGGCACCGACACGCGGGCGTTCGAGCTGCTGTTCGGCGCCGCTCTGGCGATGTTGTGGCCAGCTGCGCTACCAGCAAGCGCTGTGCGGCGGGCCAGCCGCGTCTGCCTCGATCTGATCGGGCTCGGCGGGTTGGTTGTGATCGGAGTGCTGGTGTGGCGGACGAACGCTTTCTCGTCGTTCCTGTACCCGTACGGGTTCGTGCTTTTGTCGTTCGGGACGGTGGCGGTCGTGGCGGCGGTGGTCGTGCCGGGGAGCCGGCTCGGCGCGGCGTTGGGTCGGCCTGGGTTGCGGTGGGTCGGCGTCAGGTCCTATGCGATCTACCTGTGGCAGTGGCCGATCATCGTGCTAATCAACCCGAGCCACGGCCCGCTCGGATGGGTGCGGGCGATCATCGCGGTGTCGGCGACGCTGGCGATCTCCAACCTCTCCTGGACGTTCCTGGAGGAGCCGATCCGCCATGGTGCGATCGGACGGCTGTGGCGTTACTTGCGCTCTCGCCGCGGCCGGCCGCGCGCCCGCCAGCGCCGGCTGGCGATCTCGGGCACCGTGTTGATCGCCCTGCTGGTGCCCGTGATCAGCCTTAGCGGCCTGGTTCCCGCCGCCTCAGAGGGCGATCAGTCGGGCACCGGACCGCTGCTGGAGCACACCCAGGCGATCGCGATCCGGGACCCGAAGCGCAAGTCTGCGCCCCCCGCTCCCTTCAAGGCGGACTGTCGCTCGGTCGTCTACATCGGGGACTCAACCTCAGAGGGCGAGATCTCGAACGACTACATCCCCGACCTACTGCTGCAGTTGCCGGCGCAGCTCGCGGACGTCGGGGTCAAGCAGTTCTACCCCGAGATCTCCGGCGCACGCTCGATCGTCGAGCTGTACGAACGGATCCCCAACGGAGCGATGATCGCGCAAAGCCACATCAAAGCGGGCTTCAAGGGATGCTGGATCATCGCGCTCGGGACCAATGACGTTGCGAACGTTGCGGTTGGATCGACGGTCGGGCTGGCGACTCGCATCAGTCGCATGATGTCGATCATCGGAAAGCAGCCGGTCCTGTGGGTCAGCGTGATCACGCTCGTGCAGTCGGGCGCGTACGCCGAGTCCGGGATGGCGCAATGGAACGCGGATCTGGCTGCGGTCTGCGAGCGCTACCCGAACCTGCGGATCTTCGACTGGGGCGCGTTCGCAAAGCCGCAGTGGTTCATCCCCGAT
Organism: Solirubrobacteraceae bacterium; assembly: GCA_052147535.1. Classification (GTDB taxonomy): domain Bacteria; phylum Actinomycetota; class Thermoleophilia; order Solirubrobacterales; family Solirubrobacteraceae; genus Palsa-465. Next base: position 2,262 of record JBKQKK010000352.1, on the reverse strand, counting down.
GGGATCCATTACTACTCACCCGGCTACGTCGCCCGCTCGCATCTGATCTCCCAGGCGCTGGTCACGGCGTTCCCTCCCAACCGTCCCGCTAGCCCGGCCTGCGTGGTCAACTGACGGTCAGGGGGTTTGGATCGCAGGCCGCCGCCAGGATTTATCAAGAACGGGTCGTTCGTCTCCAGGGATCGGGGGAAGGCCGCGAAGCGGCGTCGTTTCAGTGGATCCCGACGATCCCCGCGCAGACCCAGTTTGACGCACCGGCACCACCATTCCAGATCCTGGCGGCCACTGCATCCTGTTGCGCCTTGGAGGCCAGATAAGCGGCGGGTCCGGTGCCGCCGAACAGTTGCCAGGTGCTCGGAATGATCTGGTAGTAGCCCGACGCGCCGGCAGAGTTGGGCGGCAGGTTCTGGCCGCCGGACTCGCACAGCACGATTGCGTACGGGATTACCCAGCCGCCGGAGGGGCCGAGCGCCGCTCCGACCCCGGCGGAGCCGTCCGAGGACCCGCCTGAGGATCCGCCAGACGGTGCAGTTGAGGACAGCTGCGCAAGTGCGGCGGCCCGCGCAGCCGCCGCCTGCTGCGCCTGCACGCGGCTGATCGCGGCCTGCAGCTGCGCGCCCCGCTGACGGCCGGCGGCGAGCGCTGCCTGCTGTGCCATGCGCGCATCGGCGAGCGCGGCCTGACGCGACTGAAGCAGTGCGTTCATGCCCGCGATTGCGCGGGCCTGAACGGCCGTCGCGTCGGTGATCCGACGCTCGCGTGCCTCGAGCCGAGCGAGGCGTGCCGCAGCGGCGCTCGCACGCAGCTTGGCGGCATGCGTGACTGAGATCAGCGTCTGCTGCTGTTGCTCGGCGCGGTCCAGGAAACTGAGCTGCTCGAGCAACTGCTGAAAGCCGTGCGCATCTAGTACAACCGAGACGATGTCGGGTCGGCTTGCTTCGTAGTTGCTGACCAGCTGGCGGGCGAGGATCATCCGCGTGTGCGCTAGCAGGGCCCGCAGGCGCACGACCTGCATCCGCTCGCGCGCCAGTGCGGACTGCGCCGCCGCCAACGCGAGCTGGTCGCGCTGCAGGGCGGCGCGGACGGCGGCCTCGCGCGACTGGACGAGCGCGATCTGGGCGTCGAGCGAGGAGATGATTGCGTTCAAGCCGGCGATGCTCGCCGTCAGTTGTTGCTGCTGGGACTGGTTCTGGCTGAGCTCGGAGTTGAGCGCTCCGAGGCTGGGTGAGGCCGAGGCCGTCGCGGTGCTTGCTCCGAGCGGGAGCGACCTCGCCGCCATGATGCACAGCGATCCCACCAGGACAGTGAGCGCGAACCGCGTCGTTTGTTTTCGAATCTCGAAGATCATCAATTGTGCCTGCGGAGTCAGCCGACGGGCTCGCCCGACTGCAAGCGAGCCACCCGATCAGCAAATCGGACTCGCCCAGGTGCTACTCGGTTTCCCCGCTTCCCGAATGCGTGCAGGGAATTAGGCCCGGGTCACGATACCAGGGCCGGCTCCGTTGTCCTGCAAGGTCTGCTGCGGCGCCGGCAGCGGCCCACGTTGGTGCGTGCATGTCCGCCACGGCATAGGCTTGCTGAGGTGAACCCTCGAGCGTTCAGCGCGCTCGCCGAGCGGGAGCGCTCGGCGTGATCTGGCTGCAGTCCGAACTGCGACTTGCGCCGCGACCGCGCGGCTTTCACCTGATCACCCGCGAAGTGCTTGCGGGGCTCGCGGGCGTGGAGCGGATCGAGGTCGGTCTGCTGCATCTGCTGATCGCGCACACGTCTGCATCTCTAAGCCTGAATGAGAACGCCTCGCCTGAGGTACGTCGTGATTTCGAGGCCTGGTTCAACGCCGCCGTACCGGAGCGCGCGGCGTTCTGGACGCACACGCTGGAGGGCCCGGACGACATGCCGGCGCACATCAAGGCGGCGCTGCTCGGTCCGTCGTTGACGCTGCCGCTGTCGCGTGGCCGGCTGGCACTCGGCACCTGGCAGGGGATCTACCTCTGCGAGCACCGCGACCACGGCGGCGCGCGCTCGCTGGTCGCGACCGCGTGGGGCAAGGGGGCGGAACCCTGATCGCGGCTGTTGGCGATCGGGTGCAACGCCATAATCAATTCGAATGCTTGAGCTCGTCCTGTTCGACAACGCTCGCTTGCGCCTGTTCGAGGAGCGCGATGCCGACGAGCTGTATGCGCTGATCGACGCTAACCGCGAGCATCTGGCGCGCTGGATGCCGTGGGCGGCGGGCCAAACGCCGGCGGCGACGCTCGAGTT
>JBKQKK010000351.1:0-13901 GCA_052147535.1 Solirubrobacteraceae bacterium | reverse complement strand
CATTCCCGGGGGCTCGCCGACCCAGTTCGCCAGCGCGGTGTCGAACATCTGCACGTAAACGCGGCCGATGTCACGGCGGACCCATTCCTCGAACGCTTCGATCATGAAGCGCCCGTATTGCTCGGGGCCGATCGAGCGGTCCGTGACCAGTTCGCCCCGCTGCGTGTACAGCGGGCGGCCCTTGACGTGCGCGCCCCAGCCGGCGTTCGCGACCTCCAGCGTGTCCGGCGTCGCGCGCTCGATGATCGGGATGAACTGGATGAACGTCGCGCCGAGATCGTCGCGCAGAAATCGGTAGACGCGGGCGCCGTGATCGCCGTTGGCCGCGTGTAGCGTCGTCAGCACATTCCAATCGACGCGATGGTGCTGCAGGTGACCCAGCCCCCTGATCACTCGCTCAAACGTCGGCTTGCCGCCCTTGCTCACCCGGTAGGTGTCGTGGATCTCGGGCGGCCCGTCGATCGAGATCCCGACCAGGAACTCGTGCTCCTTCAGGAACGCTCCCCAGTCGTCGTCGAGCAGCGTCCCGTTGGTCTGCAAGGTGTTCAGGATCCGCTGCCCCGGCCGCGCGTACTCGCGCTGCAGCTCGATCGAGCGGCGGAAGAAATCGAGGCCCATGATCGTCGGCTCGCCGCCCTGCCAGGCAACAACGACTTCGGGTGCTCGCGCGTGCGCCTCGAGCAACTGGCGGATGTAGGTCTCCTGCAACTCCTGCGCCATCCGGAAGCGACTGCCCGGATACAGCATCTCCTTGGAGAGAAAGAAGCAGTACTCGCAGTCCAGGTTGCAGATCGCCCCCGTCGGCTTCGCCATCACGTGAAACGCAATCGGCGCGCCGGGCACCGTGAGCACCGGCATCGGGCCGGCGAATGCCGGCTCGGGCTGCGGCTCTGGTAGCTCTCTGATCGTCACCCGAGCCTCGTAGTGAAGCTGTCTCGGCAGCTTGAAACGGCTAGATGCGGCTAGATGCCGAGGATCTGTCGCTTCTTGGCCTCGAACTCCTCCTCGGTGATCAGCCCCTGTCCCTTCAGCGCCGCATACTTCTGGATCAGCGCGACGTCGTCGAGCTCCGCCGGCGCTGCCGCCGGGGCCGCCGGGGGGGCGTCTTGCTGCTGAGCCTGCAGGTCGGCGATCTGAGCGTTCTGTGCGGCCTCCTGCTCGGCGGCGGCCTGACTTCGCTGCGCACTCGCGGTGCCCATGCGCGCCGCCCCGCCCACCACGAGCGCGGTCCCCAGCAGTCCCGGACCTCTACGGCCTCGCCTCATCATCTGAGTCTCCCTTTCTTGTGTTAGGCGTCAGTCTGTTCCAGGCGTCAGTCTGTTCCGCGCCTGCTAGGCGTCGGTCCCTTCGAGCGCCCACGCACGCGCGGCCTGGACCGTCTCGTGCGGGAGACGCTGGAACGCCAGCAGACTTCCGCCCGCGTCGCGAATCGCTCCAGCCACCGTCCGGGCCCACACATTTTCCCAAACGAGGATCGCCGCCGAGGTGTTCGGCTCGAGCTCCTCGCCGATGATCCGGAGATCCTCCTCGCTGACGAGCCCCTGCACATCGAGGTGCAGCGTCTCGAGCCGCTCCCGCACAGCAGGAGCGAGCTGGGTGGCTTCGACCGTGACGATCTCCCCGTCCTCGTCCTTGCTGGCGAACACGGCGTCGATCAGGCGGATCGTGCCGGCCTCGATCAGGCCCTCGATCGCGGGCACGATGTCGCCCGTGAAGTGGTTGCCCTGAAACGCGATCACCGCGTAGTCGACGGGTCCGATCTCGTCCATCCCTGACTCCCTCTCTGATCCGCTCCAATGTGCGTTGCGCGTCAGCCTAGCGGACAGGGTGCAGCTCTGCGGCAAGCTCAGCGCTCGTCGGTCGTTGCTCGATCAGCTCACAGAACGCTCGCACGACAGGTGAACCTCGCCGGAGTCCAGCGTGACCTGGTCGTGCGCCGTTGCCACCAGCAACAGGCCGTGGTCGTCGATCCCCGCCCCGATACCCTCGCCCCCAGCCCAGCGAACCGGTTGCCCGCGCAGCGCGTCGCGCGCTCGCATCGCCTCCACGACATCCCGCTCGGGCGCTGACAGCCGGTGTTCGAGCAGCTCGAGCATCCGCGCGAGCGCTGGCTCGATCGCCTCGACGCCCAGCCCGAGCGTGCCGGCGCGCGCGCGCAGCTGCGGCGGGAAGTCCTCTGCCTCCAGCGCCACGTTCAAGCCGACCCCGAGGACGGCCCAGCGATCCTGCGGCCGGCCCTCCACGAGGATGCCCGCGACTTTGCGGCCGTCGAGCAGAACGTCATTGGGCCACTTGATCTCAGCGCACCGGCCGGGCGCGAGCTCGGCGACGAGCTCCGCGGCGGCGACGCCCGCCACTAGTGCCGTCAGCCGTGGCGGATCGCGCAGGACCACGCTGCACAGCAGCGCACGCTCCGCGGGAGCCGCCCACGCGCGTCCCTGGCGGCCCCTTCCCGCCAGCTGCTCGGCGGCCGTCACGAGCGTCCCGTGCGGCGCGCCGCGCTGCGCGAGCTCGCGCGCACGCGTGTTCGTCGAGTCGGTCCGGCGCAGATGCAAGCGGGGAAATCCGAGGCGCGCTCTGTCCATCATTCCATCAACGAGCCTCAGCCTAGTGCTCGAGAGAGCTGACACACGTTGAGATGCGAACCATGTCGTTGGCTTCCAGACGTAAGCGCGCCGCGGCGCTACCACGGTTCACAGCTAGCGCCAGCCTCCGCGAGGAGTCCACGAACACGATCAGCGCATCGCGGCGCGCGTCCGCGAATGTGCGAACGTAGCGGGCGGTGGCGGTGACGCCCCGGGCGCGCTCGATCTCCAGCTCGACGCTCTGCCCGAGGATCACGCCAAGCGCCTCGAGGTCCTCACCGGTCGCATCGAGCTGCACGTTCTCGAACACGTCGATGTAAACAGCACGCGCGAGCAGCACGCCATCGGCAACCCGCGCCTGCGGCAGCTCCAGCGAGACCAGCTCAGCGACGTCCAGTCGGCGCCCGACGCCCGCAAGCGAAGCGCCGGCCGCAAGCTGCGCCGCCACCGGCGCGAAGATGTCGCGCCCGTGGAAGGTCGCCGATACGGGTTGCAGGCACAGCGGCGAATCAGAGATCTCCACGGCCTCGAAGACACCCCCGCAGGCCTGCGCAGCCGGCCACAGCAGCCCGTTGTCGGGCCCGACGAACAGTCGCCGCTCGCCGCTGCGGACGGCGATCGCGCGGCGCGCGGAGCCGACACCAGGGTCGACGACCGCAACGTGCACGCCGACGGGCATGTACCGGATCGCCCCGGCGAGCACCAGCGCTCCGGCCAGGACATCCTGGCGCGGGATCCCGTGCGTGAGGTCGATGATCCGCGCCTGCGGGCAGATGCCCGCGATCACGCCGTGCAGCACGCCGGCGAGACCGTCGCCGAGCCCGTAGTCGGTCAGCAGCGTGACCACGGGGGTGCCGGCTGCCGCGCTCAGCTCGAACCCTCGCCACGCCGACGATCGGCGACATCCGCCACGAGCGCGTCGAGCAGGCCGTGGATGTCGTGACGGGACGCTTCGACGTGCGCCGTCAAGCCCTGCTCGCGCAGCGCCGCGCTGGTCACCGGGCCGATGCTCACCAGCCGGCAGCGCTGCGCGATGCGGCCGGCCCCACCGACTGCGGAGACGAGCTTGCGAACGGTCGAGGACGAGGTGAAGGTCACGTAGTCGGCCTGCTGCAAGGCAGCCAGCTGCGCTTCGCTCAGCTCCTCGTTGACGGTCTCATACAGCGCCAGCACATCGACCTCGGCGCCGCGCGAGCGCAGCGCGTCCGGCAGCACCTCACGCGCCTGCGCGGCCCGCGCGATCAGCGCCCGGCGCACCGGGACGTCCGCCAGCGCGTCCACGAGACCCTCTGCGACGAACCGCTCCGCGACGATGTCGGCGATCACGCCGCGCGAGCGCAGCGCCGCTGCGGTCCCCGGCCCGATCGCGGCGACGCGCGCGCCGGTCAGCGCGCGCGCATCCAGCCCGGCGGCGTCGAGCCGCGCGAACAGGGCTTGCACTCCGTTCGCGCTCGTCAGCACGACGAGGTCGTAGCGCTGCAGTTCTGGCGCAGCTCCGTCGAGCATGCGGAGCCTGATCGCGGGCGCCTCGATCACGCCTGCGCCGAGCGCTCGCAGCTCCTCGACCAGACCGCGCGCCTGGGCTCGGGGCCGCGTCACCACGACGCTGACCCCGAACAGCGGCCGCTGCTCGAACCAGGCGAGCCGCCCGTGCAGCGCCGCGACCGGACCGAACATCGCGATCGCCGGAGCTGTGATCTGCTGACGCTCGGCGAGCTCGGCAATCGTCCCGAGCGTCCCGTACACGGTGCGTTGGTCGGGAAAGGTCGCGCGTCGCACGAGCGCGGCCGGCTCCTGCTCGGGGCGCCCGCCCTCGATCAGCCGCTGCGCGATCGCACCGAGCTGGCGCACGCCCATGTAGACGACGAGCGTGCCGGGGAAGGCCGCGAGCACGTGCCAGTCGAGCCTCGATTCCGGCTTGCATGGATCCTCGTGACCGGCAAGGAACGCGACCGCGCTGGCCGCCTCGCGATGGGTCACGGGGATGCCCGCATATGCTGCTGCCGCGATCCCGGCGGTCACCCCGGGGACTACCTCGTAGCGGATCCCGGCTGCCTGCAGCGCTTCGGCCTCGTCGCCGCCGCGGCCGAACACGAACGGATCGCCGCCCTTCAGCCGCACCACTTCGAGACCTTGCGCGCCGTGCTCGCACAGTAGCCGATCGATATCGGCCTGACTCGTGGACGCGACGCCACCCTCCTTGCCGGCGTACAGCAGCTTCGCGTCCGCGCGAGCGCCGTCGAGCGCCGACTCCGGGATCAGCCGGTCGTAGACGATCACGTCGGCCGCCGCGATCAGCGCCAGCGCCCGGGCGGTCATCAGACCAGGGTCGCCGGGCCCGGCGCCGACGAGGTAGACGGTCACCCCGGCGTCCCGGGCACACCGTCGCCGGGGCCCTCGCCGCCGCGCGAGCCCAGCGACCCACCCGCGGCTTCGTACTCAGCCGCTGCCAGCAGCTCGTCGGCCCCGGCCGCTCGCATCCGCGCCGCGACCTGCGCGCCGAGCTCGGGACCCGATCCGAGCAGCCGATCGGAGATCCACTGCGAGCCGTCCGGCAGGCCGACCCAACCGCGCAGCTCGAGCAGCCCCTCGCCGACGCTGCGTGCGTGCGCACCCACAGCGGTGTTGCAGGAGGCGCCCAGCGCACGGGTCAGCTCGCGCTCGGCCGCGATGCAGGCGGCCGTGTCGCAATCGTGGATCGCCTCGAGCAGCTGCGCCGGAACCGCGCCGCGATACGCTTCGAGCGCCAGGGCGCCCTGGCCGGCGGCGGGCACCAGCGCCTCGAGCAGGCCCCCGGCGGCAGCTTCGAGCCCGAGCCTCCGCAGGCCCGCCATCGCCAGCACCAGAGCGTCGAACTGACCCTCGGCGAGCTTGCGCAGCCGCGTGTCGACGTTCCCGCGCACCGGCATTACTTCGAGGTCCTCGCGCAGCGCCAGCAGCTGTGCGGCCCGCCGCCGGCTGCTCGTGCCGACACGCGCTCCAGGGGCCAGCTGCTCGAGCGCTGAGACCCCGCAGATCGCGTCGTGCGGATCTTCGCGCGCCGGGATTGCGACCAGCGCGAGCCCCTCGGCGAGCTCTGCCGGCACGTCCTTGGCGGAGTGCACGGCGATGTCGATGCGCCCGTCGAGCAACGCCTGCTCGAGCTCTGAGACCCAGCGTGACTTGTCGGCGAGCCGCTCGACGCGGTCGCCGGCGGTGGTGATCGGCACCAGCTCGGCGTCCGCGCCCAGGCGTTGCGCGACCCACCTCGCCTGCCTCAGCGCGAGCGCGCTGCCGCGCGTCCCGAACCGCATCAGCCCCGGAACCCGCGGATGCTGCGCACCTCGGCGAGCCGGTCCGGGGCGCGCACGGCCGGTTGCTCGTCGACCTCGAGCTCGAACAGGTCGCGAACGAGCGCCATCCGCGCGTGCACGCGGTCGTCGCGGAGCTCCCTGAGCCGCGCCGTCGGGTGGTGCAGCAGCCGGTTGACGACCGCGTTGGCGAGCGCGCTCACCCGCTCCAGGTCGCGCTCGGAGGCGGACTCCCACTTGCCCTCGTTGTCTCGCACGATCTGTGTGGCGATCGCCTGCCCGTGGGCGCGCAGTGCCGCCAGCGTCGGGCGCACCTCGAGCGAGCCGAGCCACGCCGCGAAATGCTGGATCTCCTCCTCGATGATCCCCTCGGCCTTGCGCGCCTCCGCCTGACGGACCTGGCGGTTGCGAGCGACCACCGCCTGCAGGTCGTCGATATCGTAGAGCGAGACGCCGTCGATCTCGGCACACTCGGCGTCGATGTCGCGCGGTACCGCCAGGTCGATCAGCAGCATCGGACGTCGACCGCGGGCCGCCATCACCTCGCTCATCTCGCGTGCCTCGATCAGCGCATGCGGCGATGCGGTCGCGGCGACCAGGACATCCGCGCGCTGCAGCGCGTGTGGCAGCTCGTCGAAGCTCACGCTCTCGCCGCCGTAGCGCTGCGCGAGGCTGACCGCCCGATCGCGCCTGCGTGTGGACACGAACAGCGTCCGCCCGCCACTGTCAGCGAGTGCCCGCGCCGCAAGCTCGCCCATCTCTCCGGTCCCGACGATGATCACCTCGCGTCCGTCGAGATCTCCCAGCAGCTCGCAGGCGAGCATCACCGCCACCGACGACAGGCTGATGCGACGCTCGCCGATCGCGGTATCGGTGCGTACCCGCTTGCCGGTCGCCAGCGCCGCCTTGAACAGGTGGTTGGTGAGCGGCCCTACCGTCTCCCGGGACAGCGCCGTTTCGTAGGCACGCTTTACCTGGCCCTGGATCTCCGCTTCGCCGACGATCATCGACTCGAGCCCGGACGTCACGCGGTACAGGTGGCGCGCGGCGTCGCAGTTGTGGTGCGAGTAGATCGCGCCGGTCAGCGCGGTCGGGCGAATTCCCGCGTGTCGCGCGAGCATCGCCAGCACGGTGCTCTCCGCTTCGACCGGATCGCTGACCACGAGGTACAGCTCGGTCCTGTTGCAGGTGGAGATCGCGACCGCCTCCTGGATCTCCGCCGCGCCGCGCAGGTCGCGCAGAAACTCGCCGACGCGTCCGTCGGACAGCGCCAGGCGCTCGCGCACCTCGACCGGCGCCGTCTTGTGCGAGACCCCGATCGCGAGTACCTCGGTCATCGGGGCGCCGCCGCCTCGGATACGGAGGTTCCGCCGTCGGCGGAGCTCGCAGCCGCTTCCTGCAGTTGCGCACGTGCCTCGAGCTCGCGGCGGAGCTCGACGAGGTTGCGCTCGGTGCGCCGCTGACGCACCGCCATGATCACCACGTAGAGCAGAATGATCGCGAGGAACACGATGTACGCGCCGGCCACGAACTTGACCGACTGGTGCAGCGTCAGCTCGGGCGCGGCAAGCAGGGTCATGATGGCGCCGCGCTCCGGCGCAACGGGCTGGCGTCGTCCTCGCCGAGCACTGTCCGGCGCAATCGCCGCAGCTCCATCCGCGCGGTCTTGGCGGCAATCTCGTACGTCATCAATGTCGCGAACAGCAGTGCGATCCCCAGCAGCGCAACGTAGAAAGCGAGCTTCATCGAGCCCGGCAGGTTGCCTCCCTCGAGGTTAAAGATGCGCGGATGCACGTACTCCGCCGACAGGCGCACCGCCACGAAGTTGAGCGGCACGAACGCACCTGCGACGACCGCGAACACGCTCGCGTAGCGAGCCTGACGCTCGGGATCCTCGATCGAGAAGCGCATCGGCTGATAGGTCGCGAACAGCAGGATCACGATCAGGTAGGAGACCAGCGTGGGCTCCTGCCAGACCCACCAGTGACCCCACGATCCCTTTGCCCAGATCGATCCGGTGAGCAGCCCGGCGACCGAGAAGATGAGCGACATGTGAATCGCGCAGTAGGAGCGCATGTCCCACACGCGCTCGCCGGTGCGCAGGTATCCGATCGCGAGCGCGCCACCCAGCATGAACCCGCACAGCGACACGATCGCGAGCGGCACGTGCAGATAGAAGATCTTTTGGATGTATCCGAGCGTTGCGTCCTGAGGCGCATAGAAGAACACGAGCGCATACGCGAGCGTGATCGTGATGGCCGTTGCAATCGAGAGGCCGCGCAGATGGCGACCGTGGCGGTTCAATGCTCAGTCCTCCAGCAGGAAATCGAACACCGCGTAAGCGACGAGGACGTTCACTACATCATAAAGAGCCAGCACGGCCAGCCATTTGCCCGGGGGCGCGGCGGACCCGTGCGCGCTCAGCACCGGGCCGATGCCCCGCGCGGTGGCGATCAGCGCCGGGAGCAGCAGCGGCAAAGCGATGATCGGGCCGATCAGGTCGCGGGCACGGCTCTGCACCGCGATCGCCGAGACCAGCGTCCCGATCGCCGCGAACGCGACGTTTGCGAGCGCCAGCACGAGCGCGAGCCCGGGCGCGACGGGTGCCAGCGAGCGCGCCAGCAGAAACAGCGCGAACGCCGGCACGGCGATCACCTCGAGCACCGTCAGGAACACGAACAGCGTGGCAGCCTTGGCGAACAGCATCGCGTTGCGGTCGACGGGCGCGAGCAGGAACGCATCGAAGCCGCCCTGCTCGCGTTCGGCGACGAACAGACGGTTGATCGCGAGCATCGCCGCGAACAGCAGCGTCGCGGTCAGCACGCCGGCCGCGAGCTGACCCGCCAGCGACGGAACGTTCAGCGCGAAGTGAAAGATCACGAACGTCGTGATCGAGAACAGCGCCATCGCGGGCACCGTCTCGAGCGTGCGCAGCTCGAGCAGCAAGTCCTTGCGAAGCACGGCGAGCGTCGCCCTCACGCGTACAGTCTCCCGAGCGCTCCCGCGTGCGTCACCCTCACGCGCAGCGCTCGCTCATGCGTACAGCTCCCGAAGCGTGCGCGCGTCGAGCTCGGACGGCGTGCCGACGAACGCGGTGCGACCGTCGCGCAGCGCCAGCACCAGGTCGGCTTCGGCGAGCGCCGACCGCGGGTCGTGGCTGGTGATCACGCGGGTCGCGCCGCTGGCGCGGCCGATCAGCGGCTCGACGAGCTCACTGGCGGCTGGATCCAAGTTGGAGCGCGGTTCGTCCAGCAGCAGCAGGCTCGGCCGGTGCAGGACGGCGCGCGCGACCGCCAGGCGCTGCACCATCCCGCGGCTGAGCAGGCGCACGGGGTCATCGGCGCGGTGCTGCATCTGCACGGCGCCGAGCACCTCCTCGACACGGTCCCGGTCGACCCGGTGCAGGCGCGCGTGGTAGCGCAGGTTCTCGCGACCGGTCAGGTCGCGGTACAGCAGCGGCTCGTGCCCGAGCAGCCCGAGGCGGCCGCGCACCACCCAGGCCCGGCGCGGCAGCGCCTCGCCCAGCAGCGAGATCTTGCCGGCGTGCGCGCGCAGCAGTGTCGCGAGGATCCGCAGCAGCGTCGACTTGCCGGCGCCGTTGTGGCCGAGCACCGCGAGCGTCGCGCCCTCGGGCACGCTCACCGAGACCTCGCGCAGCGCCGTGCGCTCGCCGAAGTGGCGCGTCACGCCGGTCAGCGCGACCGCGGGCCCCGCCTGCGCAACGGTCTGCTGGCCGCCGGCCGGCTTCGCCATGCCGGCCGGCGGCCCGTCAGTGCTCAACTGTCTGCCCATGCCCGCGCTGCAGTGTCGCGATCGCGTGCTCGAGCACGGGCGCGATCACGCCGAAAGTTTCACGCACGGCCTGCGGGCTGCCGGGGAAGTTGACGATCAACGTCTGGGAGGCGATCCCGGAGACCCCCCGCGAGAGCATCCCCATCGGGGTGTGGCGCAGCGACTGCGCGCGCATCGCCTCAGCCAGGCCGGGCGCGTCGCGCTCGATCACCGCCCTGGTCGCCTCGGGGGTTACGTCGTCGGGCGTGAAGCCGGTGCCGCCGGTGGTAAGGATCAGGCTCGCCCCGGCTGCGATCCACTCGCGCAGCCTGGCCTCGATCGCGGCTCGGTCGTCGCCCACGACGCCTTCGGCGACGATCTGCGCGCCGGCGGCCCGCGCCAGCTCGCGGAGCGCCGGGCCCGACTCGTCCTCGCTCGCCCCGGCCGCGACGGACGTCGAGACCGTCAGGATTGCCGTCTTCATGCGGCCGCAGAGGTTACCGGCCACGCCGCCACTCGCCCGACCGGCCGCCGGACTTCGCCAGCAGCGTCACCTCTGCGATCTCGGCGGCGCGCTCGATCCCCTTGACCATGTCGTAGACGGTCAGCGCGGCGATCGCGGCGGCGGTCAGCGCCTCCATCTCGACGCCGGTCGGCCCTGCCGTGCGCGCCTCGGCGAGGAGCACGATCTCGCCGGCGTCGACGTCGATGCTGCCTTCGACGGCGGCGAACGACAGCGCCAGCGGGTGGCAGAGGGGAATCAGCTCGGAGGTGCGCTTGGCCGCCTGGATGCCGGCGATCCGGGCCACGCCGAGCACGTCGCCTTTCGGCGCGTCACCGTCCCGCACGGCCGCGGCCGTGCGGCTGGAGACACGAACGATCGCGCGGGCGATCGCCCGGCGCTCGGTGGCGGGCTTGCCGGACACGTCGACCATCCGGGCGCGGCCGCCGTCATCGAGGTGAGTCAGCTCACTCATCGCGCTGCGCTGCCGCGTCGCTGCGCGGCGCATGCGCACGCTGGGCCGCGATCACCAGATCCTGGACGGCGAGCATGTCGCCGGCGCGCAGCAACTCGATCGGATCGGGCTCGCCATTGACGATCGACTCGAAGAACGCTTTGCGTGCCTGGTAGGTGGGCAGCGTCGCCTTCGCCCAGCCGCGCGCGCTCCCGAGCAGGACGGCCAGCATCGCGTACGGCTCGTCGAACTGCTGCGCGATCTCGCGCTTCATGCGCTTGGCGAGCGCCGGCGAGGCGCCCGCGGTGGAGATCGCGACCGCTAGCGGACCGCAGCGCACGACCGCCGGCACGATGAAGCTGCAGAGGGCCGGCACGTCGACGACGTTGACGAGCATCGCGCGCGCATCGGCGTCCTCGTACACCTGAATGTTGACCTCGCTGTCGCCGGTGGCGGCGATCGCGATCAGGCAGCCGTCCAGATCGCTGCGCTCGTAGCGGCGCGCCTCCCAGCGGATCGAGCCCTCCAATGCCAGCTGGACCAGCTCGGGATGGGCCTGCGGCGCGACCAGCGACACCCGCGCGTCGCCGGCGAGCAGGCCCTCGACTTTCTCCAGCGCGGTCTGGCCGCCGCCGACGACCAGGCAGCGCCGCCCGCTCAGGCGGACCGCCGCCATGTACAGCGGCGTCGACAGCATGTCCTGCACGCAGGTCTCGTCGCAGATCCCGCGCCGGTGCTGACATACGCATTGCTTGCCCCGGTAGCCTTGTGCGGGCATCGCAGCACTAGGCGCTACGTTGCGCGAGGAACGTGAACTGGCCGCAGAACAGGAGCTTGGTCGCATTGACCTGGATCGAGTCGAGCCTCCGAGCGCGCCCGTAGACGTCGATCAGCTTGTTCAGCGGCGACTGACCTCCCCACCACCGGGCCCACCGCCGATCGAAGCGCGAGTCGCGCGGCACGAGCCGGCGCGCGATCAGCGTCAGCCCGTCGATGCTCGGGCGCAACTCGATCAGCGAGAGGTCGACCTCCGCCATCAGCAACGCGAAGCCGAGCGGCGTGTAGTTCCACATGCTGAGCGAGTGGAACGGCTCGAGGTGCGACGTCGACCCGGCGAAATAGCCGCCGCTCGCCAGCACCCGGCGCGCATCGGCGAGCAGCGGCCGCGGCTGGCGGACATGCTCGAGCACCTGCTTGCAGTAAACGAGGTCGAAGCTGCCCGCTTCGAACGGGATGTTGACACCATCGAACAGCTCGATCTGGGCGTCGGCGCGCGAGCGCGGGGGCGCTTCCGGCGAGCCGGGCACCTCCAGGCCGATCCACTCGACCTCGGGGTCGCGCGCTCTGAAGTAGTCGATCGAGCTGCCCGACCCGCACCCCAGGTCGAGTACGCGCCAGGGCCGGCCGTCGACGCGTCCGGTGGCGCACTCGATGTAGCGGTCGGCGAGGGTCTGCCGCGCGTTATCGGAAGGAAGGTATGCCCGCAGCAGCGACTCGAGCTCGCGTCCCGGCAGCCGCATGCATCAGCGTCGAGCTCTGAGCGACTCGCGAACGATCCGCCAGCTCAGCAGGATGAACGGCACGAAGCCGTTTCGCAGCGCGCCCATGCGGTCCGACGGGCGGCCGTAGAGGATCGAAGCCACCTGCCGGAGCGCCGCACCGACCGTCTTGTCGTACGGGTGCCACCACGGATTGCGGATCAGCGAGGGCTCCCAAACGCGCAGCTTGACGTTGACGCACTCGTACAGGCCGAACTTCGAGTGTGTGCGGCCGAGGCCGGATTCCTTGACGCCGCCCCACGGCGTCTGGCAGGCTCCGTGGCTGAACATGTGGTCGTTGATCCAGACCATGCCGGACTGCAGCTCGCCCGCGATCCGCTCGCCTTTCTTACGGTCGGCCGTCCAGACCGACGCACCGAGGCCGAACACGGAGTCGTTCGCGAGCCGCACCGCTTCGTCCTCGCTGTCGACCACGACGATCGGCAGCACCGGACCGAAGATCTCCTCGCGCATGATCCGCATCTCGTGCGTGACGCCGGTCAGCACAGCCGGCGCGTAGTAGTCGCCGCGCTCAAATCCGACGGGCCCGTTGACCGGGCCCCCGCAGCGCAGCGTCGCGCCGTGGGCGACGGCGTCCTCGACCAGCTCCTTGACGATCTCGTACTGATCGCCGGAGGTCATCGGGCCAACCGACGTGTCCCATTGCAGAGGATCGCCGACGCGCAGCTTCTGCGCACCCGCGACGACCCCTTCAATGAACCGGTCGGAGACCTCGCGCATGACGTACGCACGCTCGATTCCGGCGCAGGTCTGCCCGGCGTTCGCAAAGCCGCCCCACAGCGCGCCGGCGATCGCATGCTCGACTTTCGCATCGCCCAGCACGAGCATCGGGTCCTTGCCGCCCAGCTCGAGCACGGAGCCCTTGAGCTGGCGCGCGCACTCCTCCGCGACGCCGCGGCCGGTCTCGACCGAGCCGGTGAAGAAGATCTTGGCGACGTTCGACTTGACGAGCGCACTGCCGGTTCCCGGCCCGTGGACCGTGCGCACGAGCCCTTCGGGCACACCCGCGCGCTCGAACACGTGCACGATCCGCTCGCCCAGCAGCGGCGTCAGCGTGGCGGGCTTGAGGACCACGCCGTTGCCGGCCATCAGCGCCAGCGCGACCTCGCTGAACGGGATCGTCCAGGGGTAGTTCCACGGCGCGATCACACCGATCACGCCGAGCGGCTCGTATGTGTAGCAGGATTTCTTCATCGCGAAGTAGGCCTGCGTCATGCGGATCTTCTCGACGGCCAGCAGCTTCTGCCCGTGGCGGGCGATCCAGCGCAGCGCGTCGATCGTCGGCAGCACCTCCATCGCGAACGCCTCGTTGCGGGGCTTGCCCTGCTCGTTGACGAGCAGGTCGCGGACCGCGTCGGCTTCGTCGAGCAGCACCTGCGCGGCGCGCTCGAGGTAGCGCCCGCGGTCGGCCAGCGTCAGCTGGGCCCAGAACGGTTGCACCTCTGCGACCGCGTCGACGACCGCGGCGACCTCATCCGGAGGCGTGGTCGGCACCGCTCCCAGCAACTCACCGGTCGCGGGGTTGAACGACTCGAGCGACGCTGTTGCAGTGACTGTTGACACCGGCTTGGAGACTAGCGCGTCGGCGTTATCCGGCGAAGCCCAGCGCTGTGGCGTCGACCGCGGCGGACGCAGATGACCCGTCGCGCTGTGTGTGACGGTCGTGTTCAGCCGTCGTCGCGGTCGCGGCGGCGCAGCCGCTCGACGATCTCGGCCTCGTGGCCGTGGTCGGAGGGCTTG
>JBKQKK010000350.1:0-3479 GCA_052147535.1 Solirubrobacteraceae bacterium | reverse complement strand
TTACGCCGCGGACCCACTCGATCCGCGATGCAACCGAGCGAGGTTCGTCGTAGCGGATGATCTCGTGGACCTGCTCGATCGGCAGTGCGTACTGCTCGGTTCCGAGCGTGAACACCACCAGCTGATGTGCGTGGGTTTCCTCCGACATTGCTGTTTCTCCTGACGTGGGTGTGTGGTTCCGGACGCGCTCGTGGTTAGCCGATCCGTACCCACGTCTTCGGCCTGCACGGGCGAAGCTTTAGAGTCCGGAGCGCTACGCCGTCGCTCGTTCGGCTACCCCGGCAGGCGGGCATGCGGGCATCTATAGACGGCCGGCCCAGCGGGGCCGGCCGTGCGATTGGTCTAGGTGCCGGCGTCGCCGTCCGGCGCGTCGCCGCCGGGCGGAGCGCCAAGCACGTCGGTCACGCGTAGCCCGAACTGCTCGTCGATCACGACCACCTCGCCGCGTGCGATCGGGGTGCCGTTGACAAGCAGGTCGACCGGCTCTCCGGCCATGCGGTTGAGCGTGACGATCGAGCCCTGGCGCAGCTCCAGTGTCTCGCCCACCGTCATCCGGGTACGGCCGATCTCGACGGTCAGATCGACCGGCACGTCGCTGAGCCTCCGGAGGTCGGCGTACCCTCCCGAAGCGCCGATCGCGTCAGTTGCATTCAGCTGTTCAAGTTCGACTCGATCGGACATGACGGTCTACTGCACTGCGAGGTCGGTGAACAGTACTCCGGTGACGTCGACGTCCGTCTGGTGCTCGATGTCCCTGAGGATCACGCGCTCCAGCTTTGCGCGGCCGGCGGGGTCGATCAGCGCGCTCGACGGCTCTCCGGTGACCGCGTTGGTGATGATCGCACGGACCGCTGCCTCCTCGGGAAGGTCCCCGAAGCCCGTCGGCGGTGGATTGCTCGGATCGGTCGTTGCCATCACCTGGGTGGGCGCGAGCACCAGCGCGACGGTCAGCGTCGCATAATCGCCGTCGGCCATGTTCAGGGTGAAGTCCTTCGGCAGCACATAGATCGTGCCGTTGATCTTCAACTTCGGTGGTGGCGGCGCGGTGGCCATGCTGTAGCCCTCGTAGCCACCGAACAGCAGCACGACGACGAGTAGCGGGATCAAAATCTTCTTGTTCATGGGGTCATCACGGTGAGTAGGGGTTGAGGCGTTCGAACACGATCTCGACGCGGCGATTCTCGGCGCGGCCGGCTGGGATCGCATTCGTCGCCAACGGATGCAGTTGGGCGTAGCCCGCGGCGCCGAGCCGGTTCTCGTTGACTCCGTGTGCGATCAGGTACTGCACGACCGTGGTCGCCCTGGCCGTCGAGAGCTCCCAGTTGCTGGGGAACTGGGCGGTGTCGATCGGAACGTCGTCGGTGTACCCCTCGACGACGATCGGGTGTGTCCTGTCGACGTTCAGGAGGTTGGCGACCTCGTTCAGGAGCGGCATCCCCTGGGACTGCAGGGTCGCCTGGCCGGAGGCGAACAGGAGCTTGTCGGTCAGCACCGTTACGACCAGGCCGCGCCGCTCTATCTGCGCCTTCACCTGACCTGCGAAGCCGTTCGCCTGGGCGTATGCGTTGAGCCGCATCTCGAGCGCCCTGAAATCCGCCTGCTCCTGGCTGGCGGACTGGGCGGCCTGCAGCGCCTGCTGCAGCATCGCTGCGGAGATGCCGAGCGGCTGCTGCGGGCTGACGGCCTGTGCGGCTTTGACAGCGGCCTGCGCCTGTGCGGTTCCAATATCGACCGGCTTGGGGATGTTGGGGGTCAGCGGCATGATCGACGGCACCTCTGAGGTGGCCGGCGTGTGGGCTTTGGTCGACTCGGACCCGGACTGGAGGATCGCGTGGCCTCCGGGGAGAATCGACCCTGAGAACGCCGCTTTCAGAGACTGCTGCAGGGTGATGTACTTGGAGACGTTCACCGACGAGATCGAGAACAGCACCATGAACAGCGCCATCAGCAGCGTGATCATGTCCGAATAGGTGAGCAGCCACCGCTCCTCGTTCTCCGGGACGGCGGCGCCGCCCCGGCGGCCGTGGCCCGCCATCTAGATCGCCTCCGCCGCCGGCGCTGTGCTGCGCACTATGCCGCCTCCGCCTGGCGGTCTGGCATCTGCGCGACGTTGCTTTCCTTATCGCCGCCGCGGCTGGTGGGTGGGACGTAGGAATCGAGCTTCTCGGCAACAACCCGCGGGTTGTCGCCGGCCTGCACCGACAGGATCCCATCGAGCGTCATCATCCGCAGCTCGACCTCTTCGGCCGACAGCGCCTTCAGACGGTTGGCGATCGGCAGGAACACGACGTTGGCGCTGCCGACGCCGAGCAGCGTTGCGATGAACGCACTCGAGATCGCCGGCCCGAGCGTCGACGGCGCCGCAAGGTTCTGGAGCACGTGCACGAGGCCCATGACGGTTCCGATGATCCCCATCGTCGGCGCGAATCCGCCTGCTTTCTCAAACGGCATTGCGCCCGCGTGGTGACGCGCTGACATGCCGTCGATCTCGGCCTCCAGGACCTCTCGCACGAGATCGGGGTCGATCCCGTCGACGACCAGCTGCAGGCCCTTCTTGGTGAACTCGTCCTCGACCTCAGCGACCTTGGCGTCAAGCGCGAGCAGGCCCTCGCGGCGGGCCTGCTCGGCAAGCGATACGAGCAGCGCCGCACGTCCGACGACGTCCGGCGGCTCGGCGTTGAGCACGCGCTTGTACAGCGACGGGATGCGCTTCATCGACTCCATGCCGACGCTGGCGAGCACTACGCCGCCGGTACCGGCGAAGATCGTGAGGATCGCGGGAATGTCGATGAACGCGGCAGGGCTGGTGCCCTCCATCATCGCCGCCAGCAGGATTCCAATCGCCGCGACGGCGATCCCGATGCCCGTGGCTGGCTTCATAAGTGGTTGATCGGCCGCCCCCCGGAAACCTTCAGCTGGTGGTCAAAACGCTCGGCGCGTCTACCGCGGCGGCTCCGGCCCGGGGTCGTCATCGACGCCCGGGCTCGTGTCGACCGACACGAGCAGGCCCTGCTGGGCACGGCGCGCCTGCACGCTGTGGGGCAGACTGGACTCCTGCCGCCGGCGCGCCAGCGCGCCCGCGAGCACCGCGACGCGATAGTCGCGGATCTGCTGGATGACCCTTTCGGGCGGCTCGGCGACAACGATCTTCGTGCCGGTCGTCAGCGTGATCACGGTGTCGGGGTTCGCTTCGACCGTGACGATCAGATCGGGGTTCAGGTGAAACGGCTCGGCTGCGTGACCGAGCCGGTGTAGTGTCAGCATCCTCGAAGCAATCCTTCCCTGGCTTGTAGTGACGCGGGGCAGGGGCGGCATCCCTCGATTGCCGCCCCGCCATTGCGTCAGCGTAAGCCTATTTACCCGGCCTGTGCCATCTGGATCAGGGTTTGCATCATCTGATCAGCGGTGCTGATCACGCTCGAGTTCGCCTGGTAGCCGCGCTGCGCCTCGATCATGTTCGTGAACTCGGTGCTCATGTC
>JBKQKK010000349.1:0-4725 GCA_052147535.1 Solirubrobacteraceae bacterium | reverse complement strand
ACCGCGCGGAGCGCAGCGAGTCTCTGTAGGGTGCCCCGATTCAGAAAATCGGCAGCACGATGACGCGGTGAGCCGTGGCGTTGCAGTCGTAGTGTCCAGCACGGTTTGAACGTACGGCCGTCCAGCGGTACGTGTTCAGGGGGTTTGAGCAGGGATTTGGAGTGCGGGGGCGTAGTTATGTAGCGTGGCCGGTGATGATGAGCTTGGTGAGTTGAGGGCGCAGCTGGCGCTGTTGGTTGAGGAGAACGCGTCGTTGCGGGCGCGGATTGCGGAACTCGAGCGTCAGTTGAACCGTGATTCGCGTAACTCGTCGATGCCGCCGTCGTCGGATCCACCGAAGTCGCGTGCTGAGCGGCGGCGGGAGGCGCGGGCGAAGTTGAAGGAGCTCTCGACGCGTAAGCCGGGTGGCCAGCCGGGGCATGAGGGCAAGCATCGTGAGATGGTTCCGCCTGAGCGCGTCGATCGTCGCTCCGAGCATCTGCCCGTTGCGTGCGCGTGCGGGCACCGGTTTGATGGCTCGGAGGTGCGGGTTGATGATCCGGTGGTCCATCAGCAGTGGGAGCTTGCGCCGGTCCGCCCGTTGGTGTTTGAGTACGAACTGCTGCGGTTGCGCTGCCCGTGCTGCGGCAAGCCGAGGCTCGCGGATCTGCCCGCGGGGGTGTCGTGGTCGGCGTTTGCGGCGCGGTTGGAGGCGCACATCGCGATGCTGGCTGGCGTGTATCGGCTGTCGCGTCGGCAGGTGCGCGAGGTTGTGCAGGAGGTGTTCAACATCCGGATTTCGGTCGGCGCGGTCGACGCGGCGATCATGCGGATGTCAGCGATCCTGAAGGACCCGTGGGAGCGGTTGCGGGAGTACATCCAGAAGGCGGCGCTGGTGCATGCCGATGAGACTGGTTGGCGACTTTCAGGCGCTCAGCAGTACCTGTGGCTGGCGTCCAGCGCGCTGGCGGCGTGCTTTCGGATCGACCCGACCCGCTCCGCGCGGGCGGCGAAGGAGTTGTTGGGCGAGGAGTTCGGTGGGTTCGTGGTCTCAGATCGCTACGCCGGCTATCACTGGCTCGACGTGCTCCAGCAGCAACTTTGCTGGTGTCACGTAATCAGACAGCTGGTGGAGGTGTCCGAGCGCGAGGGCGCCACCGGTATGCTCGGCAAGAAGCTCTTGACGGCCGCGCGCGAGGTGATCAAGGTCCACCGCCGCTACCTGCAGGACGACCACGATCTGGACTGGCTGCGTGAGCAGTTGGCGCCATTGCGCAAGCAGATCCTGGTGCTGTTGGAGCAGGGCGCCCGTGGCCAGCACGAGAAGACCGCGAACTTCTGCTCAGGGCTGCTTGGCGAGTACGACGCGTTGTGGACCTTCTGCGACGTTCAGGACATCGAGATACCGATCACGAATAACGCGGCGGAGCGGGCGCTGCGCCACGCGGTGCTGCTGCGTCGCATCCAGGGCGGCACCCAATCTGAGCAGGGCAACCGCTGGGTCGAGCGGATCCTCTCGATCCGCGAAACGCTCCGCCTCCAAGACCGCCGGGTGCTCGACTACTTGATCGGCGCGGCTACCGCCGCCTACCACGGTCAGAGCGCACCAGCGATCGTCCCCGCTGGGCCCTGAGCCTGGCGGCGCGGGCGAGGGTCGTCCGCCACCAGCGCGATGATCACGGTCATGACCGCGAGCGGACGATCGCGCAACACTCCCTGCTTCTGTGGGTCAGGACGCAAGCTCAAGCACTGCTGCGCGCGTCAGCTCAGCGAGGTGCGGACCCAGGAGCTCAACGACGGCTGCCGCTGGCGGTTCTGGGAACCCCACCACAGCAGCGATCGGTACGCGAGCGAAGTCGCCGAGCACGTCTGCACCGCGGAGCGCGTCTGGATCGCCCGCGGCACCGACCACGGCACCAGCTGGCTGATCGATAACGAGCCCGTCACCCTATTCGAGGTGCTCGACCACCTCCCCGGAGCGCTCTACCACTGGGTGGCAGAGCAAACCATGACCGCGCTCAACGCCGCCGCGCCCCCAGACGCCAACAGCTCTCCCGCGATCACCGCCGACGACGATCCCGATGACCCGCCCGGGTTCGCCGAGATCCGCCAACTGATGGGCGAAGTCATCCGTCTTGCTCACGCCGGCGACGCGATGCAAGCACACCTACCAACCAGCCTCACGCCCAACCAGCCACACCACGCCCGTCAACCACTCGCGTCCTGACCGCCCTCACCGCCAAGACCCCCTGAACGCGTACAAGTGTCGGGCATTCGCGGACGAGTACGCGATTCGTCTCAACCGAGCGGTCGCACTGCTCGGTGGGCGCACGCCGGCGGCTGTGGTGAGGGCGCTCGTCAGCGAGTTCGGCCTGTCCGGGCGTCAGGCTCGCCGGTATGTGCGGGCGGCGGTGTGCTGCCCGGATGGTGTTGTGGTGCCGGAGCGCATGGCGGTGTTCACAGTCTGGCTCCCCGAGTCGCTGATCGCTGCGGTGCGGGCTGCCGCGGCGGCGCGTGGTGGGGTGAGTTTGAGCGAGACGACCGCGCACGCGCTGCGCGTCGGGCTGGAGCGCTTGGACGGGCGGGGCGGGAGGAGCGGGCGGGGTGGCGCGCGGCGTTGAGGTCGAGTTCGCCGGCGACCGGCTGGCGGCGGCTCGCGTCGCGCAGGCGTAGGTGTTGTTGGCGCCGGAGCGGGCGCGTCGTGCTGGTGTTGATGAGCAACCTGGACGGGAGTTGAGCGATGAGCAGCAGCGACAGCAGCAGTGGCACGCGGTCGATGCGGGTGGCGGCGATCTACGCGCGGGTGTCCTCCGAGCGTCAGCGTCAGGCCGAGACGATTCAGAGTCAGCTCGTCGCGCTGCGTGAGTTGGCCGCCGGGCGTGGGCTGCTGGTGACGGATGATTTCGTGTTCGAGGATGATGGGTTCTCTGGCGCGACGTTGATCCGGCCGGCGCTTGAGCGGCTGCGTGATCGTGCGGCGGAGGGAGCGTTCGAGGTGCTGCTATGCCATGCGCCCGATCGCCTCGCGCGTCGCTACGCCTACCAGGTGCTGTTGCTAGAGGAGCTCACGCGCGCGGGTGTGGAGGTGATGTTCGCGAAGGAGCCGGAGCGCTCCGGCTCGCCGGAGGACGAGTTGCTGCGCCAGTTCCAGGGGATGATCAGCGAGTACGAGCGCGCGCAGATCGCCGAGCGCACCAGGCGCGGGACGCTGCATCGCGCGCGGTCCGGCGCGGTCGCGGTGCTCACCCGCGCGCCGTACGGCTACCGGTACGTCCGCAAGTCAGAGCACGCCGACGCGTTCTTGGAGATCGACGAGTGCCAGGCGCAGATCGTGCGCGAGATCTTCGACCGCTACGCGCGCGGGAGCGAGTCGGTCGGCGCGATCGCGCGCGCGTTGAGCGAGCGTGGCGTACCGACCAGGACCGGCGCGGCTGGGTGGAGCCAATCGACGATCTGGGGGATGCTGCGCAACCCGGCGTACGCCGGACAGGCCGCGTACGGCAAGACACGCCGCACCGCCGAGCAACGCGCGCGCCTGACGCGCACGACCCGTCAGCGCGGTGAGCGTCACGGCGGACCGGCGTGTGAGCGGGTCGGATCTGAGCAGTGGATTCACATCCCGGTGCCGGCGCTGATCGACGAGCAGACCTTCGAGCTCGTCGCCGAGCGCCTCGGGCAGGGCAACCGCCTGTCGCCGCGCAACACCCGCCAGCCGTCGCTGTTGCAGGGGATCCTCGTGTGCGCGGGCTGCGGCTACGCCTACTACCGCAGCCAGACCACAACCCGCCAGGGCCGCGTCTACCACTACTACCGCTGCTCGGGGACCGACGGCTCGCGTCGACTGCACGGGCAGGTGTGCGGCAATCAGCCGGCGCGCATCGAGGAGCTGGACGAGCTCGTCTGGTCAGAGGTGCTGCGCCTCCTCGAAGATCCCGCGCTGATCCAGGCAGAGATCCAGCGCCGGCTTGAGAGCTTGCGCGTGGAGCACCCCACCAGCCACCGCCGCGAGGGACTGCAGCGCGACCTGGTGCACGCACGCCGTGCCGCTGAGCGCCTGATCGAGGCATACCAAGAAGAGCTGATCTCGCTCGATGAGCTGCGCGCCCGCTCCCCCGCGCTGCGCAAACGCGAAGCGACCCTGCAGGCCGAACTCGACGCGCTCGACGCCGAGTTGCACCACGCCGAGAGCTACCTCAAGCTCACCGAGACGCTCGAGAGCTTCCGTGCGCGCCTCGGCGCCAACGCACAACAGCTGACCACCGAACAGCGCCAGCAGATCATCCGGCTGCTCGTCCGCGACGTGCTCGTCGGCGAGGACCAGATCACGATCCGCCACTCGATCCCAGCCCCGCAGGGCCATCAGCCAACGAGTTCTTCACTGCGTTCAGGTGGTCAACGCAGCACACGTGAAGAACGTCCCTGGGCGGAAGACGGATATCAGCGACGCGGTGTGGTTGTGCCAGCTTTTGGAGTTCGGTCTGCTGAACGCGAGTTTTGTGGCGCCCAAGCCGGTCCGCGAGCTGCGTGAGCTGACCCGCCGGCGCCGGACGCTGGTGCGTGACCGCTCCCAGGAAGCCAACCGGCTGCACAAGACCCTGGAGGACACGGGGATCAAGCTCGACTGCGTCGCCACGGATATTCTTGGCGCCTCGGGCCGGTCGATGCTCGACGCGCTGATCGCCGGTCAGCGCGACCCGCAAGCGCTGGCCGGTCTCGCGAAGGGCCGTCTGCGCGCCAAGAACTCCG
>JBKQKK010000348.1:0-7269 GCA_052147535.1 Solirubrobacteraceae bacterium | reverse complement strand
AGGACGAACATCACGACCGGCATCGCGAGCGCCGTGAAGACCACGTTGGTCGTGTTCGCGAAGCCGGCGACCGCGCTCGCCGACGTCGGGTTGATCAGCGGGAAGATGATCACGGTCGCCACGACGCTGATGACCGACAGCACGACCCATAGGATCAGGACGCGACGGACGTGCGAGACGCCCGCAGGACCCGCGGAGGCGCTCGTTCCCGGCGTCGGTGATGTGTCGGCGCTCATGTCAGGTCACCGTGAGGGTGCCGGCCATGTACCCGGTCGTCGCCATCGGCCCGCCGAAGTTGTTCTGGCCGTAGAGCCCGTCGCCGGCCAGGCCGGTGCCGCAGGGCACGTAGCACTTCCAGACGTAGTCGCCCGACGCACCGGTGCGGAACCGGAAGACGATCACGTTCGGCTTTGGATACGGGTTGCCGTTGACCATCACGGCGGACTGGTTTGCATTGGCGGGGGTGCCCGCCAGGGGCACGTTGACGAACAGCTGGTCCTTGACGCCTGGCGGCGTCTGGATCGTGAACGTGTGGCCGAGCCCGTCGGGGGGGATCGACCGCAGCGTCCTGCCGTTCACGGTCATCGTGCCGCCGACTGTGCCCGAGACCTGCGAGAACCAGAAGTTGTGCAGCGTCGTCGAGCTGTCGTACTGCTTGATCGTGACCGTGATCGTGCTGTACGCCGGCACCTTGATCGTCGTGCTCGGGCAGTAGGTCACCCACTCGGGATGCGGCCCGCCGCCGCTGCCGTGACAGACCATGCTGTCGGGGAACACGCCGAGCGCGATGTTGGGGCCGGTTGTCGCCGAAGTCGCCGCAGGCTCAGCGCCGAGGCCGCCGATCGCGCGGACGCCCTCGACCATCCCGAAGAAGACCAGCAGGAGCACGACGAATACAAGCGCCGCACCGAACAGCGGTGGGGCCTTGTGCTCGATCGGTTGGTTCGGGTCCTCTGGCAATTCGATCCTCCTGCTGGTTGTTCACGACGCTGGCGGGCGCTTGGCAGACGCGCTGAAGCTGCGCATGAGCACACAACTATGGATCGAACGGCCACCCTCTCTCAGCTATCGGGACGACGACCGTTCGGAGAGCGGAACCCTATGCAATAAAACACCGTCAAGCTATCCGGGGAAACTACGTAGTCGCTGTCCGCAGAAACTACTTACGGAATTTGCCGAGACGTCTCTGCTCGGGCGCTGGACTGACGTAAATCACCGCAGCAAGCGTTTCCACAGTGACACGTAGTAGTGCTCTGGTATCTGGTGGGAAGGGTTATGTAGCTGGCGGCGAACTTGGTTGGTATGGCCGCTGCGAGTGTGATGGAGATCGCGATCAAGGATTCAGCGGGAGGCGAAGATCCCCGCTGAGCTGGTGTTTGAGACAAAGCCGGCGCTCGGCGCGGAGCTGGTTGCCCGGACGGCGGGCTGGAAGTCCGCGGCGCGCCGGTGCTCGGCGATCTAAGTGCTCATCGGAGGCCTCGGGGCGAGGCGGGGCGTCAAACCCACCCTCATTTCGCGGTTATTCGATAGTCGTTCAGTTCCCTTGGTCGCCGGGGGGCTGGATCAAAGGAGGGCGGGGAGCGCACCGCCGGTTTGGGGTGCCAAGGTCTCTGGGTGCGGCGTCAATGAAGTGACCTCGGTGCATCGGCGTTGAATGTCGGAAAGCTCCTGCAAAACGTGATGCGCGCACACGCGCGCGGCCAGCTGGCGGCATGTCCGAGCGAGCAATCCGCCCGCCCACGGGTCGTTTGCTCGCTCGAACACGGTTTTCGTGTCCGAGCGCGCAATCCGCGGTCTGACTGCAGCGGTTGCGCGCTCAGACAGGACCGAGGCGATCCCCGCGAGCGCCACGTCATACGGACCGCGCGCCGCGCTGGGGACACGCCGACGCCACCACGGCGGCGAGCGACGCTCGGCCCTACAGAGCGAGCCTTAGCCTAGCCTGCGCTCGAGTTCACCCCGATCCATTCCGCTAATCTCGATCAGCTTTTCACGGGAGCGCTCGCCGCGCACGATCGCGACTCGCGAGGTCGCGATCTCGAGCCGCTCGGCGAGCAGGCGGCAGAGAGCCCGGTTCGCCCGCCCCTCGAGCGCCGGCGCGGTGACTCGAGCGATCAACACGCCGTCACGCACCGCGACCAGCTCATCACGGTGGCCGCGAGGCTGCAGGCGGACCGCGATCCTAGCGCCGCTCACAGCTGCTCGACACTGGACTGAAGCAAACCACCGCAGCAGGGGGAAGCAAGCAGTTCCCGCTAGCTGCGGCGATTTGAAGTCCGCTTACGCAATCGCCGGGCTGGAGCCTCCCGACACTCCGCTGCAGGCGCACGGACGGCACCTGCGTTTGACGACTGGCTCTGGGTCGAAGACGTTTTCCGGCCCGCCTAGGCGGCCATCAGTTCGCGTTCCGCGCGGAGCCAGTTCGCGAAAGTGTCCGTCCCGCCCTCTTCGAGATAGATGTAGTACGCGCGCTCCGAGATCTCCCCGTGATCGGGGATGCGGCGCTCCGCCGTGGGCTTGGTCGTGCGGACGCGCTTCTTGGCGGGCGTTGCGGCCTTCTCGGTCATCGATCCTCCTGGTTGAAGTACACATCTCTCGCCTGAGCAAGAGGCTGGCGGGGGATTCGACGCCTTGATGAGGATCCCTTCTCACGCTGCTCAGCGCCCGAGCACGCGCGACAGCCGCTCCCAGACCTCGTCCACGGAGAAACTACCGACGGGCTCGCCTCCGCGTACGGATGTCAACACGCCAAGCTGGTGCGACGGTTGGATGCCCCTCATCAATCAATCATCTGACAGTGAAGGAGCTCCAGATGGCGATTGCCCAAGAAACGACCGTCTTCGCAGCGCCGGGCGAGTCCGACAGCCCGGTTGGGCTGCGTGAACGGTACGAGAATTTCATCGGCGGGCAGTGGCGGCCGCCGACCAACGGTGAGTATCGCGAGAACCTGACGCCCTCGACTGGACAGCCATTCTGCAAGGTCGCTCACGCGAGCCCCGCTGACATCGAGCTCGCGCTCGACGCCGCGCACAAAGCCAAGGACGAATGGGGCGCGCGCTCACCAGCCGATCGCGCCGCCGTCCTCAATGCTGTCGCGGACGCGATCGACGAGAACCTGGAAATGCTCGCCGTCGCCGAGAGCTACGAGAACGGCAAGCCGGTCCGCGAGACGCTGGCGGCGGACATCCCGCTGTCGGCCGACCACTTCCGTTATTTCGCCGGCGCCGCGCGCGCCGAGGAGGGGCGGATCTCCGAAATCGACGAGCAGACATACGCCTACCACTTCCACGAGCCGCTCGGCGTCGTCGGCCAGATCATCCCGTTCAACTTCCCGCTGCTGATGGCGGCGTGGAAGATGGCGCCGGCGCTGGCGGCCGGTAACTGCACGGTGATCAAGCCCGCAAGCCCGACGCCGTGGTCGATCCTGAAGCTGATGGAGGTGATCGGTGAGATCATCCCGCCCGGCGTTGTGAACGTCGTCAACGGCCCCGGCGCGGAGATCGGCAAGGCGCTCGCCTCGAACAAGCGGATCGCGAAGATCGGGTTCACGGGTGAGACCGTCACCGGCCGGCTGATCATGACCTACGCGGCGCAGAACCTGATCCCGTCCACGACCGAGCTCGGCGGCAAGTCGCCAAACATCTTCTTCGAGGACGTGATGGCCGCCGACGACGCGTTCCTCGACAAGGCGATCGAGGGACTCGTGCTGTACGCGTTCAACAAGGGCGAGGTCTGCACGTGCCCGTCGCGAGCGCTGATCCACGAGTCGATCTACGACGAGTTCATCGAGCGCTGCCTGGAGCGCATCCGCGCGATCAGGCAGGGCGATCCACTCGACCGCGAGACGATGATCGGTGCGCAGGTCTCGATCGCGCAGCGCGAGAAGATCGAGAGCTACGTCAAGATCGGATTGGAGGAGGGCGCCAAGGTTCTAATCGGAGGGCATCGCCCGAGTCTGAGTGGTCCCCTGGCAGGCGGCTACTACTTCGAGCCGACGGTGATGAAGGGCAACAACTCGATGCGCGTCTTCCAGGAGGAGATCTTCGGGCCGGTGCTTGCGGTCACGACGTTCAAGAACGAAGCGCAGGCGCTCGAGCTCGCAAACGACACGCCGTACGGGCTCGGTGCAGGCGTGTGGACACGCGACGGCAGCCGCGCGTTCCGGATGGGCCGTGCGATCAAGGCAGGGCGGGTGTGGACCAACTGCTACCACCAGTACCCGGCCCACGCCGCGTTCGGCGGCTACAAAGCCTCCGGTGTCGGGCGTGAGAACCACCGGATGATGCTCGAGCACTACAGCCAGACGAAGTGCCTGCTGGTCAGCTACGACCCCAACCCGATGGGCTTCTTCTGATCGATGCTTGCGAGACCAGGGGCTGCGGCCCGCGCCTACTAGCCCGAGGACCGAACCGGTCACGGCCATGGCGGCGGCCTCGAGGTGATTGATCGCTTCGAGGCCGCCCCGCGGGCAGCTGATGTGCGTGCAGTCGAGGGGGGCACCAGTCGGTGTCAGGGTAGGCGCGGGGACCAGCGCGTCGAGGTCACGGCGGCAAGCAGCAGCAGCGCGAGCCCGCCGATCGCGAACTCGGCTGTGATTTCGCGCTTGCGCGTCACGCTGCCGAGCCGGCTGCCGAGATTCTTGTAGATCGAGCTGAGCTGGTCCGCGGTCTGGGCGTCGAACGCCCGCCCGTGCGAGGCCTGCGCGATCTGTGCCATCAGCTGGGGATCGGGCGGGACCGCCAGCGGCGCTGCGAATGGATCGGGGTTGGGCAGCGTCCCCTCGGGAGTGCCCAGCGCGACCGTGTAGATCGGGATCTTGTCCTGCGCGGCTTCACGCGCGACGGCGATCACGTTCAGTCCCGCGTTCGCGGCGCCGTCGGAGAGGAGCACGATCGCCCCAGGCGCGTGCTTCGCGCTCGAGCCGTCCAGTAGCGTCAGCGCCAGCGCCAGCGCGTTGCCGGTGGCGGTCGCCCCCCCGGCAACCTGCGCGTCGATGATCGCCCGCGCCGCCGCATGGTTGGCGACCGGCGCCTGGACGGCGTTGACCGAGCTCGAGAAGGCGATTGCGCCGACGCGCGCGACGCCGGGCAACTCGTCGATGAACGTGCTCGCGGCGCTCTCAGCAGCGGCCAGCCGGCTCGGCTGCACGTCGGTCGAGGCCATCGACCCGGACTCGTCGCTGACGAGCATCACCGACGCCTCTCTGACCGCGGCGCTGTAGCTGACATGCGGACGCGCGAGCGCGAGCGCCAGCGCAGCGATCGCGGCAAGCGCGAGCGCCGCGGGGATGTAGCGCCGCCACGCGCTCGCTGCGCCAAGCAGCGCCAGCGTCGAGACGGCCGGGAAACGGACCGCGTAGCGCCGTGCGCGGCGGCGCGCGGCGATCGAAGCCGCGATCGCGACCGGGATCAGCGCGAGCGCGGCCAGCCACTGGGGTGCGGCGAAGCTCATCGCAGATGGCGCCCGAGTGCCAGCAGCCAGTCCTCGCCGGTGCAGAGCCCGACGTGGTTGATTCGCAGGCGGCGCAGCTCGCGCGCGACAACCGCTCGGCGCTCGCGCTCGAGCGCCGCGAACCGCTCGCGCACGCGACGGCGCGAAGTGTCGACCCCGACCCGCGCGCCGCTCTCCGGGTCGATCAGCGACAGATGCCCGACAGCCGGAAGCTCCGCTTCGCGTGGATCGATGATCTCGACCGCGAGCACCGCGTGGCGGACGCGCAGCGAGCCGAGCGGGCGCTCCCACGCGTGCTGATCGCGGAAATCGGAGATCAGGACCACCAGCCCGGGTTGGCGGGCCAGCCGCGCCACACGGCGCAGCCCCCCCGTCAGACCGGCGCGATCGTGCTGCCCGTCGGGCGCGACGCCCTCGGCCAGCATCCGGCGCAGCGCCACGATCCCGGGCTTGGAGCCGCGCGGCGGCAGCACGCGGGGCTCCGCGGCCCCGAACGCGACCAGTCCGATGCTGCCCGCGCGCCGGACTCCGAGGCGTCCGAACACGAGCGCGACACCCTCAGCGACATCCGCCTTCAGCCGCCTCGCGGTGCCGAACGCCATCGACGGCGACACGTCGAGCACGAGCCAGGTCGTGAGCGCGCGCTCGGGCACGTGCAGGCGGACATGCGGCTGGCCGGTGCGGGCGGTCGCCGCCGCGTCGATGTGGCGCACGTCGTCCCCGAGCTCGTATGCGCGCAGCTGCGCGAGCTCGGTTCCGGCGCCCACGCCGGCAGCGCGCCGGTCGCCCGGCAGCATCCGCGCGACGAGCCGGTTGACGGCCACGTCGAGCGCGTCGAGGAGCGGTGCCGCGAGCGGCCCGGGCCCCTGCCGCGCGGCCGGCGGCGCCAGCAGCGGCGCGCTCACCGCGCCCTCACGGGCACCACCGTCTGGTGCATCAGGTGCTCCAGATCGGGCTCGGGGACGGCGCTCAACACCCGCTCGAGCAGCTGATCCGCGGTCACGCCTTCGCTGAGCGCGTCGTAGGAGAGCACGACCCGATGGCGCAGGACATCCAGTGCGAGGTCCCGGATGTCCTGGCCGACGACATGGCCGCGCCCGCGCAGGAGCGCGAGCGCGCGTGCCGCCTGGACGAGCCCGATCGGCCCGCGCGGGCTCGCGCCGAACTCGATCAGACCCGCGAGCTCGCCGAGCCCGTGGTCAGCCGGGCGGCGGGTCGCGTCCGCGAGCGCGACCGCGTAGCCGATCGCCTCGCGATCGACCAGGACACTCCGTGCAGCGCTTGCATGAAGCCGCAGATCCTCGAGCGACACGCGCTCCTGCACGAGCACCGGATCGCCGAGGCTGCGCCCGACGACCGCGGCCTCCTCGCCGACGCTCGGGTAGTCGACAAGGATCTTCATCAGGAAGCGGTCGACCTGGGCTTCCGGCAGCGGGTAGGTGCCCTCGGACTCGATCGGGTTCTGGGTCGCCATCACCACGAACGGCGAGGGCACCGCGTACGTGGTCCCGCCGATCGTCACCTGCTGCTCCTGCATCACCTCGAGCAGCGCCGACTGGACCTTGGCCGGGGCGCGGTTGATCTCGTCGGCGAGCACCAGGTTCGCGTGGATGGGGCCGAGCTTGGAGGTGAATTCCCCCTTCTGCTGGTTATAGATGACCGTCCCGACGAGGTCGGCCGGGAGCAGGTCCGGGGTGAACTGCACGCGGGCGAACTTGGCGGTGATGGCGTCGCACAGAGTGCGGACGGTGAGCGTCTTGGCCAGCCCGGGGACCCCCTCGAGGAGGACGTGCCCCCCGGTCAGGAGGCCGATCAAGA
>JBKQKK010000347.1:0-6513 GCA_052147535.1 Solirubrobacteraceae bacterium | reverse complement strand
CAAAGCAGCGCAAAACCCCTGCTAACAACACGAACGACTAGCGTCCCACCGCAACAACCAAGGCGCTGCTTGACGGCGACCGGTCGCTCGCGCTACCCCCGCTCCAACCCGTTCACCCCACCCACGGACGCAGCAGTAGCGCCCCAAAAACCAGCCCCCTCGACACCAGCGAACTCCACGCACGTCGTCCCGGCGCCCAAAACGCTCCCCCACCAACGACAAACGAGCCGGCCTGCTACCAGTCACACCGCAAGCCACGTTTTTCGCCCACAGCTCAGCGCCATTCGCTTGTTTTAGGGCTAGTGCTCCAGCGACCTCGCAGCGCGCGCATGACCGTCGGTACGGCACCGTCGAACTATTGCGGCGTGCATGCGACGTCGATGCCGTTTGGGACGACGCTTCGTCGATGGGAGCGCGCAAGCGACTGGGGTTCGAAGCACGGTGGCAGTCGACCGCGCGGCGCTGTTCCCGACATGAGGACTTTGGGCCGCTCCGCCGGAGCGCCGCCGGCGGTGCTGCGCGATGCCTGTCCTGCGCTCCTCTAAGGCAGTTGACCACCTATCCGACTCGGCATCCCAACGTGGATCCAAGCTGTTCAGGATCTCCACTGCGACATGGGGCGGGGATGCGCGCGCGTCGGGTGACGGCGCGACCCGACCCGGGGATCCGCGGCCGCAATTAGGGCTCCGAGCCTGTCCCGGCACACCCGTGGTTCGCACCTGAAGTGCTTGGCGCGCGGAACCGTCGAGAGCGGCGGCCCAGAAGACGCGACGAGAAGGATCTCTGATCACCGCTATTGCTTGACAAGGCCTGTGCCGCCGAGGACGGTCAGACCTCCGCCGACGAGCAGAAGCAGGCACGCGAGTACCACTGGCCAGCGCCGCTGCAGCCACGCCCCGCCCTTCTGCAGCCACGGATCAGCCCGCCCGCCAGCGGCTAGGAGGACCACGATAATCGCCAGCAGCGGAAGCACGAAGGCAGCGTTGTAGAGAGCCAGCAGCCCAATCTCCTGAGGAACGGTTGCGCTTGACGCCACGATTCCCGCAATCACCGCAAAATAGGGCACGGCGGTCGGCAACTCGACCGCCGCGATCGTCGCTCCAGCGATCAATGCGGACCCACCACTACCACCGCCGCGCATCGGAAGCGCCCGCCGTGCCAGGTTCTGCCGCCCCCGCCATAGAGCCACGGCGGCGAGGATGAGAATGATGCCCGCGACGAGCTCGATCACGTGCCGGACGGTCCGCTCGGGGTGCGGTACCAGCCTCAGCAACAACCTCCCTGGCCCGATCGTCAGCACCACCCCGACGACGAAAGTCACGCTGAACACGCCGATCGTGAACTGCAGCACGCGCAGCACGCGCCTGCGGGCTGTCGCGAGGTATAACGCAGGTCCGACGGTGCTCGGATTGAGCGAGTCTGCCAGGCCCACCGAGATCACCACACCGACCAGCCGCAACATCGCGTTGCCGTCTCTCTCAGCGCTGCAACCGAAGCCGCAATTCAGCGGCCGGAATGCAATCAGCACGTGAGCACCAGCCCGCGCGCACGTCGGCTCGCTCTTCGTCGAGCATCAGTCGTAGATCGGCCGTTGGACGCGATCGCACGCATCGGACCGTACCGGCTCCGCACGTCCCCGTCCTCGCCGTCGTCGCATTAGTGATGTTTGCAAGCTTCGCGCACTCGCCGGGTCTATATGAACGCGATGATCGATCAACTGAGGATCCGCGGCAGGGCGGCGCGGGCCGGTGTGTGAACCCGTCTGGGGCGAAGCCCGGCAGTGCCGCGGCGTCGGCTCGATGGTTCGGTGGTGATCGAATCCGCGGCCACCGCCACGAGAGTGCCGGCGGCGCCATCAGCCGACTGCGGCCGCGAGGCCCTGCACGATCAGGCTGATGCCGACTGCGCCAACCAACCAGCCCATGACCCGGAGCCCGTTGGCGTTGAGCCAGGTCGCGAAGCTGGCGACACGCTCGGCGGTCTCGTTGGGTCGCACGAGGTACCCGACGAGCGGCACCTCGACGAGCACGAACATGATCGCGTTGAAGAGAATGATCAGAGCGAGCTGCTGGGCGGTGCTGTAGTCGCCGGTCGCCATGTCGCCGAGTGCGAGCAGGTAGAACGGTCCGGGCAGGTTGATCGCCGCGCCCACCACGAATGCGACCCTCGCGTTGGCTCGGTCCAGGTGGCGCTCGGCCCATGAGGGTCCTTGCTTTTGTTTGCGGCGGCGAGGGTGGCGGCTGCGCCAGCGATCCAGTAGAGCACGGCCGCGGCGTGATGCCATCAGCCAGAACAGCGCCAGCGATGCTACACCGGCAAGGATTGAGGTGCCTGGGCTCGGGGTGGAGCTGGTGCTGCCGAGCACCGCATTGCCGGCATTGAACGAAGCGAGTACAACCGCGCCCGAGGTCAGGCTCACGATCAACCCGCCGAG
Organism: Solirubrobacteraceae bacterium; assembly: GCA_052147535.1. Lineage (GTDB taxonomy): Bacteria > Actinomycetota > Thermoleophilia > Solirubrobacterales > Solirubrobacteraceae > Palsa-465. Next base: position 4,079 of record JBKQKK010000347.1, on the reverse strand, counting down.
ATAGAACGCCAGCAACAGCCTGCGGGGCTCCGGCCGCGAGATCATGACCGCCACGCAGGCGATCAGCGTCGGGAATACCGCTGCGGCACACGCGAGAAATACGATGTGACCCATTGTCAAATCGACTGGCGGCTTCTCATTCGAAGGAGGGCCGGGTGCCGACCAACACGTGCGCGTTTCGCGGCAAGGTCCTGCGAGCTAAGCGCAGGTGGTTCTTGGGGCTGATCAGCTGGCGTCGTGATCATGCCATCTGCTGCGCTGGACGGACCGTTCTCCAAGGAAGCCCGTGACCGCCAGTAGAGCTCGATCTTGTGCCCTACGGGGCGCCCACCCGTCGATGCGCCGGCCGGATCCCCGCATGCGCACCGCGGATAGTGCGCTGGAACCGGCTCGCCGTGCCGTCGATCACGATCGCCTGCATCTCCCGCTTGTAAGAAGCGCCGATCACGATTCTGTCCGGCTGCGGCGTGGCCGACCTGCGCGTTAGGGACGCTCGTGAGGCGAGGCAGCTGCCGGAACGGAATCGTCGGCAGCTGCCTCTTCATGCGTTGAGGGTTGAGGGCTCGGGAACGTTCGCTTTGTCGTCTTGCAAGCGCGCGCGTCGTGTGGAGGATCTTCCCTCGGGCCGTCACGCGGCGGCGGAGTCGGCCGGCTTTGGCTCGGCGGACGCCGCCAGGCCAAGGTTCGCGTTTTTTGGGCTCTGTGCACCGTGACGCGCGATCAGCTTGCCGATCTCCCAGAGGGCGAACAGCAGCACGGCCGGGGCCGCGCCGGTCAGCCACTGCCTGCCGGTGAGGGCGTGTGTGCCGAGCAGCGACGTGAGCGTGCCGCCGCGGGCGATCAACACCGCGAGGGCGAGCTCGGTCACGACGGTTATGTTCACGACGTTGTTGTCGAGCGTCTCCATGCCGAGGATCGATTCTGTCTGGTCGCGGCATTGGAAGGCTGCGACCACGAGCATCAGGGAGAACGCCACGAGTCCCATCGTGCTGCCGATCGCGACGTTGTCGTAGTGGTCCTTCCCGAACACGATCACCAGGTCGATCGCGACGGACATAAGAAAGCCGACCAGCCCCACCGTGATGATCACCGGGCGGGACATGATCGAAGCCTTGCGCGGGCGCGGCTTGCGTTTCATCAGCCCCGGGGTCTCCTTGTCCAGGCCCAGCGCGATGCCGATCGGAGCGGTGATCAGGAAGTTGATCCAGAGGATCTGGACGGCGGAGAACGGCTGCCCGGCGGCGATGTTGAAGATGGTCGCCGCCAGGAACGTGACGACGTATGTCACGAGTGCCACCAGCATGAAGCGGATGTACTTCAGCATGTTGTCGTAGAGCTTGCGGCCCTCGGAGACGGCTCGCACGATGTCGCGAAGTTATCGTCGGTGAGGATCATTTTGCCGGCGTTCTTGGCGACCTCGGTGCCGGTGCCCATCGCGATCCCGATGTCGGCGGCCTTGATCGCCGGGGCGTCGTTGACGCCGTCGCCGGTCATCGCGACGACGTCGCTCATCTTCTGCAGCGTGTCCACCATCAGCACCTTGTGCTCGGGCGCCACCCGGCCTACAACGCCAATACCGTCGATGCGGGACAGCCGCTCCTGCTCGGACAGGCCCGCGAACTCCGCGCCGAGGATCGCCTCCCCGGGGATCCCGAGCTGCTTGGCGATCGCTGCGCCTGTGACGACGTCGTCGCCGGTGACCATGCGCACGCGGATGTTGGCGGCCTGGGCGTCCCTGACCGCGACCTTCGACTCGGCCCGGGGCGGATCGATCATCCCGACCATCGCCGTCATCTGCAGGTCCTTCGCCAGCGAGAGCAGATCGCCATCGGGGTCGAAGTCCGCGGGGTCGAGGTCGCGTATCGCCGCGACCATGACGCGCAGGCCCTTGCCACCGAGGCGCTCCATCTCCGCGCTGGACCGCTTGTTCTGCTCATCGCCCCAGGGAACGGTCTTGCCATTGGCCAGGGCGGACGCGGCCCGCCCGATCACTGCCGGGCCGGCCCCCTTGACGAAGACCCGCGCGACGTCCTTCCCGGTGGCGTCTTCCGCGTTGGCGAAGACGGCCATCAGCTTGTAGGTGGGGTCGAACGGCAGCGTCGCGAGCCGCGGGTAGACGGCCTGCGTGCCCTCGACGTCCAGCTTGGCCTTGTGCCCGAGAACGAGCAGCGCACCCTCGGTCGGATCGCCCACGACCTTGCCGTCGACGAGCTTCGCGTCGTTTGCGACCAGGAACGGCAGGATCGCATCCTCGATCGTGTTCGTGTTGCCGGCCGCGTGCTCGACCTGGCCGTCGAGGCCGTAGCCCATCCCGGTGATCGCATAACGGTCCGTCGGGTCGATCACCTCGACGACCGTCACCTCGTTCATCGTGAGCGTGCCGGTCTTGTCCGAGTTGATCGCCGAGGTCGACCACAGGGTCTCGACCGAGGCGAGGCTCTTGACGATCGCGCCGTGCTTGGCGAGGGTCGTCGACCCGGTCGAGAGGATCACCTGCAGCACGGTCGGCATTGCCATCGGCACCGCCGCCAGGGCGAGCGCGATCGCGGTCGTGAAGATCTGCTGCGCCGACTGACCGCGCGAGATTCCGAGCGCGAACATGATCGCGATCGTCAGGCCGGCGGCACCCGCGATCCACAACGTCAACGTGTCCAGCTGCGCGGTCAGCGGGGTCTTCAGTGTGGGCGTCGACTTCAACATCCCCGAGATTTGGCCGACCTCCGTGTCGACACCCGTTCCCGTGACGATCATCACGCCGCTGCCGTGCGTCACCGGGGAGTTCATGAACGCCATGTTCGTCTGGTCCCCGATCCCCGGCTTCTCGGCGCTGATCGGTTCGGCGCTCTTGGACGCGGGAACGCTCTCCCCCGTCATCCCGGACTCGTCGATCTGCAGCGATGCGGCCTGGATGATCCGCCCGTCGGCGCACACCTCGTCACCCGCCGTGAGCAGGACCACATCACCGACCACCACCTGGTCGGCGTCGATCTTGACCTCCGCCCCGTCGCGGCGGACCCGGGCCGATGTCTTGAGCATCGACTGTAGGGCGTTCATCGCGCTCTCGGCCTTGCCCTGCTGGCGTATCCCGCCGATCGCGTTGAGCGCCGTGATCAGCAGCACGGCGACGCCCGTCGCGAGCGGTCCGATCGCGATCGACGCGATCGCGGCCGCGACCAGGATGATCTGCATGTAGCTCGTGTACTGGCCCAGGAACTGCTTCCAGCCCGGCACCGCCGGCTCGGCCGGAAGCGCGTTGGGGCCGTTCATTTTCAGCAGCTCGGCGGCCTTCACCGCCGAGAGGCCTGTGGCAGGGTCGACGCCGAGCCGCTTGGACACCTCATCCGGCTCCAGCGCAAACAAGGGGGTCGCCGAGACATCACTGACGGTCGGCACTACGGCGTTCGCGGTCATCGCCACCTCCACCCTCTTCCCTAGAACGGCGTCGGGATGTTCCCGCGCGAGGACTCAGGCTCGACGTACTTGCCGGCGCTCGGCGGCTTCGGCATCTTCACGTCCGACTCCGGGGCGGGCGTGTACGGAATCTGGTTGAGCAGGTGGGAGATGATGTTGAGACGACCGCGCTTCTTGTCGTCGTTCTCCACGATGTGCCACGGCGCCCACTCCGAACTGGTCGCGGCGAACATCGCATCGCGGGCCCGGAGGTAGTCGTAGCGACGGCTGTAGGACCTCAGGTCCGTCGGCGACAGCTTCCAAACCTTCCGCGCGTCGTCGATCCGGCTCTCAAGCCGCCGGGTCTGCTCCTCGAGGCTGACGTTGAGGAAGTACTTGATCAGGATGATCCCGTCATCGACCATCGCCTTCTCGACCATCGGCACCGTCCCCAGGAAGCGCTCCGTCTGCTCCGATGAGCAATAGCCCAGGACCGGCTCGACGCCGGCACGGTTGTACCAGCTGAGTGGGCGGATTCGAGCGAACGTCGCAACACCACGCGGGTTTGGAGGTTGTGATGAGGAGCAGGCGACGGTCGCCGGAGGGCGGGGTGCAGGCTGAAAAGCAGCAGCGGTATGTGCAGCTGATCGGTCAAGGGATCACCAACTCGCAGGCTTGCCGGATCGTTG
>JBKQKK010000346.1:0-10144 GCA_052147535.1 Solirubrobacteraceae bacterium | reverse complement strand
CAACGATCCGGCAAGCCTGCGAGTTGGTGATCCCTTGACCGATCAGCTGCACATACCGCTGCTGCTTTTCAGCCTGCACCCCGCCCTCCGGCGACCGTCGCCTGCTCCTCATCACAACCTCCAAACCGCGTGGTGTTGCGACGTTCGCTCGAATCCGCCGGCATCGTTCTCACGCGGCCGATCCCGATCTGGCTTGGCGGGTCTTCCGAGGTGGCGTATGACCGGGCTGCCCGTCTCGCCGACGGCTTCATCTTCTTCGGTGGCGACATCGACCGCACCGTCGAGGCCTGGAAGCAGCTGCGCGCGAGAGTGCGCGACCTCGGGAGGTCGATCGAAGACTTCGGCGCGGACTACGTCGCGCTTCCTGATGGTGGCGTCGGCAACCTCACAGCGGAGATCACTGCCTGGCGCGAGGCAGGTGGCACCCATGTCTCGGTGGCCACCATGGGCCTCGGGCTGGACTCCGTCGAGGGCCATATCCATTACATAGCCTCGGTTGCTGACGCGCTGAGCTTGTCGTGACGGCGGGCCCAGGTCGGCTCGGTGTTGGCCGACGCCTCCGGTCTGGAGGGAGCGGACGTCCTGGTCCGGGCTTACGAACACCGGCCCGACCGCTGGCCGGTGCCGATCGAAGGAGGAAGCGATCCGCGGCCTGCTTGAGGTCCTGCAGCAGCATGTCGGCGCCGAGTCTGTGCCCGGTTGGTGTCGCGTTGGTGGCGCGCGGCGCGTGCCAAGAGGTCGCGGCGTCGGGGTCGCCGACATCGACTTAGCGGCCCTGATCGCGCGCGACACGATCCTCCGCTTCGCCTCGATCATCGGCGGGCTCGATCCGACGCCGCCCCGACGCTACACACCGACCGAATGCGAAACGGACTCGTCCATGGACCTCGCGCCCCACAGGACCTCGTCTTGTGCGCGAGTGGCTCTCTGCTCATCCGGCGCGTGGGCGTCTTCGGTGGCTCATGGCTCCGAGAAGCTGGCCGATCGAGGCTGGCTGGGGCGTTGTCAGGCGGAGGCGGGCCCCGGGGCGACTTCGGCGCCTGCGCAGCGCCTGCGCATCCGTGCGTGGTCGTCCGCGACACCGTTAGGACCATGGTCCGATTCTTCGTTGGACGGCTCCCGTTGCGGCTACTGGCTACTCGGCCACGTCCCCGACGCAGCCGAGCACCGCAAGGCTGAGGAACCTCGGGCGCAACCCTCTACGCGCTGCCGCCCTGGGGAATTCTCGTGATCAGATGTGAGCCCGGTGTCATCCAGCACCCACGCCATCGGCTCGATCACCGCGCACACCCGCTCAGCGACCGCCCGATCGGCCGGATCCCACGGGCTATCAGCCACAGAATGCTGCAGCACCTCGTACTCCACACTCCACACTCGTCCCACCGATCCGGGCGACCATCGGCTCCAACAACTTACGCGCCCCGTCCATCATCAACGCCCGCACGTAGTACTCCGCCGCCACCGCTGCTCTGAGCGAACAAGGCCGGATGCTACATCCACGAAGTACTCCGCCAACCGATCAACGACCGCGGGCGCAACCCCAACCAGCTGATCCTTGACGTAGATCGTCGGTCGAATGACAGCGGCGATTGATGCTGCCGCATCTACATCGTGATGTCGTGATGCAGGCCCTGATAGGGCATGTATCACAGGGTTTGTTCGCGTTTGCGGCTCAGCCGGGCGGGATCCTCAACCTCACATGCCTGGAACGCGGGTCGCAGCGCGATCGCGCGCAGCCGCGAGATCGCCTCCCGCGCTGGCAGGCCCCGGTCGCGAAGCAGGGCGCTCCGGACGCGCTCGGCGTGTCCGGAGCGACGGCTCGCCGGGCATGTCCGCAATGGGATCGCCCGACTCTGGCCCGCACGACCTGCTCGAGGGGACGCTCGCGGACGCGAGTGGACCGGGTGTTGATGTGCTGGTGGACATCTGGACGATGGTCAGGGTCTCTGAAACGGTCGGGTCTCTGAAACGGTCGACAAGAAAGCAGTGCGTCGTGTCGTTGGGCGCGCATGGACGCCGGAGCGCGTCTGAACAGCCATCACGTTAACGGGGACCCTCATCAGATGAATGCCGCCATGCTGCTGCGTTGCGTCGTTTCGTGTGCCGCCGCGGTGGCGCTGGCCGTCGTGCCGGCGCCCGCGCTCGGCGCTTCCTCCGCCATCGCCTCTACCAGTACGTCTGCCGGCGCTCGCGCCGGCGGTCTGTCGCGTGCCGCTGGGGATGCGGATACTGGGTCCAACGGCCTGTCGCCGGCCGCCGCTGCCGCGTTCACTCAGGAGATGGGCGTCTCACCGGCAGCGACCGAACCTGAGGACGTCTGTCAGACGCCCGTGACCGCGCAGGGGATCCGCTGCGAAGCCCAGGTTCTCGCGCTGCGCTCGACGTCTGAGGCGATCCATCCGGATCCGGCGGCTCAGCCGACGTTCGCCCGCCCGCCGGCGGGCGCCAGCCTCGATGGTCTGTCGGTGGGCGCTGCGACGGCGCTCGGGCAGGCACCACCGGAGGCCGGCTCTCCCGCCTGGCTGCAGCAGGTTTACGATCTCAGCTACCTCTCGCAGACGGCCGGTACTGGGGATACCGTGGCGATCGTCGATTACGGCAACGATCCGACGGCCGCGTCGGACCTGTCGTATTGGCGTAGCCACTGGGGGCTGTCGGCGTGCACGTCGGCTAGTGGTTGCTTGAAGATCGTCAACGCCGAGGGTCAGACCTCGCCGCTGCCGCCGACCGCCCCGGATGACTGGCAGGTGGAGGAATCCCTTGACCTTGATGCGGTCTCGGCGCTATGCCCGAACTGCCAGATCATCCTCGTCGAGGTCGGCGTCACCGGCGACGGGGGCTTCGACGGCGCCGAAGAACAGGCGGCCGCGATGGGCGCCAAGCAGATCTCCAACAGCTGGGGCGCCACCGAGTCCACCGTCCCGACGGACGCCTCCGCCTTCTCCTATCCCGGGGTCGCGGTGATCGCGGCGACCGGGGACAGCGGTTACGTCGGCGGGGGCGAGAGCAATTATCCCGCCTCCTTCCCGGGCGTGACGGCAGCGGGTGGCACGACGATCAACTCCGACGATCCCAGCACGCCGCGCGGCTTCAGCGAATCGGCCTGGTCGCTTGACGCGAACGGCGACGGCGGCGGCTCGGGCTGCAACCTCCTGGAGGCCAAGCCGGCCTATCAGACCGATACAGGTTGCACAGGGCGCTCCTATGCCGATGTGTCCGCCGACGCCGATCCCTACAGCGGCCTGCTCATATATGACGGCGGCCAATGGGAGCCGGTTGGGGGCACGAGCCTCGCCTCGCCGCTGATCGCAGCCTACGAGGCGATCACCGGAATACACGGATCATCGCCGCAATGGGCCTACACCGACAGTGCGCTGCTCAACGACCCTCAGGCGGGCACGGTCGGCAGCTGCCCCTCGGCGTATGACTACATCTGCAACGCTGGGTCGGGCTATGACGGGCCCACCGGCGCCGGCTCGATCTCCGGCGATATCGTCACCGGCGCTCCGGGTATCGGCGGGCCTGCAGGTTTGGTCGAATTGACCGGCTGGCCCCCGGTGATCACTGACACGACGGCGGTGAGCTCGACGTCAGCGACGCTGAGCGCGGGCGTCGACCCCAACGGACTGGATACGACCTACTACTGGCAGTACGGCTCCTCAGGCTCCTACACACAGCAGACCCAGCCCGTCGACATCGGCGCCGCGGCCGGACCCGTCCAGGTCACGACGACACTGACCGGACTCACTCCGGAAGCGACCTACGACTATCGTCTGGTCGCAACCAACGCGGATGGGACGACGTACGGCTACGACTACACCGTCATTACGCTCTCCGGTCCGGCGCCATCGCCTTCGGGCTCGATGGCGATCACCGGCAGCGTATATGCCGGTCAGACGCTCGTAGTAAGCGACGGGACCTGGAGCAATGATGATCCGGCAAGCTTGTCGGTGCAGTGGGAGAAAGCCTCCAGCGCCGGTGGCCCCTACACGGCGATCAGCGGAGCGATGTCCTGGGATTTCGACGTGAGCAGCGCTGATATCGGAAGCTACCTTGAAGCGATCGTGACGTGCGTCAACGAGTTCGGGTCCGGCACGCTCACCTCTGCGGCGCTTGGTCCGGTCGCGGCCGCTCCCGTCCTCCAGAACACTGCGCCGCCGCAGATCAGCTTGTCGGCCCTGAACAGCATCTACCTCGTTGGCACCACTGGGTCATGGAGTCCGACCCCGCAGGCCTACAGCTACCGGTGGCAGTCCTCGGTCAATGGGAGTACCTGGACGGCGATCGAGGGCGCGACCGAGAATTACTACGAAATCGAATCCTCCGATGTCGGCCACTACGTCCGTCTAGAGGTGACGGCCTCGGCTGGCGGCCAGCAGGGCGTGGCGGACTCCGCCGACTACGGACCGATCACCTCCGGCGCGCCGGTAAGCACGCAGGTCCCGAGCGTCAGCGGCACGGCCAGGCAGGGCCAAACCCTGCGGGCGAGCACAGGGTCCTGGAGCCCGGCCGCCACGAGCTACTCCTATCAGTGGGGGGACATGGGCCCGTGCGGTTGCGGTTTTGCACCGTTGACCAACGGTGCAACCAGCGCGTCGTACACGCTGCACGCCTCCGACGCCGGCCAGACGATCGGTGTGTCGGTGAAGGCCACCAACAAGAATGGCTACACGACCGCCTATTCGGCGCCCCGCACTGTCCCCTCTTTAAAGCCGGTCAACAGCAAGCCGCCGATGCTCAGCGGCACCGTCCAGCAGGGCCAGAAGCTGACGGCGACCAGCGGGTCCTGGAGCCCGGCCGGGAAGAGTTACGGCTACCAATGGCAGTCCTCGCCGGACGGGAAAACGTGGACCGCGATCAGCAGGGCGACATCGAGGACGTACACGCCTCAGGTTGCGGATGTCGGCAACTACCTGCAGGTGCAGGTAACGGCCAGCAACGCCTACGGCCAGGCCACAGCCTCGTCAGAAGCCACGGCCACGCAGGTCAGCTCCGGCGTGCCGGCCAATACGGTCGCGCCGACGACGAGCGGAAGGGTCATGCAGGGTAAGGTCCTGACGGCGCGCGCCGGCACCTGGAAGCCCGCCGGCAAGAGCTACGCCTATCAGTGGCAGTCCTCGTCTGACGGCAAGACGTGGACGGCAATCAACGGCGCCACGAACGCCCGCTACACGCCGCAGGCGTCCGATATCGGCGACTACATCCGTGTGCAGGTGACGGCGACCAACCCCTGCGGGCAGGCGACCGCGTCCTCTGCGGCGACGGCGACGCAGGTCGCCTCGAGCGCGCCGAAGAACACCGCGGCTCCAACGACCTCCGGTAAGGCCGCCGTCCGCAAAACGCTTTAGACCATATGGATTGTGCTGCTGAGCGTTCCGTCCGAGTCGTCGTGGAGGAACTGGCTGGCTCTCCCACACGCCCGTGGGGGGAATGCTCATGCCGGGAGGAAGCGCTACGCGACCTGGTCCGCGCCCGCGAGTCGGTGCGTGCGGATTTGATGCGCGCGCGGCATCGGCTCTCGAAGCTGCTGCTGCGCCACGGGATCCGTTTCGATGACGGGCAGGTCGCCGAACCCGTCAAGCAACTCCTCCAACGGACCCTCGCGCACCACCGCCACCGGCCGCGGGATCGCCACGACCTCACGCAGATACCGAAGCGGCAACGCCAAGCTCCGCGACGACACCCACGTCCTGCGCCCAGCAGCACGCCACACCTCCAAGAACAGCTCGGTGCGCTCATCAGTCAACTCCGCCGCGGCCAGCCCCTCCCGCTCAAGCCACCGACTCAAAGCAGCCAGCAGACATACCCGGTGATACACCGACGACGGCGAATACCCCTGCGCCACCAGCCAGCCCTCAAACCCAGCCGCCCACGGCACTAACGGCCCCCGCACCAAGCGCGAACCCTCGCCCGTCTCATCACAGCCTCCCGTCAAATCGCAGAAACCCACGACAGGAAGCCTCCACCAACCGCGTCCGATTATCCCGACCAGCTCACCACCCAAATCGCCGAGACGCAGACGACCGGGCGCCCCAGCGACCCCAAGTCGGGATAACCATTACGAGATTTTGCTTCGTGCGAGTCGGGCCAATACGGGCGGGCGGGAGCAGTTCGGAGCCGTGTGGTACACCTGTGCGGGTGCTGTGCCCTACGATGGATCTGTGGGCATCGTCAAGACACGCGTAGGCGCTCGGAGGACTTCCTTGCGACGGTCGCCAGCCGCGACTTCGCGGCCACCCACACGCAGCAGTCTCAGACCGCAACGGTTGGCACCGCCAGGGAGGCGTGGTCCGTCGACGTGCTCGAACGCAAGGGCGTCTGTGCACCGCGTCTGCGACGTGGAGATCCTCGGCTTGTTCGTCACCTCGATCCCAGTCACGACGCCGACGAGCTCGTCCCCGCGGAGTACGAGACGGTGTACGGCTTCGCGGCCGCGATCTGGAGCAACGACCTCACGAAGGTCCACCGACTCATGGCCAAACTCAAGACCGTCACCGTGTGGCTCAGCGCCTACAGAGCGTTCTCTCGGCGGCACTGCCGTTCGACGGCTACAAGACGCCGGCATGGAGCCGGGAAATCGGCGAACAAGTCATCCACAGGCACAGCGACACCGAGTTGGTGTGCCTTGGCCTACAGAAACCACCAACCAACAACTGACGGCTTCCGGGGTCGCGCCGCTGCGACTCGGCCCCGGTGGGCCTCCCGCCCGACGGAGCCGGCTTGTGCTGAGGAGGCTCTGATGGACTCGCCCATGCGTGCAGAGGGCCGCGGCGAGCGACGCGCAAGACCGCCTTCCGGAGCGGAGCTCGAACGCCGACTTGAGCAGCTCATGCGTCAAGAGCGGTTCCCGCCGCCGCGGCTCAGCGCGCGGGAGCGAGTTGGCGAGGCGTCCTTGCAGTGCCTAGCAGGCAGTGACCTCGAGGGCTTCTGGGTCGAGCAGGCGCGCCAGCTGCACTGGGACGAGCCGTTCACGACCGGTCTCGACGAGTCGAGTCCACCGTTCTACAGGTGGTTCACAGACGGACGGCTCAACGCGTGCCACAACTGCGTTGACCGGCACGTGGAGGCCGGGCGTGGTGACCGCGTAGCGTTGCACTGGGTTGGAGAAGAGGGCGAAGACCGTAAGGTCACGTATGCCGATCTGCACGGGGAGGTTCAGCGGCTTGCCAATGGCCTCAAGCAGCTCGGGGTCGGCGAGGGGGATGTCGTCGGAATCTTCCTACCGATGATCCCCGAGCTTGTCGCGGCCATGCTCGCTTGCGCGAGGATCGGGGCGCTGCACAATGTCGTGTTCGGGGGGTTCTCGGTCGAGGCCGTGCGGGGGCGCGTGGAAGTTTCTCGCGCCCGAGCGTTGATCACTGTTGACGGTGCTCGGCGCAAGGGCAATGTGGCTTCCGTCAAGGCCTCTGTCGACGAGTCCATGGGAGGCCTGCCGGATTTGCGGCACATCGTCGTCGTCCGCCACGTCGGCATCGATGTGCCGATGGCCGCTGGCCGCGACGTGTTCTACGACGAGCTGCTTGCGGGCGCGGATCCGGAGTGTCCAGCGGAGCCGTTCGACGCCGAGCACCCGCTCTTCATCCTGTACTCCGCGGGCTCGACCGCAAAGCCGAAAGGCATCCTCCATACCACCGGTGGTTACCTCACTGGCGTCGCCGCGACACACCGGTACGTCTTCGACCTGGATCCCGAGCGGGATGTGTACTGGTGCTCCGCGGACGTCGGTGGGATCATTGGCCATTCCTACGTCGTGTATGGGCCGCTGGCCAACGGCGCGACCAGCGTGATGTATGAGGGGACGCAGGATTACCCCACCAAGGCGATCTGGTGGGAGTTGATCGAGCGCTATGGCGTGACGATCTTCTACACCGCGCCGACGGCAATCCGGGTCGGCATGAAATGGGGGCCTGACTATCCCAACTCTTGTGACCTGTCGAGTCTGCGACTGCTCGGCACGGCAGGCGAGCCGATCAACCCGAAGGCCTGGCTGTGGTACCACGTAGTGATCGGCGGTGAGCGCTGCCCGATTGTCGATACCTGGTTGCAGACCGAGACGGGGCAGATCATGATCTCGCCACTGCCTGAGTTGACCGACGCCAAGCCCGGCTCGGTCGCCCACCCGCTTCCCGGGGTGGTGGCCGACGTGCTGGACGAGTCGTCCGGGGAGACCGTCACCGGGGACCGGGGCCTGCTGGTTCTCAAGCGTCCGTGGCCGGGGATGCTGCGCACCTTGTACGGCGACAACGAGCGCTACGTCCGCACCTACTGGTCCAGGTTTGGGCCCGGCAGCTATCTCGCCGGCGACGCGGCCATCCGCGACAAGGACGGTTATCTGTGGATCGTCGGCCGCAGTGACGACGTGATCAATGTGTCCGGCCACCGCCTTTCAGCCGCCGAAGTCGAGGCCGCGATTGTCGAGTACGAGAAGGTCGCCGAAGCGGCCGTCGTCGCGCAGTCGGACGAACTCACGGGACAGGGGATCGTCGCGATCGTCACCCTACAGGGAAGCCTCGAGGGCTCGCCGGAGCTCGCGCGCCAGATCGGCGATCAAGTCGCTGAGCAAATCGGCGAGATCGCTCGCCCGAGCCGCATCTTGTGGATGGACGAGCTTCCCAAGACTCGCTCGGGCAAGATCATGCGCCGGCTTCTGAGGGACATCGCCGAGGGCGCGCGCTCGCCGACGTGACGGCGCTTGGTGATCGCGCCGTCACTGCGACGTCCGCGCTGAATTGACGGTCGAGCGAGCCCAAACGCAGTCGCGCGTCGGTGTCGCCGGGTTGTCGCCGGACGTGACAATGAGGCGTGATGCGATGTTTCGCCGTGGCTCACGGGTCGCCGGGCAGATCATGTCGTCAAGCCGGCGTCGGTCGGGAGCACGTGACCGGTGAGCGAGTTGCTGTCGCGGCTGCATAGCCACACGATCGGCGCGGCGATCTCGTCCGGACTCAGCAGGCGGCCGTGAAGGGGGTTGTGCATGAAGTCGTTGACATTGGCGAAGTCGTAGATCTCGGCGGTGACGTCGAGCATTGTGGTGGACGTTGGGCCGGGTGCGACCCCGTTGGCGGTGACGCCGCTGCCTGCGAGGTCGGCAGCGAGGCCGCGTACCAGTCCGGCGACGCCGGCCTTCGCTGCGCCGTAGGCGGCAAGCCGCGGCATCCCGTGGTAAGCAGCAGCCGATGCCACTGCGACGAAGCGCCCATTGCGGGGTTCCGGCGTGGCAAGCAGAGCGGGGACGGCGGCCCTCGCAAGGTGGAAGACGCCGGTTAGGTTGACGTCGACCGTGAGCTGGTAGGCGGCATCGGACATCTCCCACAGTGGCGGGCCGCCAAGCATCATGCCGGCGACCGCGACCGCGGCGTCGAGTCGCCCGAACCTGCGAACTGCGACCGAAACGGCGCGGTCGAGCGCACTCTGGTCCCGGACGTCAGCAATGACCGGAAAGACGAGATCGGCGCGCGCGCACCAGTCGACCAGTTCCTGCAGATCGTGCTCGCTGGCCAGCTCATATCCGAGCGCCGGGTCGTCCGCACACCGGTCAACCGCGACGATCGCCCAGCCGTCGCGCGACAGGCGCCGAACTGTCGCCGCGCCGATGCCGCGGGCAGCCCCGGTCACGATCGCCACCCCTGCCAAGTCATCGGCCGGGACGCGAGGGCTGTCGCTGGACATCACGTGTGTCATCCTGGTGACAATGGCGGGAAGAGTACCGTGCGGCGCTAGGTCTAAGGACTCGCGACAGGCACCGGTCACGCATCCCGACATGATCATCGGCGGCGCCGGGACGGCGGGCAGGGTTCTCGCGGCCCCTTTTTGAGCGAAGATCCCGATCGCATCGCGATGCAGCGGGAGGCCGGCATTCCGGGACAACTCAGCCCGACCCCTCCGTGCTCTGCGAACGGGAAGTCACCCGAGCAAGCGATGGCGCCCAGGTAGTTTGTTAGGCCACCTTGTTCGCTGATCCGCCACGCCGCCGCGGCGAGAGGGGCGCCGCCGGAAGCGCTGCTGTCGCGCGAGACCTGACGGCGGTGGATTCGCGGATCATGAAGTCGGCAGCGCGTTCGCCCATCATGACGGTCGTAGCGTGGGGTCCCCGACTGGTGAGCTGGGGCATCGCCGAAGTGTCCACGACTCGCAGGCCGCTTAC
>JBKQKK010000345.1:0-5066 GCA_052147535.1 Solirubrobacteraceae bacterium | reverse complement strand
TCGCCTCCTACATCCAGGGCATGCGCTAAAAGGTCCACTCCCCATGAAGCCGATCATCCGACAGTCCCTCGGCCTGGCCGTGCTGCTCCTGAGCCTCGGGATCGGCCTGCGCCTAGGCATCGCCGCGACGACAGCGCCCTCCAGCGCACCAGCCGCGCCAGCCGCGCCAGCCGCGCCAGCCGCGCCAGCCGCTCCGCGGGCGCGGAGCGAGCCGCTACCCGGGCCGCCCCCAAAGCCACCGGCGCCGGCCGAGGTGGGGCCGGCGGACGGGACCGAGCCGGTGTGCGCGCTCGCCAGCGTCTGTGCGGTGTAGGCCAGTGGCCCGGCCAGGCATGCGACGCAGGCGAGCCCGGCGGCCGCGCGCCCCAGGCGCCGCTGCGCCGGTGCGAGCAGCGCGATCACGGCCAGCGCGCCGCAGATCGCCACGACCGGCCGCAGCCACGGCTCCCACGTCGATGTCCGGTCGAGCAGGACGATCGCCCAGACGGTAGTGGCGAGCACCGCGAGCGCGAGCAGCCCGCGAGCCTCCAGCCGATCGCGGTGGCGCCAGGCGGCCGCCGCACCGATCGCCACTAGCGCGGCGATCGCCGGAGCGAGCGCGACCGTGTAGTAGGTGTGGATCACGCCGCTGCCGAAGCTGAAGACGGCACCGCTGACGAGGAGCCAGCCGCCCCACAGCATCAGCGCGGCCCGGGTGCGGTCCGTGTGGGGCGCCCGCCGCGTCCAGACCAGTCCGGCCACGAGCGCGATCAGCGCCGCCGGCAGCAGCCACGACGCCTGGCCGCCCATCACGTCGTTGAACAGCCGGAAGATCCCGGTCGCGCCGCTGAAGTTCCCGCCGCCGCCCCCGCCCCCGGGGCCGCTGGCGCCGAAGATCCGCCCCAGTCCGTTGTAGCCGAAGATGAGGTTGAAAATGTTGTTGTCAGGCGAACCGTCGATCATCGGACGCGACCCTACGGGCCACAGCGCGACGATCGCGACCCACCACCCGGCGGAGACGAGCACCGCTGCAGCCGCGCCGAGCAGCTGCAGCACGCGACGGCGCAGATCGGTCGGCGCCGCCAAGGCGTAGACAAGCGCAAAGCCGGGCAGCACGAGGAACGCCTGCAGCATCTTGGCCAGGAAGGCGAAGCCGATCAGCGTGCCCGCGGCGAGGATCCACCCCGTCGAGGCGCCCTCCAGCGCCCGAACCAGGCAATAAGCGGAGGCGACCAGCAGGCAGACGAGCAGGGCGTCGGGGTTGTTGAAGCGGAACATCAGGGCAGCCACCGGAGTCACCGCCAGCAGGGCGCCGGCCAGCAGGCCGGCGCCGGCGCCGAACCACCGCTTCACCGCGGCGCTCAGCAGCCCGACGGCCACCACGCCCTCCAGCACCTGCGGCACCAGCATGCTCGCGCTGCTGAACCCGAAGGTCCGGCCCGACAGCGCCATCACCCACAGCGACGCGGGTGGCTTGTCGACGGTGATGAAGTTCGATGAGTCGAGCGAGCCGAAGAAGAACGCCTTCCAGCTCTTGGTGGCCGCCTGCACCGCCGCGGCGTAGAAGCTGTTGGCATCGCCCGAGGCGGTCAGGTTGTACAGGTACGCAGCGGCGGTCGTGAACAGCAGCGCGATCAGCGCCGGGCGCGCCCACGCCGGATCGGCCTCCCGGCCACGGACGAGGGTCCGCAGCCGGGTCGGGGTGTGTGGTCGGGCGGCCGGCTGCGCCGGCCGCGGGAGGGTGGTGGCACTCATCGGAGTTCCTTTTCGTGATCAGGGGAGGACGGTGAGGTGGCGCGGCGGCGCCGGACAGTGTGCCTGGCGCGAGGACCGGAACACCAGGAACGCCAGGCCGAGGTAGCGGACCACGGTGGCCAGGACGCTGGCGAGGATCAGCACGGTGACCTCCAGGAGGTGGGGGGAGCGCGGATCCACCGCGTGCAGGAGCCCCAGGGCGCCCGTCGTGAGCGCCAAGCCGAGCGCGAAGATCGCCAGGCCGCCCGCCTGATGGCGGATGATCCCCTCGCGTCCGCGCACTCCGAAGGTGAGGCGGCGGTTGGCGGCCGTGTTGGCGACCGCGGTCACCGCCAGCGAGACGGCGTTCGCCCAGCCCGATCCGAGCGGGTCAGCGAGGGCGAGGAACAGCAGCGCGTAGGCGATCGTCGAGGCGATCCCGATCAGCACGAACCGGGTGACGGGCGAGCCCAGGAGCAGCCGGGCGACCCCGCGCAGATCGCTGAGGGCGGTGGCGACGATGTCCACGCGGGAGTCGGGATCATCCACCCAATCGACCGGGACCTCGTGGATGCGCATGCCCCGGCGTTGAGCGAGAACGAGCAGTTCGGTGTCGAAGAACCAGCCGTCGTCACGCACCCCCTCCAGCAGATCGGGGAGGACATCGGCCCGCACCGCCTTGAACCCGCACTGGGCGTCGGTGAAGCGCGCCCGCAAGACGAACCTCAGCAGGTGGTTGTAGAAGCGCGAGATGAACTCGCGCTTGCCGCCGCGGGCGACCCGCGCGCCGACCGCGAGGCGGCTGCCGATCGCCACCTCGCTGTGCCCGGATAGGAGCGGGGCGACGAGCGGGAGCAGCGCCCGCACGTCCGTCGAAAGGTCGACGTCCATGTAGCAAACGACCCGCGCGGCGCTCGCACACCAGGCGGCCCGCAGCGCATGGCCGCGGCCCTTGCGCTCGAGGCGCAGGTAGGTGACGTCCGGGAAGCGGGCAGCCAGAGCGCGGCCGATCTGGGGGGTGCCGTCCGTGCTCGCGTTGTCGGCGATGACGATCCGCCACGAGAACGGAAGCTCGCCGGAGAGGAAGTCACGCAGGAGGGTGACGGATGCCACCAGCACGCGCTCCTCGTTGAAGACGGGGATGACGATGTCGAGGTCGAGGGTCGGGGACGGACCGGGTGCGCCCGCTCGCTCGAACCCCGGCCGATGCTGCGGTGTAAGGGTTGCTGACGGTGTCATGGTGTGCTCTTCGTGTCGCCCTGTTTGTGGACACGAGCATTTCTACGCGCGGTGTGTCGGAACGCCGTGGGAAGGACCTAAGAAATCCGTCAGTGATCAGGCGCGCCCGATGTGCCCCGCCGTTGGTGGCTGACTGATCTCCTGCCGTGCATCCCTCTCCCCGTGCCGCTCGTCGCCGCCGTCGCTGCGGTGCACCACACTCCGCTTCGTCCGCCAGACCCTCCCACCGGATCGAGCCCGGTCGTGAGTCGGGCCGTCGATCCACGGAGCGCGGTCCTCGCCGCCCTGCAGTGACTTCGCGCGCGGATGTCTCTCACGGGCCGCATCCGAGGGTTTTGCAACGATTACGCGATGACCATCACCATCTCCACCGATCACGCCAACGAACTGATCCTGGTCGACGACGTGCTCGACCCCGGAGGTAGCGCGGTCGTTGCGCTCGGCCTGATCAACCAGGACGGCAGCGACACCTTCCCCGGGCGCACGCTCACACCCGACCAGGCGGAGGAGCTCGCAGCCAGCCTCGCCCAAGCGGCCGCGGCCACCCGCGCCACGGCCGGCCTGGCCGCGACGCCGCTAGGCGGCGAGCAGGCCCACGGCGACACGCTGCAGGCGATCAGGGCGGCGGTCCCGCTAACCAGCACCGCCCCCGTCATTGTCGACGGCCAGGACGAGCAAGCTGACGCGAGCGCGTCGCCGCCAGCCGCAGCGAAGGCCGCGCCGTCACCAGCGCCCAGCGCATCGCCCAAGCCCGCAGCCAAGGCCGCGCCGTCACCAGCGCCAAAGGCCGCAGCCAAGGCCGCGCCGTCACCAGCGCCGAAGCCGACCGCAAAACCCCGCGCGTCCGGGAAGCGGACCTGAAGCGGCGCCCAAGCCGCCGTGCGGCAGGGTGACGCGCCGCGGTCGGGCCTTCGGTGGAGACCCGCGCTTAGCCGACGAGGAGCCCACTCACGACCAAAGTGGTCCATATGACGCCCCGTCACCGGGCATTTTCTCGGGCGGGTCTTACGGGACACCTTCCGGCGAGGGGGCATCGGGGTGCCCGATTGGCCGGTGGGTGTGCCGCAGCGGGATGTAGCGACAGCCGGTAGACGCCGATCCCGTCAATCCCACCGTCGCCGCTGCGCCCGGGTCGACGGCTACCGCCTCTGCGATCTCCTGGCGGAATACGAGCTGGGAGTGCGGAGGAAGGAAGGCTTCGAGGTCCTCGCCGAGTTCTTCGCTGACGTCTGAGCGAATCGCCTGCTGGCCAGGCGAGCAGGGTTCGTCTACAAGTTACAAGGGGTGTTGGTAAGAACCGTGTCACCAGCGGCAAACGAGCGGGCAAGAGAGTTCCGAGAACGCGCAGAAACGGAACAATCCGCCCGGCTGAGCGTGAGATTCTCGGAAGCCCGCAAGCCGCGAAGTTCCGTCTCCCGCTGTCGATCCGGAACCGGACCGACCCCGGAAGGGCGTAGAAAGGCCGGAAGGCCCCGCTTGGCCAACTCTCGTTTGCCGCTGGTGACACGGTTCTCACCACTGGCCCAACTAGCAGGCGAACCCACCGTCATCTCTTCGGCAGCGTCCGCAGCTGCTCGCATAATCGTGTGCATGCTGTTCGATGTCTTCATGATCGACGAATACTCGCGCGGGCCGCACCCCACCGACATCCCCAAGCAAATGAACTTCCAAGTCGAAGCCGACTCGGAGGAGGCTGCTGAAGTCCCTGCCATGGAGCGTTGGGAAGCCAAGTTCGGCGAGGGTGACCGACCGACGCGGATCCAAGTCGCGCCCGCGCTCCGGCAGCCGTCATGACGGGGGCGTCAGCGACCCGCTGGTGCCGGGATGTCGAGGTCTTTGCAGATCCCGCGCACGGTGCCGGTCTTGATCTCGCCGTGGCGGGGGACGGCGGCGATCCGCTCGCTCTCGGGTCCGCCGATTGCCCACACGCTGTGCCAGGCTCCCTCGCGCAGAGGCTCGGCGCCGTGAGCGCGCGGATGACGCTCGAGCTCGCGGCGCTTCACGCCGCGATCGTTAGCTCCAGCGAGTCGCTGTCGGCGGGGTCGGGAAGCTCGGGGGGTGATCCGAACCGCACCGCGAGCAGCTCCTTCAGCGCGTCGATCACGTTCTCGCGC
>JBKQKK010000344.1:0-3849 GCA_052147535.1 Solirubrobacteraceae bacterium | reverse complement strand
ACTACGCCGACCACCCAAACGCGAGTAACACAACCTACCAGAGCACTACTAACAGCCTCCGCACAAGTCGGGCAGGGCACGGCGACATCTGCCGTGGTCGGGCCTGTCGGCGCTCCAGTGAACACAGCCCTTCCCAAAATCAGCGGCACAGCCCGGCAAGGCCAGCCCCAGAAGGTGACCAACGGGACCTGGAGCCCGACCGCAAAATCCTACGCCTACCAGTGGCAGGAGTCCTCAGGCGGCGCAGGCTCATCCTGGTCGGCGATCAGCGGCGCAACCAAAGCCACCTACACCCTCGGCTAAGTGGGCTTTCTTGGCTCTCGCGGGGGTGTTGAGCGAGATGCTGGATGGTGGCGGTGGGCGGGTCGCCCGGCACGCCGTGTGGTGATGTGCACGGCCTGAGGCGCTCGCAATCCACCCCATCCCACCGCTTGGCAATCGATCATGCCCAACGGTTCGACAGTACGGCACCCCAACCCTCCCAAACGGAGGAATAATTAAGTCGCGACTCCTAAGAAGCGAACGGGAGGTAGACCTGGGGTAGACCTGGACGTCAGGGTGCACCCGTGACGCAGAGGACTCCGACGGGAGCTACGAAGCGAGCGATACCCTGAAGTGGTAATCGTGTCGGGATGAGATGATTGAGCGAGACGGCAAACTCGTAGTATCTGGAGCGCCTGGGACCGGGAAGTCTACGGTAGCCGCCGCCGTCGCGTCTGAACTAGGCTTTCCGTTGCTGAGGCTAGACGCGGTCAAGGAGCGTCTAGCGGACGTACTGGGTTGTCGGGACGAGGCATGGTCTTTTCTGATCGGTGACGCAGCGGCCGAAGTGGTCTTCGGTCTGAGTGCATCGTTTCCTAATGCGGTCGTCGAGGGATGGTGGCGCGGTGACCGCCGGCGCCGGGCCGAGACAGAATTCACAGGGTACGTACAGATCTTCTGCCACTGTGCTCGGAGCTTGGTTGAGCAGCGGATGCGGGCTCGACTGGTCGCTGGCCGACACAAGATTCACCGTGATTCTCTGAGGCCAGATGCGGTCAACGAGATTGGGGCACTGGTTGAGGCGGTTCGCCCCCTGGCGCTCAGCCACACCGTGATCATCGTGGACACCAACACCCCAATCAGCTGGGGATCGCTCTTTGCTCAGGTGCGCGCGGCACATGGGTTGAACTGCGCCCTGCGAGACCTCTGCCGGAATCGTGGCGGACGATCGCTTTGCCCGTTCGGACGCAGCCGCTCGTCGACTCGCGGAGCGACCGCTTCGCAACTCAGTGAGAAGTCGATCGTTCGCGGGCGTCTGCTGCGACGCGCTGCCCGGTACCCGCAGACCAGCGGAAGCAGGGCCGAATTCTCTTCGGTCTTCGGCGGGCGCCGTCATGCTTGCGCCAATCCCGAGACCGCCGCCCTCGAAGCGTGCTTACGTAATTGCAGGATTCTGCACGCAATCCCGGGCGCCCTGCTTCCGGCGACGAGCGGGACTGAGACGGCAGCCTGAGCTGCAAGTATCTGGTCGCCCCGCAGACGCACGGGCCCGGTTGTTAGGTCGCTGATCGATTCTCGGCTGATGTCTACGCGATCGGTCGGAGCCGGCCGTTTTGGTGGCTGGTGGCGTTCTTATAGATGGGCGTTCAGCAGGTGGTCGATCGGGCTGATCACATTCCCGATGAGCGAGTCGAAGCGGTGACCGCTGGCAACGAAACCGATCGAATAGCAGGCCCAGCCTGGCTCGCTGTCGGGCCATGAGAAGTCTGCCTGCGCGTCGACGGTAGCCGATGCGAGAACCTGGCCGGTGGCGGCGCCAAATGCCACGGTGACGATCGGCCCGACGGTCTCCACCGGGCAGTTGATCGCGACGGGTTGAACGATTCCGAGCGATTTGAAGAGGGCCACAAGGCTTCCCACAGTGCTGGGCGCGGTGACAGCACGCGAGAACTGCGGCGAACGGCCGGGAAGTCCCTCCGTGACGTCGACCTCCGTGACACCTGACGGGACTCGCTCTCGTGTGGGTCGAACAACGACCCACTGCGACTGCGACTCGGCGGACAGATCCGTCCCGCCGGAGGACAGGCCCGTCACATCGATCTCCAGCCAGCGGGTATTGAGGATGCCGCTTACCGGCGCCCACGATCGGATCACCGACTGGAAGCCTGGGTTCGGGCCCCCGGACCCGGTGCTGAACAGCTTCGATCCGGGCGGGAGATGCGACTCGACGTAAGACAGCACCACGCCGGGCTGAGCGGGCACGCTCCACCGTTCGAAGGCAAGTGCGCTCGCAATCGCCCCCGTCAGCAGCGGCACTCTTCGCTGCGGCCCGATCGCGTTTCGCTGCGACACGACGACCGCACCGGGCGGGGGAATCACCCCGGCCAGTAAGCGCGCGGAATCGCGAATTGCAGCCTGCCGATTCGCCGGTGTTGTCCGCGCCACAGCCCGCGTCGCGACCCCCCGGGTCGACACTGCATCGCTCTTTGCGGTCGAGGAGGACACCCAGCCATCAACCGCCGACCTACCGACGTCGGCGGTTACAGCCAGCAGACCGGCAGCGATCAGCACAACAGAGAGATACGATGCACGTGCGCGGACGGTCACGTTCACTCTACGCGCGCCGACGCCGTTTAGCACGCCTCGACCGGGCCTCATCAGCGTGGTTTGTCGCTCCGAGAGATCAGCGTGGTTTGTCGCTCCGAGAGCCCTGCTCTTCCGCGGAAGGAGGCAGCGGTGCTAGCTGGCTCCCCGCTAACGCCGACCGGTTCTGTGGACGACGGCGGCAGCCCGCCCCCGGATGATGGATGGCTCCATCCATCACCGAGCAGCAGCCTCGGCGGCCATCGCCAGACTGCTCCCATCGGACACTTTGAATCACGCCTGCGCCCACGCGCCGGGTCGTCGGCGTTGTCCACCGTCGTCGGCTACTGCTCGACGCTCAACAGACGCCTGAAGCGGTCAGCTCAGGGTCGTTGCCGCTTCACTCGAACATCGGGTTGCCTCGTCGCCGGATCCGCCGACTCCCGTCGGTGTTTGCGCCCTGGATGGTTCGTGGCTACCGGTTCGCACGGTCTCGCATTAAGCGAGCACCAGGCAGGGTGTTGCTCCGCGACGACAGCTGCGTGGGTGCCACTGGGGTACGACGAGCGATGTTTTCTTACGCGGCAGCGAGCGCTTCCGTGTGAACCGCGCGGCCGGCGTCGGCGGCCGCGACGCTCCGAACTACGCGACGGGTCCTGCGGGTTCAGGGGGATTCTGTGATCCGGTATCCGACGTTGGTGATGGTTTCGATTGCTGGGGGTTCTCCGAGTTTGCGTCGCAGTCGGCTGATGGTGACGTGGACGGTATTGGTGAACGGGTCGGTGTTCTCGTCCCATGCCTGGGCGAAGAGGTCTTCGGCGCTGAGGACGGCGTGTTGGACGCGCATCAGCGCTTCGAGCACCGCGAACTCTTTGGCTGAGAGCTCGAGCCGTCGTCCGTCGCGGGTGGCGGTGTGGCGTAGAGGGTCGAGTTCGATTCCGGCCGCCCGGAAGATTCTGGCTTGAGCGGTCGGCCGGCGGCGGGCGAGAGCACGGATGCGGAGCACAAGCTCGGGGAAATGGAATGGCTTTGGGAGGTAGTCGTCGGCTCCGAGGCGCAGGCCGCTGACACGTTGCGCTGGGGTGCCGGATGCGGTCAGCATGAGGATCATTGCCGGGTTCTCGCGCTCGGTGATCATGCGGCAGATGGTGTCGCCGTGCACCCCGGGGAGGTCGCGGTCGAGAACGACCACGTCGTAGGTGTTGAGATCGAGCTTGGTTGCTGCTTGTAGGCCGTCATAGGCGACATCGACGGCCATCTGTTCGTCTTGCAGTCCTTCGGCGA
>JBKQKK010000343.1:0-6021 GCA_052147535.1 Solirubrobacteraceae bacterium | reverse complement strand
GACATCCGCAACTGGGTCGCCGCCTGGAACGAGAACCCCAAGCCGTTCATCTGGACCAAGACCGCAGAAGAGATCCTGCAGTCGATCTCACGACTTCTGCAACGAATTAACGGCGGGGGACACTAGCGCTTGAGTGATTACGCGGTAGGGCAAGCGCAACACCAGACGCTGGTAGATAGCCCAGGCTTGCAAGCCGCGCCCGAAGGAAAACTTCGGAAGCGCGCCGACCGCTGGCGGAACGCTGGACTGTCCACCGCATTGTGGGCAGTATGCGGTGGTCCCCACGTACTTCGTGACGGTCTTCCGACTGCCGTTGTCCGTGAAGACTAGGTCGACGATGGTCTTGTCGGTCAGCTTCGTAGTGGTACGCAGCCGGCTCTGGCCACACCGCGGGCATGCTTGGCCTGGTGATACCCGCACGACTTTCGTTGCCTTGGGTGGCGTGCTGTAATGACCGGGATGTCCCGGCTGTCCACCAGCCCGCCTCTTATCCTCTTCAAGAGATGCCGGCTGATCCCGCCGCAGACTGATCCTGGTGTGCTCGTACTCTGCGTGTGCCGACCGGAGGATCGTTTCGAACTCACGGTGGAGTCGCCCTCCTGTGTCCGTGGCGTACTGTTTGGGGCGCGTGCTGGAGTCAACGCCGGGGTCCTCAGCACCGGTCTCGCGAAGGCGCGTGAGTTCGTCGGCCAATACGCGTAGAGCTTGGCAATCGGTTTCGTTGTAGGCGAGCAGTAACTGCTTGTCCGCGTCGTCGTGACTCTCATCCCAGCGATGGCGCCACACGAGGCTGTCGAAGCCGGATGCCTCGGCGGTTGGCCAGGACACGCCCAGCCAGCGGCCGATGTCCTTCAACCGATTTGACCGAACGGGGAAGTACACCTTGCCATACACATTGGCGTTGAGATTGACCAATCGCCCCGACAACGGATCAGCGGCAGGCTGATACCGTTTGAGCAGTACCTTCATTGCGCGTGCCTCATACTGCCCGTAGTGATACAGCGGCGCGTCAGGATAGGCGGCGAGCGTGGTCAGGAACTCGTGCCAAATCCGTCCTTCATCCGCGTCCGTGTCCGCCCAGAAGGCGTGGTAGCTCACGTCGCCGTCCTGACAAACCAGCAAGCCGAGGAGATACTGGATATCCCGGTCTGGGATGCCCTCGAAGTCTAGGAACATCTCGGTTTGCTCGCGGACGAGTGCGGGTGGTTCGTGCAGATAGGTCTTACCCGTGCGGAGCGCTAGTGCCTGCAACTCGAAGACGTGCTTTACCGGGGTCTTGGGCGAAGGTTTGCGCCTTCGACGCGGTCTAAACGCGTAGGACAATTGCTTGACGGAGAAGATGCCATGGTCACGGTAGCGCTGCCTTGCTTTCGGCGTCATTCTCTCCAGCAGGCTTAGGTCATCATCGTGCTCGGCTTTGGCCCGACAGTCGACTCGAAACGGACACAACGGACAATGCTTGTTCAGGATTACCGGCGGCGCATCTACTGATGGCGTCTGTATCCACGTGCGCAAGGTGTCGATGACTCCTTCAAGTTCAGCGTAGCGGCGCTGGTTTAGCGACACCTTGTGGACCCGTCCGTCAAGGCCGACAAGGGCGCCGGCCAACGGCGGGACGTTCTGCAGTTGCCCAAGTACATAGCCGATGAACAGGAGGGCAAGCTGCTGTTCTTGAGTGATCTTATGTGTACCGCTCACCAGCGTCGGCTCGTATTGCTGGCCGGGCCCCGCGGTGACTCGGAGCGCGGGCGTTAACCTATCGCAATAGGCTTCACAGTCCGATGTCTTGAGGATGGCGGCCCAGAGCGGCCCACCGCCACGACGTGGGAGCGTCCCAACATAACCGGATCGGCCGCCCTGGCTTGGTTGGAGACCGTGGAGGTAACTCGCCTGGTTTCGATGCTGGTCTGCGGCGAGGATACGTGGATAGTCGTGTGGGGCGCCCTGTTCATCCGTGCAGAGGAGCAGATATGCCTTGCGGGGGCAGAGGGCGTATGCGACCGCAACATCTGCGGTATTCGGCTTTGTCATCAGTCCTCCTACTGCGCGATTCGGCTCGCTTGAGAAAGTGTGTGCGCGCCTCAACGATTGTGACGCTCGGCACCGACCGGGTCCGATCCGGACGATCGCTCCGTCTCGGATGCAATCGCGAGCTTGACGCCGGCGCCCGACGCATTCGTCGACGCTGACGAACGTCGGTCGACACACGAATGCAGCCGTGCGAGGCGCGAAATCCCGCCTCGCGCGCAAGATGCCGGCTGCGGTGACGATGGCGGTCGGCGTCGCGAGTGAGCCTGGGCCGGCAGTCCATGCAATGACGACGTCTGATTGACGATAGCTTTGTGCTGATGCCAGCAGCCGAACTGCACACGGTTGAGGACGCCGTCGAGAAGATCGCACGCGAGCTTGAGACCGGAACCGGGTCAGATGCGACCTGGAGCGTCCTAGGTGAGCCCACCGCCGGCAAGAGCGCGGTCCTCGAAGGGCTCCACGACCACTTCGCCCGCGACGGTTCGATCCGGGCGCTCCTCGTGACGCCGCCACCGCGGGCCTACGACGCTGCGCACGCGGCGCTGATCGACATCGCCGGGGGTCTGGACCTCAACCAAGCAGCGCTCGACCTCATTCGAGACCCAACGGCTCCCTGGGACGCCAAGCTCAAGCGTATTCGAGCTGCTCTGGGGCGTGAGGGACGGTTCGTGATGCTGCTCGACGAGCCCGACACGTGGTCTCCGCACGAGACGTACTTCACAACCTTCGTGCACGACATCTGGAATCTTGTCTTCGACGGTCTCGCGATCCCGGCCGTAACCGCCGGGCCGACGCCAGTTCGCGTGAGGCGACATCACGCTATCCGCCTCGATCCGGCAAGCAGCCCGGACGCGGTGCTTGGCGCGATCGATGCGCCGTCGTTGGTTACTGCGAAGAACCTCGTCGAACACAGGTTTGGTGCCAGCCTGCCGTCGATCTCCCCGCTCCAGATCCGTCTGCTGGTAGCCATCGCCGCCTTCAGCGAGCTGGACTTGGACCGAATCGACGCGACCGCCGTCGAGCATCGCGCGGCGTTGGTTGAGGTGCTCGCGGACCTTGTTGACGACCAAAGTCCGCTGCTGCGCGACCTGTGGCTGCGGCTTGCGGCGGTGCGTGAGCCCTTCGACCGCGACCTCCTCGGACTGCTCAGACTCCACCAGCTTGCTGCGCGGGACGCCGCGATCGCCACACAATGCCTGCTGTTCGCGCGCCGCGGCGGACTCGTTCTGCACGAGTCGCTGCGGTCGATCAGCAAGCTGATCGACTACGACAAGGTGGTCGTCCACAGCCTGCTGGCGAAGTACTACCGCCACCGGTTCGATGATCCGCAAGCGGGCACCAAGGCACGCTTGCGCGACTCGATCGAGGCCTTCCACCACGCTTCCAATGCCGGAATCTTCGAGCTCGAGACCTACCAGCCCTTCTTCGTCGATCAGCTCAACATCCTCGGCTACCACCTTTCCGTTGACGAACGGGACCCCGCCACGGCGGCAGAGGTCTTCCAGGTCGCACTCAATTGGGATCCGAGCAACGCCTACGCCGCCCACTACCGCGCCTTCAACCTCGACCGGCAGGCCGGGACGCCCGGTGCCAGCGTCGACCCCGACGAGGTTGAGCGGCTTTACCGACTCGCTGTCGACGAGCGGCCTGAGCATGCCTGGTTCTGGTCAAGGCTCATCAACTTTCTGATCGCACAGTCGAGGATCGACGACGCCTGGTCGGCATGGCTGGACGCCAACGAGGCCTTCGAGCCCGACCCGTCCGAGCCCGTGTACTTCGGCCTGCACCTTCACGTTGCTCGCAACCTGCTCTATCGCGGCGAGCTTCGGCACACCCAGACGGTGCTGCGTGGCCTACCTCCCGAAGTCGCAGGCGACTCCCGCTTCAGGGCGATCCACGATCGGCTGTGGGCTCTGCGCGAGGCCCAGGAGCATGGCAGCTACGTTCCGGCCATCTACCTGAAGCCAGACTGGTGGCGGTTTCCAAAGCGACTGCGCAACACGGGTCTCACCCGCTGGCTGGCAGCGAAGGTCGCGAGCGTGTCCTCGGATGTCGTGGAGCTGGATGTCGCTGACATCACACCAGGCGTCGGCCCCGAGTATGGGTACGTCGAGCTGCCGTTGAAGACGCTCGCCGACTGGTGGAAGGACTCGGGCGATCCGTCGTCGCTCCAGGCCGGGGAGTTCCTAGAGATCGGCTTCTACGGCGACGACGGTCAGCACGTGGTCGCCGTGAGGCATCCGCGGCTTCGTTGGGAGGACTCGACTTATCCCAACGAGGACGACCCAGATCGGTATCTGCGCGCTGCCGTGTAGATGCCGATCGCAGACCTGTCCGGACGCCTGTCGACGGACCGCCTCCACATCGTCGTTTTCGGACCTGGGTATGGCGAGTCGGTCGCGGTCTACATCCCTGACGGCGGCTGGCTGATCTGCGATTCGCTGAGCAGGCCGTATGGCTCAGTGGACTTCATACCCGCCGCCGAGTTGCTGACAAGCCGCCAGGAGCGCGCGGCCGTACTGATCCTCACGCACCCGCACGACGACCACGTTGGCGGCTTCGATCGCCTCGTAGCCCGATTCGCTGATGGGCGCGTCGGCCTGGTGGGCCTACACCTACCACAGGAGGGGTTCACCGAGGATGACGACGCCGCCCGCGTCCTGGCCACATCGAATCGGGTCAAGGCACTCGCGGCGATCAGCGCCGACTGGCAGCGACATCCTGAACACAGATGGGAACTGACCGCCGATGACGCGCCGCTCCAGCTCGGCAGCGGAACCATCGAGATCCTCCATCCCAACGACGAATATCTGAAGGCGGGAAGACCGGACCCGGTACAGGCGCCCAACGCCTACTCAACCCCGGTACTGATCTCCTGGGAAGAGGCGCGGATCGTGCTCGGAGCCGACCTCCCGAGACCACAGTGGGCCTCCGTCCTCAGCAGCGCACGCGAGAAAGAGCTCTCCGATCACAGTGCGTTGAAGGTCCCACACCATGGCTCCACCCGAGCCTTGCCAGAAAAACTGGTGCGCTCTGGCGACCGTGGCAGCGTCGCGGTGCTGACGCCATGGCACGTGGGACGCGGGCTGCTGCCGAAGCTGGGAGCCGATGGCGGGGTGGCATGGCTGCTGGCACGACGAAGCGCGGTCAGCCTCACCTCCCCCGGCCGAGCGGTGAGCGGCGAGCTCCCACAGCCGGTGCCCTTGACCGAGCTTGCTGACGCAGTTGTGCGGCGGCCGCTACCCGGCGGGGCGGCATCGGTCGAGGTCAAGCGCTCATACGACCCTGATGAATCCTGGGTCGCGGCCACCTTCAACCGTCGTGGCGACGTCGAAGCGGTCGACATTGGACGGGATGCCTGTCTGATCGTGGACCGTGAAACAGTCTCCGAGACGTGGCCGTATCCTGCCCGCTCATCCTGATTGTCGCTTCGGAACCGGATGCGCACCTCATACCGGATCGGCGCCCTGCGACGCGCTGGAAACTCAGATGCGGTCGCGGCCGAAACGACCGTGTCGCCTCCGCGGAGACGCAAACCGCTCCCGCAAGCCCGATGGTGCCAGCTCTTTCATACCGCGGACATGGGACCTCGTCGATCTCATTGGGTGGCAGCTCGCCGCCATGGCGGCGCTGACGACGCGGTCGCCGCCGCGGTAGCGGCAGACCGTGCTCATCAGGCTGATCGTGCCGGCCCCTTCGCAGTGCGGACAAGGAACCTCGTCGATCAGGTCGGGACCGTACCTCGCCGCCTCGGCCTGCGTCACGACTTGGCCTCCGCCGCAGTAGGCGCAGAGCCGACCCATCAACCCGCTAGCCGCGATCCCGTTCGCCAGCAAGCACGAGACGGAAGAGCAGCCGTCTCCGCTCGGCCGACGAGACCGCTGCTTTGCCCATAGGTCATCCTTATTGGTGTTGGTGTCTCGACCGCCGCCGAGAGAAGGCCTCGCTTTGCCTGCCCGTGTGAGGGCCTTTAGCGGACCAGCCTCTCTC